>JAHJML010000243.1 GCA_018821365.1 Actinomycetota bacterium | reverse complement strand
GGTGTTGTTGCATCCGTTGTCATCGTCAAAGTCCCCGTCGTCACAGATTTCCACCCCGTCAAAGACGACACCGTCGCCACAGAACGCGAGCTGACAAGTGTTTCGACATGCGTCCGTGTCATCCAGATTGCCATCATCGCATTGCTCGAACGCTGGGTCGTCGGGATCGATGATATCTCGCCGAAGAATGCCATCACCACAGACAGCCTCATGGCAGTCATTCAGGCAGCCATCTGAGGGATCTTGATTGGCATCATCACACCCTTCACCGAGATCGACGAGCCCGTTGCCGCATTGTGGGAAGGTACAGGCGCGATTGCAGCCGTCATCGTCGTCGAGGTTTCCGTCGTCGCACGCCTCAGCCCAGGCCCAGACGAACCCATCACCACAAGAGGCCCAAACACACGATGTTAGGCAAGCATCGTGGTCGCTGGCGTTGCCATCATCGCACTGTTCGTACGTCGGATCTTCGGGGTCGTCGATATCCAGGCGGATAAAGCCGTCGCCGCAGTGAGAGTAAAGGCACGAGGATAGACAATCGTCGTGGTTGTCGAGGTTTCCATCATCACACTGCTCATCATTCTGAACAACACCATCTCCGCAGGATGGTAGGCCACAGCGATTGGTGCAGTGGTCGTGGTCGTCTTCGTTCCCATCGTCACAGGCTTCCACACCAAACCAAACCACGCCGTCTGGACAGCTGGCCAAGACACAGTCGTTCAGACAGCTGTCGGACTCGACGAAGTTCCCGTCGTCACAAGCCTCATCACCCTGTACGAACCCATCGCCACAAGATGCGGGCACACAAGAGATCAAGCAACTATCGTAGGGGTCTCTGTTGCCATCGTCGCAAACCTCTGGAGCTTGCACGATCCCATCACCGCAGCGGGGCAATGTGCAGCTGTTGGTGCATTCGTCATCGTCGACGTCGTTCCCGTCATCGCACGCTTCATGCACCTTTAAGACAACACCATCTCCACAGATGGCCAACTCACACGAGGGAAGGCAGTCATCATTCGAATCGGTGTTGCCATCGTCGCACGGCTCACCTTCGTCAACGACACCGTCACCGCAAAAGGAACCCTGTTCGTCGGCGCATCTCGGCAACAGAGCTGCGAAGATAAACGGCGCCAATAGTCGCCATGTCCTGGGTCTAGTCACCGCAAGATCCTCCCCGTTGGGCCAACACATCACTCCCACTCGTATTCGCACACGAAGGGTCGCGCCGCGGCGCAGTCATCATCGATCCATCCACCCGAATCGTTCGAGAACACGCAGTCCGCCGGTTCCAGGTCGGCGGCCACATCTCGGTTGTCGGGCTCATCGGCTATCCAGGGCTGAAATGTCACTGCTCGACGCAAAGAAGGACCGATGGTCCAGTAGAACACCCCTTCGCTCATCTGGTCGCTGAGCCCAAGCCAGGCGGGTGCATCACCGTTGATGAGGCTGGTCACAATGTCGTTCTCTGCGGAATCTGCGATCTCGACCAAGTGAGCGCCCAGCAGCTCACAGGTGGCCCTTGCATCATCCCAAGTCTTGGGCGGGTTGACAGCGTCACCGTCAACGCCGAAGAAGGTGTAACAATGGTTGGCATCGAGGGTTTGTCGATCTCCCATCCTGCACTCGAGCTCGCAGCTGCCACTGCACCAATCGCCGTCGACGGCGTTGCCATCGTCACACTGCTCGGTGCCTTCCGAATCAGAATTGGGGTTGTCCAAACCCCCGTCATCCACCGTCCATACCACGCCGTCTGCACAGTCAGCCCACATACATGTGGAAAGGCAGTCGTCGTTGTCGTGTGGATTGCCGTCATCACATTGCTCCACCCCAGTTTGCACCACTGAATCACCACAACGTGCCACCTCGCAGTTGGCTCGACACCCGTCAGTGTCGATTTCATTGTTGTCATCACACTCTTCCACCCCGAGCCAGATAATCCCGTCACCGCAAGTGGCCTCTTCACAATCGGTCGTGCAGGAATCGTTGTTTTGGCCGTTGGCGTCGTCGCATTGCTCTATCGCCTCGGGGTTTGAAGGGTGATCCAGGTCGGTGTCTGTATCAAAGGTGAAGCCGTCGCCGCAGCTTGCCCAAAGACAAGAGACCAAGCATTCGTCGGCGTTGCTGAGGTTTCCATCGTCACAGTCTTCGCCTTGTTGAACAACCCCATCTCCGCAGGTCGGCAACCGACACAGGTCAGTGCAGTC
>JAHJML010000258.1 GCA_018821365.1 Actinomycetota bacterium | reverse complement strand
GCAGCCCAGTTCCAGCACGCGATCGTCCGGATCGAGGCGCGCGCGGACGTGTGCGATCTCGGCGCCCATGTAGCGGCGTACCTCGGGCGTGGCCAGGTCGTAGCAGAGACGCAACCTCTCGGCGGCCAGGCCCTCTGCGTAATATCCGCGCCCCGCGGCGCCGTCGCGTGCTCGCATGTGCGAGAAACCTCCCGGTGATGCACATCATCTTGCCACAGGCTGCGGTCATGGGCCACGACGTTTCCGGCGGCGCCGCCACGCCACGCCGTAGGCCGCCGCATTGACGACCAGCACGGCGGCACCGAGCACGAGCTGGATCTCGCGTGTCAGCCCGGGGGGGTAGACCAGCGGCAGGATGTAATGCTCGACGAAGCCTTCCGGATAGCCTCCCTGGCCGGCTGCGAGGCGCAGCTGTTTCTCCAGGGGCGTCAAGGGGCAGATCCAGCCCCGGAACTCGATCAAGGCGCCCCAGACGACCGCCGGCAGATGAAGCCGGGCCAGACGCGGGCGTCGCGGGACGAGCAATCCGCCCAGCAGCACGAACAGGATGAAGGCGAAGTGGAGCAACACCACCAGATCGGCCAGCAGGCGGTAGATCAGGTCGTCACCTCCTCGCGAGGTCTACGCAATCCGTCGCGGTCATGATATCATGCGACGCGAGGAATCATGCCGACCAACGTCTCACCGGAATACAAGAAGGCCGAGGCGGCCTTCCGTCAGACGCGCGAGCCGACCGAGCGCCTCGAACACCTGCGCGAGATGCTCAAGACGATTCCCAAGCACAAAGGAACCGAACACCTGCAGGCGGACATCAAGACGCGCATCAAGGAGTTGACGGCCGAGGTGTCGGGGCCCCAGAAGGGCGCCGCCCGCACGGGACCGACCCGCGTGATCCGCACGGAGGGCGCGGCCCAGGTGGCCCTGGTCGGACCGCCCAACGCCGGCAAGTCGCTGTTGCACTCGCGATTGACCGGGTCGCGGGCCGAGTCTGCTCCCTACCCCCACACCACCAACGAACCCTTGCCCGGCATGCTGATGCACAACGAAGTGCAGTTCCAGCTGGTGGATCTGCCCCCCATCTCGGCCGAGTTGATGGAACCCTGGCTGCCCAACGCCATGCAGCCGGCGCACGCCGCACTCCTGGTGATCGATCTGCACGTGCCCGGTTGCACCGAGGACGTGATCTCCATCCGAGAGCGCCTGGCCGAGAAGCGCATCATCCTGTCGGACGACTGGCGGGGCCGCCTGCCCGGCGGGTTGGTGGAGGGCCTACCCGGGACGGAGCCGGTGGGGTCGGCACCGCCCGAACCGGAGCAACCGGGCGACGAGGCGGACGAGACCATCTTCCACACCGTCCTGCCCACCTTGCTCGTGGTCAACAAGGTCGATCTGGGACTGGACCCGGACGAGGTGACGGCCCTGGAGGAACTGGTCGAGGCGCGCTACCCGGCCATCGCGGTCTCGGCCGCGACGGGGGAAGGTCTGGACCGCCTGGGGTCGATGCTGCGGCGCGGCCTCGACGTGGTGCGCGTCTACACGAAGGTCCCCGGCAAGCCGCCGGACATGGAGCGGCCGTTCACGCTGTTCAGGGGCGACCGCGTGATCGACGTCGCCCGCCTCGTCCATCGCGGCCGGGCGGCGGGCCTGAAGTTCGCGCGGATCTGGGGCAGCGGCAAGTTCGACGGCCAGCAGGTGGGTCGAGACTACTTGGTCGAGGACGGGGACATCCTCGAGCTGCACATGTGAACCGGCTTCATGCCACGCCTTCGCTTCCCACCAGCAGGGGCTCGAACAGCCTCATCAGCTCGCGCAGGGAAGGCGCCGTGCGGGTGCCGTACCAGGTGAGCAGCTTGCCGTCGAGCCGCGGGCAGAACTCCGGCGCGTCGTCGCAACCCGCGGCCTCGGCCACCACTACCGCATCCCGCTTGCTCCAGCGGTAGGGCTCGTCCGGCATCAGGATCAGGTCGAGCCCGTGCCGCGCCAGGTCCTCGAGCTCGATGGCGAAGTAGTCGCGGCGATCCGCGAAGACGTTCTCGAGACCGATGGCCTCCATCACGGCGTTGATATGGGTGCCGGCGCCAGCAGCCAGCCAGGGGTTCTTCCAGATCAGCGTGGCCGCGGGCACCGGGCAGGGCGCGCCCTGGGCCTGTCGATAGGCGAAGAGCCTCTCGCGCCAGGCCGCGGCTTCCGCGCGG
>JAHJML010000278.1 GCA_018821365.1 Actinomycetota bacterium | reverse complement strand
GCCTTCTTTCTGAATGGCATGTCAAAGGCGATCAGGGGATTGGCGGAAAGAGCCCATCCTGCGTTCCCAGTTGCGATCTACTACGCCTTCAAGCAATCTGAAGTCGAATCGGACGGAGGTGTGGCAAGCACGGGCTGGGAGACGTTCTTAGACGCCGCCATACGCGCTGGTCTAGCAATAACCGGTACATGGCCGATGAGGACCGAGAATAGGAGCCGAATGATCGGGCAGGGGACCAATGCACTAGCCTCAAGCATTGTTCTTGCCTGCCGCAGATCTGACCCTCTTGCAGGGGCGGTCTCTCGACTCGGTTTTCTCGGTGCCTTGAAGAATGAGTTACCGCGTGCGCTCGCGCTCCTACAGAAAGGCAATGTGGCTCCCGTTGACCTGGCCCAGTCCGCAATTGGCCCGGGGATGGCAGTCTATACGCGCTATGCGGAAGTTCTGGTTGCCGAGGGGCGTCCCTTGTCAATCCGAGAAGCTCTGGGACTCATCAACAGAGAGCTGGACGAAGCGCTTGCAGAGCAGGAAGGCGATCTCGACGCCGATAGCCGCTGGGCTCTGGCTTGGTTCGAGCAGCAGGGCTTCTTGGAAGGCGAATACGGTGTAGCCGAGACGCTATCGAAGGCGAAAAACACGAGTGTGACGGGAATGGTCGAGGCGGGTGTCCTGGTTGCCAAGTCAGGGAAGGTAAGACTCTTGCGACCAGCAGAACTGCCTGCCGATTGGGACCCTTCAATTGATAGTCGGCTGACCATCTGGGAAGTCGTTCATCACCTTATCAGGGTGCTTGAATCCGGCGGCGAGGCTGCCGCGGCCGACTTGGCAAGCCGGCTTGGCGGACGGGTGGAGGTCTGTCGGGAGTTAGCATACCGGCTGTTTACGATATGTGAGAGGAAGAAGAGGGCCCCGGAGGCGATGAGCTACAATGGACTCGTGCAGAGCTGGCCCGAGATCATGCGGCTAGCTGCCGCCACCAGAAGGCAGGCGGCTAGCCAGGAAGGTCTATTCAGCTGATGGGCGGACGGTGACGTGTCCTTAGGTTCGATGAGCAAGACTCAGTCAGGGGGAGGCATTGGAATGGATCTCATCATTGGCGGCAATAGGATCAACTTGCCAGACCTGGATCCATCCCTCAACAAGGCCATTCTGGACCTCCATGCAGCGTTTCTCGGCGGGCATGCCTATGATCTCTCTGGCCTATCGGCCGCTGCGAAGACCTACTTCGATCAGACCACTGACGCCCAACGGCACAACGACTACTTCAACTCATTCTCTATTCTCTGGCAGAACCTCTTCGCATCGGGGAGATACGAGGATGCAGAAGCCATCTGGAAAATTTCTCTTGCACCAGCAATCGAGTGGGAGGCTGCGCATTCCGGCCGATTCATCCACAAAGGCACACCATTCTACTTCTGGGGCATGACGGCGATTATCAAGGGGAATCTGAACAAAGGCTACGCATTCATGCATCAAGCCCTCGAGGAAGACCTTCGAGGATTTCCCAACACCTACACCGACCTGCCTTCCTTTGCATTTGCATCAATCAACTACGCCAAGGTTGATCAGGCGTTTCGGCCATGGTTGCTTCGGCAAGCAGACTTTCTCAACAAGGCTCTTGCCCAGTATCGGCAGACGCGCGGACGGGCATTGCATCTCGAACAACTACAACAGCGCTTCCTTTCCGCTCCAACCGCTGTCCACGCCGTCTTCGTCTTCTCCCATGCAATCTCGCACTTCATTGCGGTCGACAACATTCCAGAATATGCGCGACGGAGTCAATTCGCGGGCCAGATGATATCAAACCTGCTGTTTGACATGCTGCTCGTGATTGATGCGGCAATCACCCCTCACAACACTGCAGGATCGACGTCTTTTCTGAAGCACGCGGCCTTTCTTGCTCAGCGGGCAGTACTATCGATCACAGAGGCTGACTTGCGGACGCTCAACGCTGGTATGAACGCCACACCCGATCAGACCCTGGCCGATGTCCTTACTGGCGCATTCAAGTTTCCAAACGGGCATGTACCTACGGGTTCAGCAGTCGACCTATCCGTCTGCTATGCTCTGCGCAACTATGGGGCACACAGGCTAACTCCCATGCAGCTCGTCTGGGACAAATACGCGGATATCAGGCAATGCTGCCTGAACGCGCTGTTCCTTGCGGTAGAGGTTCTGTACTGATGATAGTCGAACCCTGGATGCAAGGAGTGTTTGGCCCCGTCACGGCCCTGGCCGTCAACGCTGGTGCAGCATCGCGGCTCTGCTGGGCCAGGGCCGCACCGGGTTCGTCTGCCCGTGGTCCTGCCGTTGGCCTAGGGAGCCTATCATTGTGGAGCCGACGGATGCACTTGATGGAATCCAGGGAACCTGTAGCATGAGACCGCTACCTTGGTCTGGCCGATGCCGTTGGCGGAGGCATGCATGCATCATTGAGCCACACCATGCTGAGTCCGATTCCTGTCCTAAGGAGTTGCAGTGATGGAGACGAATAGGGACTTCTACAAGCGTATCCGGGGCTCCGCCGCAGCGTTCTATCTTGCGGACTTCCATGTCCACACTCCGGCGTCCCAAGACGTTTCCAAAGGGACTCACCTTGCTAATCTTGCCCCGGAGTGCAATTCAGCCCTGCGGTCGCTCAGCGCTGCTGGTTTGTCTGCATGTGACTACG
>JAHJML010000272.1 GCA_018821365.1 Actinomycetota bacterium | reverse complement strand
TGATGGCGGAGTCATCGAGGCATCGGTCGACGGAGGTCCCTGGTACCAGATCACGCCCGACGGCGGCTATCCCTATCTGATCCGCCTCCGCGCGAATCCGGGACCGTTCCCCCAAGGCACACCCGTCTTTTCCGGCTCGCACGACTGGGCGGAGGAGACCATCCAGTTGATCGACACGGTCGGCACCGTTCAACTGCGGTTTCGCTTCGGGAGCGACAGTGGTGGACCGGGTGAAGGGTGGTTTGTTGATGACGTCCTCATTTTGGGAGTGGAGCCCGATCCTTCCGACGCGAGCGAGCTTCCCGTGCGGCCCGCCGGAGTCATGCTCTACCAGAACCGGCCCAACCCGTTCAGCGCGGCCGGTGGTGCGACCATGATCCGCTTCGATTTGCCGGCGCGACAGAAGGTCCGCCTGGAGGTGCTCGACGTGAGCGGTCGGCTCGTGCGTTCCCTCGCCGACGCACCCTACACCCCGGGCTCCCATGTTCTTCGTTGGGATGGAAGTGACGCCCGAGGAGAGCGCGTGGGCAGCGGCGTGTACTTCTACGTCCTGACGACTGGAAAGGAAGAGATTGGCCGGCAGATTTTGATCGTGCAGTAGACGCGCGGGGCGGATCGGCGGCTTTGCCGTGGTCCGCAGCTAGCGGAGCGTCCCGCGCTTCAGCCTCTCTTCGGTGTCCGCCACGCGGAGGGCCTCGAGCATATCGTCGATCTCACCCTCCATGAAGCGATCGAGGCTGTAAAGGGTCAGCCCGATCCGATGATCCGTGATCCGGCCCTGAGGGAAATTGTAGGTGCGGATCTTGGCGCTGCGGTCGCCGGTCGAGACCATACTCCGGCGGACGGCGGTCAATTCCTCTTCGCGCTCCTGCCTTTCGAGATCCTGGATCTTCGCCAGCATCACTTTCATGGCCTTGGCTTTGTTCTTCAGCTGCGAACGCTCATCCTGGCATTGCACGACAATCCCGGTCGGCAAGTGCGTCAGGCGCACGGCCGAATCGGTGGTATTCACACTCTGGCCTCCCGGCCCGGAGGATCGAAAAACGTCGACCTTCAGGTCGTCCCGATTCAGCTCGACCTCGACTTCTTCAACCTCCGGCAGAACCGCAACGCTGGCGGCCGAGGTGTGGATGCGGCCGGAGGCCTCCGTCGTGGGCACGCGCTGCACGCGGTGAACGCCACCTTCAAACCGCATGGCTCCAAACGCCCCCTCCGCCTCGAGTGAAAATGTCACCTCTTTCAGGCCGCCCAGGTCGGTTCGATTCGAGGTCAAGATCTCGAGCTTGAAGCCCTTCCGTTCGGCAAACTTCGAGTACATGCGGAATAGATCGGCCGCGAACAATGTGGCCTCTTCGCCGCCGGTTCCGGCTCGAATCTCTACTATGGCGGGCCGGTCATCATCCGGGTCGTGGGGAACCAGAAGAACCTTGAGCTCTTCGCGTCGTTTCTCTTCCTCAGCCACGAGACCTTCGAGCTCCGCCCTGGCGAAGGTTACAAGCTCTTCATCGCGCGAATGGGCGATGATCTCCTTGGCCTCCATATAGGCGTCCAGAGACTTCCGGTAAGCCACCATCCCCTTGATCACCTTCTGCAGCCGAGAATGCTCGCGACCGATTCTCTTCATCTCCCGAGCGTCTGAGAGAATCTTCGGATCGGACATCTGCTGGCTCAGTCCGTCGAGGCGCTCTTGGAGTTCGCGGTAGGACTTGAGGAGATCCGTACTCATGGCAGCATCCCTTGTTTCGGGCACAGAAAACGCCCGGACTCCACTGCGGACTCCGGGCGGACGTACTGATCAGGTGCTACTGCTCGGCAGCCTCGGCCTTCTCTTCGACCGGCTGATGCTTACCCTCTTCCCCAATCCCGTACTTCTTCATGAAGCGCTCGACGCGTCCGGCCGTGTCGACCAGCTTCTGCTTGCCGGTGAAGAATGGGTGGCAGTTCGAGCAGATCTCTACCTTGACCTCGCCACCGGTCGTGGCCCGGGTCTCGAACGTATTGCCGCACACGCAGCTGACCGTCGTCTTCTTGTAACCAGGGTGAATGCCCTTCTTCATCGTGCTCACCTGTCCCTCGGGTCATGAGTTCGCCGGGGCCCTCGGAGGCCCCGGATATGGAAAATCCAAGCGGCGATTATAGCACCTAACCGTTCATCGATTCCAAGAACTTCTTGTTCGTCTTGGTCTTGCTCATTTTCTCGATGAGGAATTCCATCGCTTCCACGGAGTTCATCTCACTCAGGAACTTACGTAGAATCCATATTTTACGCAGGTCGCCCTCGGGAATGAGCAGCTCTTCCCGCCGGGTCCCGGACTTGTTGATATCGATGGCCGGGAAGATGCGCTTGTCGGAGATCCGGCGATCCAGCACGATCTCCATGTTACCGGTGCCCTTGAACTCCTCGAAAATGACCTCGTCCATGCGGCTGCCCGTCTCGATCAGCGCCGTCGCGCACACGCTCAGCGAACCACCCTCCTCGATGTTCCGCGCCGCTCCAAAGAACCGCTTGGGACGATGCAGCGCGTTCGAATCGACACCGCCGGAGAGGATCTTGCCACTGTGCGGCACCACCGTGTTGTAGGCTCGCGCCAGACGAGTGATGGAGTCGAGCAGAATGACGACATCCTGTTGATGCTCGACGAGGCGACGGGCCTTTTCAATCACCATCTCGGCCACCTGAACGTGCCGTTCGGCCGGTTCGTCGAAGGTCGAACTGATGATCTCGGCGTCGACCGTGCGCTGCATGTCGGTCAC
>JAHJML010000252.1 GCA_018821365.1 Actinomycetota bacterium | reverse complement strand
GATTCAAGGCCCGGCCCCTTCGATCCCCCGGAATCGTGCATGCACCCCTTTTGTTTTATTGACTCTCCTGAAATCGGCCTTAACTTGTCCGGTGTCATGAACGAATCCTGCCACATCGTCTGCACGCACTGCTCCAGCGTCAACCGCGTGCCCGCGCACAGGCTCGGGCACAACGGCAAGTGCGGAAAATGCGGCCGTCCTCTCTTCCAGGGCCGGTCCGTCGCCCTTGATTCCGGCGCTTTTCAGCAACATGTCGAGCGCAGCCACATTCCCGTGCTCGTCGACTTCTGGGCGGGCTGGTGCGCGCCCTGCAAGATGATGGCGCCGGTCTTCGAACAGGCCGCCTCCAGGCTCGAGCCTGACGTCCGGCTCGCGAAAGTCGACACGGAGCGGAACAAGGAGCTGGCCGCCCGCCTCGGCATCAACGGGATTCCGACGCTTGTCCTGTTCAGGCACGGCCGCGAGGTCGCGCGCGTGTCCGGCGCCATGAACCTGCCCGACCTGCTCCAGTGGGTGCGCCGGGGCCTGGCGCTGAACTGACACGTCCTGCCGCAGCCGTGCAAGCGGTTGACTTATCAGGACAAACATGTTTTCTTGTTGGAGTCATGCAATATCTGATCGAGCATTTCCCCTGGCTGAGCATCAAGCTCATCAACGTTCCTCTGTCATCCTACCTCTGCTCCTTCCTGGCCATCCTCGGCGGGTTCCTCGCCAAGCTGGTCCTCGGCGTCGTCTTCAGGAAGGCGAAAAAGATCGCGGCAATATCCTGTATATCGATAAGCGAATTCATCTTGACAATTATGATTTTTTCTTCATACTTACACGAATCGTTAATGTTACCCTACTTTTTCAAAGGAATTTGTTATGACCGTAAGAATTCGACTCACAAGGAAAGGCGCTAAAAAGCATCCGGTCTACAGGATCATCGTGGCGGATGTTCGATCGCCCAGGGACGGGCGGTTTATCGAGCGCATAGGCCGGTATGACCCGAACATCAATCCTCCGGAAATCGAATTGGACCGCGAGCGGTATGATCACTGGATAAAAGTTGGGGCGCAGCCGACTTCAACCGTGAAAAATCTCGCCATTCGGCTTGCGCGGTCAATTTGATATACACGTGAACCGTACAGTTGAGGTGAATCATGGAAGCGTTGGAACTGAAGGATCTCATTGAGTACATTGCAAAGGCTCTGGTGGATCATCCCGAGGAGGTCGACGTTAAAGAGAACAAGCTGGAGAACACCTCTATCATCCTGCTGAGAGTTGCCAAGGAGGACCTGGGTAAAGTCATTGGAAGGGAGGGCAAGACGGCGCGAGCGATGAGGACGATTCTCAGCGCTGCATCGACCAAGCTCCATAAGAGAGCGCAGCTGGAAATAGCCGAATAAAGGCTTGAGAAGCAAGGAACTGCTCCGACTAGGGAGAATCGTCAAGCCCCACGGTCTCAGGGGGAAGGTTGAAGTCTATCTTTTCAACAGCGCAAACCCCGCACTCCATGAAAATCTTTCCATCCTGACCGGCGAAGACGAAACAGGCGCCCTCGCCCCGGCGCGCCTGACGATCCGAAACATTCAGCGCAAGCCGTCGGGCAACCTCATCATCTCCTTCGACCAGGTCACGACCATCGAGCAGGCCGAAGCCCTGCGCGGCGCCTGCATCTTCGCCGACAGGAACGACATGGAGCTTGACGACGACGAATATTTCGTCGACGATCTCAAGGGCATGGAGGTGCATGACGCGGGCGCGGCCGTGGGAAGAGTCGCGGGAAGCTACACGGCGGGCGCGGGAGAGGTTATCATCGTCACGACCCCTGAAGGGGACGTTGATTTTCCGCTTACCGACGAAAACCTGGAGTTCATCGACTGGGAAAACAACGCCTTGCGGGTCAACAATTTCGGTGATTTTCACGAATACAAGTACAAGGGGAAGAAAAAAAGAAAGCCATGAAGCACACGATCAAGATGCTCTCGATTTTCCCGGAGATCTTCGACTCGTTCCTGAAGGTCGGGCTCCTGGAAAAGGCCATCGCAAAAGGCTGCCTCGAAGTGGAAACCATCAACATCAGGGATTTTACGGACGACCCCCACAGGAGCGTGGACGACGCGCCCTACGGCGGCGGCGCCGGCATGCTCATGAAGGTCGAGCCCGTGGTCCGGGCGCTGGAAGCGGCGGGGGACGGGAAAAGGATTCTTCTCTCCCCGCAGGGCAGGAGGTTCGACCAGAAGCG
>JAHJML010000059.1 GCA_018821365.1 Actinomycetota bacterium | reverse complement strand
TCGATGCCGATGGCGAGTCCGCCGCTCCCCACGATCTTGCCCCAACCGAAGGTCGCGGCCGCCTCCACCGAGGCGATCGGGAGCCCACCACCGAGCACCGACGTCCGGTAGCCGTCGTCCTGTTCGAAGAAGGCCTCCCAGCAGGGCAGGCTGACGACCCGGAGATCGATGCCCTCCTCTGCCAGGATCCCGGCGGCGCCGACGGCCAGGCTCACCTCGGACCCGGTGGCGACCAGCACCGCATCCGCGCCGTCCCTGACCACATAGCCGCCACGGTGAGTAGAGCCGGCAACCCGTTCGAACTCGGGGAGGCCCTGGCGGGTGAGGATCAGACAGGTCGGCCCGGTCGTCCTGCCCAGCGCCATCTCCCACGCCTCGGCGGTCTCCGATGCCGAAGCGGGCCGGATCACCCACATGTTCGGCATCGCCCGCAGCGAGGCGACGTGCTCGATCGGCTGATGGGTCGGTCCGTCCTCGCCGAGGAAGAACGAGTCGTGGGTGTACACGAAAATGCTGGGCGCCTCCATGAGCGCCGCCAATCGGGTGGCGGGGCGCATGTAGTCGTTGAACACCAGGAAGGTGCCGCCGTAGGCGCGCAGGCCGCCGTGGATCGTCATGCCGTTGACGGCGGCGCCCATGGCGTGCTCGCGAACCCCGAAGTGGAAGTTGCGGCCTTGCGGCGACCCGGCCTGGAACTCCGCCTCCCCCTCGATGAAGGTGTTGTTGGAGGGCGCCAGATCGGCCGAACCTCCGACCAAATAGGGGAGATCGGCGGCGATGCGATTGATCACCTTGCCGGACGCCGACCTGGTCGCCATCTTCTCTCCGGGCGCCAACCCGAGGGACGGCACGGTCACCGGGCCCTGCTCCCAGTAGCGACTCCACCGGGCGGCGAGTTCGGGATCGTCCGCAAACGCCCCGTCGCGGCGGGCCTCCCACCCCCGGCGGGCCTCACCGTTGGCAGCCATCCGGTCCCGGAACAGGGCGTAGACCTCGCCGGCCACCTCGAACTCGACGCCGGCCGGCCAGCCGAGCGCCTCCTTGGTGAGGGCGATCTCCTCGGCACCCAACGGACTGCCGTGCGCACTGGCGGAATCCTGCTTGTGGGGCGACCCGTAGCCGATGTGGGTATGGCACGAGATCAGCGTGGGCCGGTCCGAGGTCTTGGCGGCGGTGATCGCCTCGTCGACCGCCCCCTGGTCGTGGCCGTCGGCCTCCAGGGTGGCCCATCCCATCGCCCGCAGACGAGCGGGAACATCCTCCGTGAAGGCGAGGTCGGTGCTGCCGTCGATGGAGATCTCGTTGTCGTCGTACAGCACCATCAGGCGGCTCAGCCCCAGGTGGCCTGCCAGCGAGGCCGCCTCCGACGAGATGCCCTCCATCAGGTCGCCGTCCCCGACGAACACGTAGGTCCTGTGATCCATCAGATCGGCGCCGAACACGGCCCGCAGATGCTCTTCGGCGATCGCCATGCCCACCGCCGTCGCCAGGCCCTGCCCGAGCGGCCCGGTGGTCATCTCGATGCCGAGGCGCGGATGGCGCTCGGGATGCCCCGCCGTCGGCGACCCCCACTGCCGGAAGTTGCGGAGGTCGTCCATCGAGACCGGGAACCCCGACAGGTGCAGCAGCGCATACAGCAGCAGGGAGCCGTGCCCGTTGCTGAGGACGAAGCGGTCCCGGTCCGGCCAGGTCGGGTCGGAGGGATCCACTACGAGGTGCCTGGACCACAGGACGGTGGCGATGTCGGCCATGCCCATCGGCATGCCGGGGTGGCCGCTGTTGGCCCGCTGGACGGCATCCATCGCCAGCACCCCGATGGTGGTGGCTGCCCGGCGCTCGGTGTTCACTTCGACTCCTCCTTGGCGGGCCCCTGTAGAGCCCGCGCCGACTGCTACTCGACCGTGTATCGATCCCTCGACGAGAGGTTGAGGGCCTCTGATCCGTCCCCCGTCACCACGACGATGTCCTCGATCCGCATCCCGAACTGCCCCGGAACGTAGATGCCCGGCTCCACCGAGAAGGCCATCCCCGGTTTGAGGATGCGCTGGTTGCCCTCGATGATGTAGGGCTCCTCGTGGACCTCGATGCCGATCCCGTGGCCGGTGCGATGGATGAAGTGCTCGCCGTAGCCTGCCGCCGTGATGACCTCCCGGGCGGTCCGATCGATGTCCTGGGCGGCGATGCCGGGCCGCACGGCGTCCACCGCGGCCGCCTGGGCTTCCCTCAGCACCTCATAAGCCGCCACGTAGGCGGCCGAAGGCTCCCCCACCACGAAGTCACGGGTGGTGTCGCTGAAGTAGCCCATCACCCTTCCCCCGAAGTCGAGCACCACCGGATCACCGGGGCCGATGACCCGGTCGGCCGGCTCGTGATGGGGGGAGGCGCCGTTGGGGCCCGAGGCGACGATGGCGAAGGCGGCGACCTCGTGGCCCTCCTCGACGATCATCTCCCGGGTGATGGCGGCGATCTCCCGCTCGGTCCGGCCCGAGAACCGTTCGGCGACCAGGCGAGCGGCCACCCGATCGGCGGCGTGCCCGGCCGTCCGCAGCCAGCCGATCTCGGCCTCGTCCTTGTGGGCCCGCAACTCGGAGGTCAGCGGGGTGGCGGGCACGAAGCGGGTAGTGGGCGACTGTGCCTGCATCCCCAGCAGGAAGCGGGCCCAGGTGTGGTCCCCGATCGCCGCCGTCGCCGGGCGGCCGGCCACGCCCAGGGCGATGGCGACCGGATCGTCGGTCTCGTCCCACGGCAGGATCTCGAAGGCGCCCCGGTCGATCACGGCGGGCGCTTCCAGTCGGGGCACCAGCAGGGTGGCCTCGCCGTCACCGGGGACGACCAGCATGGTGAGCCGTTCGTACTGGGGGGCCTCGTAGCCGGCCAGATAGGGCATGTCGGCACCCACCGACACCATCAGGGCGTCGACCCCGTGAGCGTCCATCACCCGGCGGGCACTGTCGAGGCGGGCGGCGTAATCGGCGGCAGGGAACATCATGGCGGGGAGGCTAGCGCCGCCATCCGCCTCCTCAACAGGCGGCCTCCCGCGCCTCCCGAGCGTGGTACGACGACCGGACCAGTGGGCCCGACTCGACGTGGCGCAGGCCGATGGAACGGCCGTATGCGGCATACTCGCCGAACTCGTCGGGGTGGACGTAGCGGTGCACCGGTCGGTGGCGGGCGGAGGGACGCAGGTACTGGCCGATGGTGACGATGTCGACGCCGACGGCCCGCAGGTCGGCGAGGGCCCCCAACACCTCCTCCTTGGTCTCCCCCATCCCGACGATCAGGCCTGACTTGACCGCGCCACCCGGCGTCAGTTGGGCCGCCCGCCACAACAGCGCCAGCGACCGGCCGTAGTTGGCGGCGGTGCGGATGTCGCGCTGCAGGCGGACCACGGTCTCGGTGTTGTGGTTGAGCACCTCCGGAGCGGCCTTCATCACGATGGCGAGCGCGGCGGGGTCTCCCTTGAAGTCGGGGATCAGCACCTCCACCTCGCAGCCGGGACGGGCAGCCCGAATCTCGGCGATGCTCTCGGCGAAGATGACCGCTCCCCCGTCGGGCAGATCGTCGCGATTGACCGAGGTCAGCACGGCGTGGCTGAGGTCCATCGAAGCCACCGCCTCGGCGACTCTGACCGGTTCGTCGAGATCGACCTCGCCGGGGCGGCCGGTGGTCACGTCACAGAACGAGCAGGCCCTGGTGCAGACATCGCCGAGGAGCATGAAGGTGGCCGTCCCCGCCGCCCAGCACTCGTAGATGTTGGGGCAGCCCGCCTCCTGGCACACCGTGTTGAGATGCAACCCGTCGACCAGGCTCTTGATGTCGCGGTAACCGGCGCCCAGGTCGAGTTTGGCCTTCATCCACTTGGGCTTCTCCGGTTCGCCGGGCAGCCGTCCCCGCATGGTGATCTGGACGGTGTCGGAGCGATCCGGGGCGAATGCCCCGCCCGCCACCAGGCGATCCACCTCGTAGTCGGGCTGCGCCCGACCGGTTCCCCTGGTGAAAGCGGCCAACTGGGTCTCGACCTCGGGATACCCGAACACCTCCGCGAAGCGGGGAAGGAGGATCTCGATCATCTCCTCGATGCTCACCCGGCGCCCCAGGATCTCGCTCACGCTGGTGACCCGGCCGGCGGTGATCCCGCATGGGTTGATGTGGCCGAACCAGCCGAGATCGGTGGACACGTTGACGGCGAAGCCGTGGGTGGTCACCCGCCGGGAGGTCCGCACCCCGATGGCGGCCACCTTGCCGGCGTCGGTCCACACCCCGGTCAGCCCCGACTCCCTGCCGGCCTCGACCCCCAGGTCGCCGAGGGCGAGGATGATCGCCTGCTCCATCGAGTGGACGTGATCCGAGACGGCCGGACGGGTGCCGAGATGGCGGATCGGATACCCGACCAACTGGCCGGGCCCGTGGAAGGTGATGTCGCCTCCCCGGTCGACCCTCCGCACCTCCGCCCCGAGAGCGGCCAGTGCCCCTTCCGTCGTCAGCAGGTTGGCCTGGTCCCCGAAGCGGCCGACCGTGAAGACGGGGGGGTGCTCCACCAGCAGGAGGTAGTCGTCGGGGGTGCGCTCCAGCACCCGCCCCTCATGCAGGGCGCGCTGCAGATCCCAGGCCTCGTCGTAGGGCAACCGGCCCAGCCAGCGTGCCCGCAGCAGGGTCACGAAAGCTCGTGCTCCCAATCCCACGTCTCGAGGGCGTCCTTGATGTGACGCAGGAACAGCACCGCCGTGGAGCCGTCGAAGGCCCGGTGGTCCCAGGTGAGGCCGAGATTGCCGACGTGGTGGATGGCGATGGCGTCCATTCCCTGAGTGTCGGTCACCGCCACCGGCCGCTTCTGGACGGCGTCGGTGGAGAGAATCGCCACATTGGGGACGTTGATGATCGGCGCCGACATTAGCGAGCCGTACGGGCCCGGGTTGGTGATGGTGAAGGTGCTGCCGGTCACGTCGTCGAGGCCGTACTCACCGGACCGCCCCTTGGCGGCGACCGCCCGGATCTGGCGAGCCAGCGTGCGCATCCGCATCTGCTCGGCGCCCCGCAGGGTCATGACGATCAGGCCCTCCTGATCGAGGTCCACCGCGATGCCGAGATCGACCCGTTCGTGCAGCACCCGCTGCTCCTCCTCCTGGAAGAAGGCGCTGTTGACGGCGGGGTACTCGCCGAGAGCGTCGATGGTGGCCCTGGCGATGAACGGCAGGTAGGTGAGGGAGAAGCCCTCGGCCTGCTTGTAGGCGGCCTGGTGACGCACCCGCACCTGCTCGACCGGTTCGAAGTCGACCTCCATCAGGGTCCACACGTGGGCGGCGGTGCCGCGGGCGTCGATCATGTTGTCGGCGATGCGCTTGCGGAGGCGGGTGATCGCCTCCACCCGGTCGCCGGGGCGAAGCGGGATGCCGCGGGGGCCGATCCCCGTCCCGACCTCGGCCGGGGCAGCCGCGGGAGTCGGGGCAGGAGCAGGAGTCGGGGCAGGAGCGGGGGCGGGGGCGGGAGCGGGGGCGGGGGCGGGAGCG
>JAHJML010000058.1 GCA_018821365.1 Actinomycetota bacterium | reverse complement strand
TCGTGACCGCCCTGTTCTGGGTGACGGCCGGCCCCGGGTGGACCGCCTGGCGGCGGCTTCGGACCCGATAGCCTCAGCCGGACCCGTCGGTCTCGTCCCCTGTCGGCACCGCCGGCCCGAAGGCGCGAAACCGGGCCACCGCCCCGTCGGGGTGCAGGTCGAGGCGGAGGTGGGTGACCGGGCCGTCGTCCTCGAGGTGGTCGAAGCGGCTGCGGGCGCCGGGCTCGACGGTCGTCTGCGTCAGCAGGGGACGCCAATCGGCCTTCTGGGGATCCGGCCGCTCTGTTGCGGGGGCGTCGATGCCCATGACGGCGACCTCGGCGGGGGAGTCCCCCGGGAAGCGGCGGGTGTCGATCTCGATGCGCTCGATGGTGCCCCGTCCCGCCAGCCTCACCACCGCCCATTCGTGGCCCGGGGTGCGGCGGCGGCGGGTGATCCACCCATCGAGGTGATCCTTGCCGTCGCCCGCCGCCAGCATCGAGTTGGGGGCCGACCTCCCGGCATCCGATACGTCGATGACCCTCCCCCCCAGGCCGGACGATGCCAGATCGACGGCTCCCCGGGAGGCGAGGTCGTCGGGAGGCAGGGGGTCGCCGAGCACCCGGAGCCTGGCGATCCCGCCGTCGGGGTAGATGACCAGCCGCAGGTGGGTGGCCGCCACTGCCTCGACCTCGAAGCCGTGGGCGCCGCTGCCGCGGACCGGGTGGCGGGGAACGATCTCGTGCCACAGGCTCCGGCTGCGGACCAGATCGACGAGGTTGGGATCGCCGGGAAGATCGATCGCCTCGACGGAGCACGCCTCGGGGAGGCTGGCCACCACATGGGTGGTGTCGACGACCACGTGGTGGATCCGGCCGCGGTGGCCGAGGCGAATGATCGCCCACTCGTGACCGGGGGGCCGGGCCCGGCGGGTCTCCCACCCGTCGAGCCACCCACCCCGCGGTCCCGGGCGGCCCGGATCGGCGACCGGAGCGGCGGGGTCCAGGAGGCGCTCGGCAGGGTTGAGGTACTCGTCGCTGGCCTGCAGGACCCGTCCACCGCCGGCGAGATCGATCAGTAGCTCATGCATGTCGCCCCCCATCTTGGCGACCGGGCGGCGCAAACCGCGTAGGTTCGGGTACGGCGGTGCGGTCGAGGCCTGTGGAGGGACGACATGGATTTCGAGTTCAGCGACCGGTGCGAGGATCTGCGGGGCCGGTTGCTTGCCTTCATGGACGAGCACGTCTACCCGGCGGAGGCGATCCACGACCGCCAGATGGCCGAATCGGGGGATCCCCAGTTCCACCCGCCGATCGTCGAGGAATTGAAGGCCGAAGCCAGGGCCCGGGGGCTGTGGAACCTGTTCCTCCCCCATCCCGAGTGGGGGGCGGGCCTCACCAACCTGGAGTACGCCCCGCTGGCCGAGATCACCGGCCGCAGCCCCGAACTGGGCCCCGAGGCTCTCAACTGCTCGGCACCCGACACCGGCAACATGGAACTGATCGCCGAGTACGGGACCCCCGCCCAGCAGGAGGCGTGGCTGGTGCCGCTGCTGGCAGGGGAGATCCGCTCCTGCTTCGGGATGACCGAGCCCGATGTCGCCAGCAGCGACGCCCGCAACATCAGGGCCTCGATCGCCCGCGACGGCGACGAGTACGTCATCAACGGGCGCAAGTGGTGGAGCAGTGGGGCCGCCTCGCCTCGCTGCAAGATCGCCATCGTCATGGGGGTCACCGACCCCGACGCCGGCCCCTACCAGCGGCAGAGCATGGTGCTGGTGCCGATGGACACCCCCGGGGTCACGGTGGTCAGGGACCTGCCGGTGTACGGCTACTCACACCGCGGCGGGCATGCCGAGGTCGACTTCGCCGGCGTGCGGGTGCCGGTAGCCAACCTGCTGGGGGCCGAGGGCAGCGGCTTTGCGCTCGCCCAGGCCCGGCTGGGACCGGGGCGGATCCACCATTGCATGCGGGTGCTCGGCATGGCGGAGCGGGCGTTCGACCTGATGTGCGAGCGGGCGATGGACCGGACCGCCTGGGGGAAGACCCTCGCCGACCAGGGCGTGATCCAGGACTGGATCGCCGAGTCGAGGATTCGGCTCGAGCAGGCCAGGCTGCTGGTGCTGAAGGCGGCCTGGCTCATGGACACGGTGGGGGCCAAGGGGGCCCGCATCGAGATCAGCGCCATCAAGGTGGCCGCCCCCCGCACCGCCCTGTGGGTGATCGACCGGGCCGTCCAGACCTTCGGCGGAGCCGGGGTCACCGACGGCACCCCGTTGGCCCACCTGTGGGCGATGGCGCGCATGCTGCAGGTGGCCGACGGGCCCGACGAGGTCCACAAGATGGCGGTCGCCCGCCGCGAGTTGCGCCGCTACCGGCCCGACTGGCGGAGCCGGTAGCCCGTCCGGCGTCGGTGGGGAGCCCGCGGCGGAGTGGCCGGTGTGGGGTCCCGGAGTCGGGGTTGGGGCGCCTGGGTCCGCACTAACCTCAACGGCAGCCGTCAGGGAGACCGATGCCGCTCGTCGCGGGAGTCGACACCTCGACCCAATCCACCAAAGTAGTGCTCGTCGATGCCGAAACGGGCGCCACCGTCGCCCAGGGCCGGGCCGCTCACGAGGTGACGGGAAGCGGGGGGGCACGCGAGACCGACCCCGAGGAGTGGTGGAGTGCGCTGCGTGACGCCCTCATCCAGACCGGGCGGGCGGCGCAGGTCGATGCGATCTCCGTGGCCGGCCAGCAGCATGGATTGGTCGTGCTCGACGGGGCGGGGAGGCCGTTGCGGCCCGCCAAGCTCTGGAACGACACGACATCCGCCGAGGACGCCCGCCGGCTGGTTGAGGCCTTTGGGGGGCCTTCCTGGTGGGCGGAGCACATCGGATTGGTCCCGGTTGCATCGTTCACCGCCACCAAGTGGGCGTGGCTGCGGAGGGTCGAGCCCGCATCGGCGGAAGCGACCAGGGCCATCCGACTGCCCCACGACTTCCTCACCGAGCGTCTCACCGGTGCGGGTGTCACCGATCGCGGCGACGCCTCCGGGACGGCCTGGTGGTCGACGGCCACCGAGAGCTACGCAGAGGAGGTCCTCGACCATTCGAGCCAGCGGCTCGATCGATCTCTGCT
>JAHJML010000057.1 GCA_018821365.1 Actinomycetota bacterium | reverse complement strand
CAGAAGACCCTGTTGAAGATGAAGCGCCGCAACCTGATCGTCACCGGCCAGCCCGGCACCGGCAAGACCGCCCTGGTGTACGAGTTCGCCCGGCGGCTCCTGATCGGCGACCCGAGCATCGACCCCCGGCTGCGGAGCCGTGATGTCTTCGAGTTGTCCCCTTCGTTCCTGCGGGCCGGGGCGGGGGTGGTCGGCGCCTACGACGAACGGGTGTCGGGGCTGATCAAGATCCTCGAAGCCAACCCCGAGGTGATCGTGTTCGTCGACGAGGTGCACTCGCTGCTGTCGAGCGGGATGCACGAGCGGGGCCCCTTCACCGAAGCCAACGAGGCGTTCAAGCAGGCGCTGGGGAAGGGCACGATCACGCTGATCGGAGCGACCACGATCGCCGAGTACCGCCACCACATCGCCCCCGATCACGCCCTGGAGCGCCGCTTTGGGATCCTGAAGGTCGATCCGCCCGACCGGGACGCCACCATCCGAATCCTGCGGACCCGCCGGCCCCGGCTGGAGGCGCACTACGCGCCGCTGCGGGTCCCCGACGTCATGCTGGAGAAGGCGGTCGACCTCACCGACGAGTACCTGGTGACGCGGTACCAGCCGGACAAGGCGATCCAGATCCTCGACGAGGCGTGTGCGCTGATGAGCATCGACGACCCCAACGCCGCCGAACTCACCGAGGCGGCACTCACCGAGGCGCTGGAGGACGCCATCGGGCACGGCCTGGTGCGTCCCGAGACGCTGACCCTCGAGAGGGTCATGGAGCACCTCCAGAAGAAGATCGTCGGCCAGGACGAGGCGCTCAGGGCCATCGCCACGACGTTCGTGGCCGGCCTCAGCGTCGGTTGGGGCGGCAAGGACGAGCCGCAGGGGATCTTCTTCTTCTGCGGGCCGACGGGGGTCGGCAAGACCGAGACGGCTCTGCAGCTGTCCAAACTGCTGGGGGGCGGGCGCCAGGCGCTGCTGAGGATCGACTGCAACACCATTGCCGGGCGGGGCATCGACGCCAAGGGCTCGATCACCAACCAACTGCTCGGCGTCCCCCGCGGCTACCTGGGCTACTCGCGGGGCGAGGGGGGCCTGCTGTCGAAGATCCGGGACACCCCCGAGTGTGTGGTGCTGTTCGACGAGATCGAGAAGGCCAACCCCGCCATCACCGACCTGCTGCTGCAGATCCTCGACGAGGGCCGGGTCCACGACACCGACGACAACCTGCTGGACTTCCGGCGGGCGTTCATCGTGTTCACCACCAACGCCGGCACCTCGTACGGGGGCGGCGGCGGCACCATCGGGTTCGCGCCCCCCGGTGTGGAGCGGAATGCGGCGGGGGCGGGCAAACCGAGAGTCACCAAGGAGTCCGTGCTCGACGATCTGCGGCAGCGCGGCTACCGGGAGGAGTTCCTGGGCCGCAACATCGACTTCGTGGTCTTCGACACGCTCACCCCCGACGCCATCCGGGTCATCCTGGGACGCCAACTCGATGGGCTGGAGGACGCCGCCGAGATGCGGGGCTTCCGCTTCGTGTGGGATCCCGCCATCGTCGACCACCTGGTGAACCAGTGGCAGCCTCGCTTTGGGGTGCGGCACCTCACTGCCATCCTCCGGCACCGGATCGTGGAGCAGTTGGCGATCGCCGAGGTGCAGGGCGAACTGGCCGGGGTCGAGGAGATTCGCCTCGAGCTCGCCGCCGGTGAGGAGGTGGGGTCGCTGCCGACCCGGCGGGTCGATGGCAAAGCGATGGTGATCTCGCTGGCATGAGTCCGGGACTGGGGAAGACCTGATGGACATGATGCGCGTGGTCGAGTTGATCAGCGGGTTGCGAGGGTTCGGGTTCGATATCTCGCTGCGCCAATTCAACGACTTCGTCGACGCTCAGGACGAGGGGCGGCAGGCCTGGCTGGCAACGGCATCGAAGTTCGACGTCCTCGACTGGCTGGCCGAGGCACTGCGGGCCGAGGGTTTCGACGCGTGACAGGGCTCCGGGACGGCCCGGGCACGACATCGACACAGAGAGAGGATGGGCGATGAAGGAACGTTTCAAGACCGGTGATTGGGAGCAGGTGCAACGCCTCCCGCTGCTGATGTTCCAGTTCGTGTCGTTGGCGGACCGCCAACTCCAGGAGGAGGAGGTGGCGGCCTTCGTGACCGAGTTGCAGGACGCCCTGGCCTACAAGGACCCCCTGCATCGAGAGTTGTTCTTCGATCTCGCCAACCCGGCCATCTTCCGGAAGGCCTACGACATCGTGATGGGCCCGATGACCGACAGCGTGGAGGGCATCGAGAAGGAGTTCAAGGCCACCAGGAAGATCCTCAAGAAGAAGCTGTCCACCGAGGAGTACCACCGGTTCTTCGTGTCCCTGGCGGGGACGGGCCTGAAGGTGGCCGGGGCCACCGGCCCGGGGCCGTCGAACGTCAGCCCCGACGAGGTGACGGCGATCACCGTCTTGATGGCCAAGTTCGAGGTCGACATGGACGCCGGTCAGGCAGCGCTGCAGCGCCTCTAGGTCGGCGGGCGGTGGGGGCGGTGTCGTTGAAGTTCGGCGTTCCCTGAGTCCGAGCGGTCCGCTGTTGGTTCCGCCCGTCGGTCCCTGAGACCGAACTCCGCAGGAGCGGTCGGAGGCCTTCGGGGAGCAGTTCGGCCGGGCGGCCGTGTCGATGGAGGTGTCCCCGGGGGTATCAGGTCAGTGGGGTACTCGCCTCCGAAGTCCTCGATCCAGAGGACCCAGCGTCCCACCCGAGGGCGGTCTCGATGAGGGGGCGGGCGGCCGGGCCTTCGACCGGTAGTCGGTCTGGTCCCTGTCGGCGCCGATGACGGGGTAGCGGCCGATCCACCTACCCCGCGACGTGATCGACCGCAGACGAGATCCTATCGAGGGCTGCCTCAAGCTTCCCGGTGCTATGCGCGAAGCACATCCGGATGTGGTCGTCGCTGTGCGTTCCGAAGGCCGATCCGGGGAGGGTGGCCACGCCGCCCACCTCAAGGAGGTAGTCGGAGAACTCGTTGGCCGTCATCGGCAACGCTGCGACATTCGGGAAGGCGTAGAAGGCTCCCCGAGGGGTCAGGCACGAGATCCCGGGTATCTCGTTGAGGCCCGCCACGAAGAGGTCACGCCGCTGCTTGAACGCCGCCATCATCTCGCGGCTCTCCTCCTGGGAGCCGAGGAGCGCTCGCACCCCGGCCATCTGGATGAAAGGCGGGACACAACTCACCGAGTTCGAGAGGAGTTGGGTCAACTCCCCGGCGATGGCGGCCGGGGAAGCTGTGAAACCGAGCCGCCATCCAGTCATCGCATAGGTCTTCGACAAGGACTCCAGTGTGATCGTTCGCTCCCGCATTCCCGGGAGAGTCGCCAGAGAGGTGTGGGTGCCCTCGAACAGCATGGAGGCGTACACCTCATCGGACAACACGATCAGGTCGTGCTCTATGGCGACGTGTGCGATCTGTTCGAGGTCCTCCAATTCGAGCGTCCCCCCCGTCGGGTTGTGGGGGTAGTTGACGACGAGGAGCCGAGTGCGCTCATTCACGCGATCGCGGAGATCCTGGGCTGTGATCTTGAAGTCGTTGGCCTCGAGGACCGGGATCGGCACGGGGTGGGCCCCTGAGAATCGGATCACCGATTCGTACACCCCGAACCCGGGATCCGGGTAGACCACTTCGGCGCCCGGATCGGCGACGGCCATGATCGCGCAGAAGAGCAGGCTCTTGCCGCCCGGGCCGACGACGATCTCCTCCGACCGGTATTCGCCCCGACCGTCACGGCGAAGGAATTCGGCGCAGGCCCCTCGCAGCTCGGGGAGTCCGGCCGAGGCCACGTAGTGGGTCTGGCCGGCGCGCAGTTGGGCGTACGCCTCTTCGACGATGTGCCGCGGCGTGTCGAAGTCGGTGTCGCCGATCTCGAGGTGGATGATGTCCCGGCCCTGCCGTTCCATCTCCTGGGCCTTGGCGAGCACCACGAAGGCGCTCTCTTTCTTGAGTTGGTTCATACGGGCCGCCAACTCCACGATCCGCTCCCTTCGGTAAAGCCGGTAGGAGCGTCGCAGCCTCGCGGCGGACGCTCCGACCCTCCCCGCCCGGTCCTACTCGAGCACGAAGATGTTGGCGGCCCGGCAGATCTCCTTGAGTTCCTCGGGCCAGATGGTGACGCTGACCTCGCCGAGATGGGCCTTGCGGAGCAGGTACATCCAGGTGCGGGACTGGCCGATCCCCCCGCCGATGCT
>JAHJML010000056.1 GCA_018821365.1 Actinomycetota bacterium | reverse complement strand
GACTGCCTACCTGGAGTCGGGTCTGCTGGAGGAGGCGCTGCTGGGGATCCCCGGCGATCCGGAGCTGAGCGAACGCATCGAAGCGGTCCTGGTGCAGGCCATGACCGACTGCGGGGCGTGAGCGGAGCCGGGTGTCGGAGTCGAACCGACGACCACCTGTTTACAAGACAGGAGCTCTACCGCTGAGCTAACCCGGCACACGGGGAGCGTACCGTCCCTCATGGCATGCCCGGCGGGAAATCCGCAGATCGGTGGGATCCCGGCAATACCCTGCCATCGTGCTCGGTGAGCGCGAGAGCGCCGTCCTCGAATTCGAGTCATCGTGGTGGCTCTACCCCGGTCCCAAGGACCAGGCAATCCGTGAGTACCTCGGCATCAGCGCCACCCGCTACTACCAGGTGCTGCGGCGCTTGCTGGAAGACCCCGAGGCGATGCGGGCCGACCCGCTCACCGTCCGGCGGCTGCGCAAGATGCGCAGCGACGTCGCCAAGCGGGCCGCCGAGCGGCGCCTGGGCGGCGGTGACGGGACCAGCCGTTGATCGAATCGGGAGGGCAGATGAGCGAGCCGCCGTCGGGGGAGCCCACCGCCGGGATCCGGCGGGCGGGCCTCGTCGCCTGGAGCCTGCTCGGCACGATGCTGCTGCTGGCCGCGGTGGGCTGGGTCCTGCTGCGCTTCCGAGTCCTGCTGCCGGCCGTGGTGCTGGCGATTGCGATCATCTACGTGCTCAACCCGGTGGTGACCCGGTTGCAGGAGCGAGGACTGGCCAGATGGATGGGCTCCTGCCTCTCGTACCTGGTGATCGGCGGCGTGCTCACGGCGCTGGGCTTCCTGGCGATCCCCTCGCTGATCGATCAGGGGAGGGCACTGGCGGACGATTTCCCGGCCATCTACGACAGCCTCGCCGCCGACGGCGAGGACCTGGCCGCTAACTTCGGCCTCACCATCGATCTGCCCGACTACGAGAAACTCCGCGCCGACCTCGAGCAGAGCGGCGGCGATTACTTCAGCCAACAGTTCGGCCGCATCACCGACCTCACCCTCTCGCTGCTGGAGGGCGTGTTCCTGTTGCTGATCGCCCCGGTGGTGGCCTTCTACGTGCTCCTCGACCTGCCGACCGTGCGCCGCAAGGCGATGGATCTGCTCCCGCCGCGGTACCGCGCCGAGACCGTGCACGTGGCGACCAGGATGGGAACGGCACTGGGCGGTTTCCTGCGGGGCCAGGTGATGGTGGCCATCATCCTGGGGGTGATGACCTCGGTGGGCTTCTGGGCAGTCGACCTGCCCTTCTGGCTCCTGATCGGGATGATCGCCGGACTCCTCAACATCATCCCTCTGGTCGGGCCCTGGGTCGGCGGCATCCTGGGGGTGTTGATGGCATTGGCCACCCGGGACCTGACCACGGCGGTGTACGTCGGCCTGATCGCGCTGGTGGTCCAGCAGATCGACAACCACTTCATCAGCCCCACCGTGCTGCGGGCCACCGTGCGCCTCCACCCGGCGATGATCATCCTCGGTCTCATCGGGGGAGCCGCCATCGGCGGCTTCTGGGGGGTGGTGCTGGCGGTGCCGGTGATGGCGATGGTCAAGATCGTGGTCGGCCACTTCTGGCGAACCAGGGTGCTCGGCCAGTCGTGGCAGGAAGCCAGCGCCGCCCTGATCACCGAGAACCCCACCGGTGAGACCCTGTTGGCCCGCATCCGGCGCAGCAGCAGTGGCGACGAGGAGGCCCCCGAGCCTGAATCCGAGGCGGACGTAGACTCGCCCTGACCGCTCGGGAGCCGCATGATCGATCGGATGCTCATCGTCCTGGTGCTCGGCGCCGCCACCGGCGCTCTGCTGGCGGCGTTGGCGGCGCCGGCGGCGGCCCAGGAGCCCCCGACGCTGACGGTCGACGACATCCTGCCCGGCGAGTGCGCTCCCACCCCGATCCTGATCGGCCAGTACTCCGACTGCCGGTTCCCGCTGGCACGGCCGGTGGTCCTCGACCCCTTCGGGGGCCCGTATCTCGCCGACGTCGAAGGCTCCTACGACGAGCAGAACGAGGACCGTCCCGACTGCGTCATCGAGGAGAACACCCTGGTGTGTCGGAATGTGCCCAGCTACTACCCGGCCGGACGCACCGGGGTCCGCATCCAGGTCGGCTGGGTGGGCACCACCGGCGTGCTGGCCGAGATCACCACGATCGACTATTGGGACGTCCCGGTGACGATCACCCCGGTTGGCTCTCCCGAACCCTATGCCACCACCCACCGGCCTTTGGAGATCTGGGTCGACAAATGGGAGCACCCCGAGTTGGTCGCCAAGATCCGTGATCGGGATTCCGGCGAGGTCGTGGCACTGGTGCCGGTGGACATCCCGGCGGACACCTTCGCTCCGGTGCGGCTCGAAATCGACGTGGGCGCCCTGGCTCCCGGCCGCTATCGGGTGCAGCCGTGTGTGCCGCCGGAGGGCGGCCCGGCCGACTGTGAGGAGATCCCCGGCGTCGGCTACTTCCAGGTCGGCTCGGGGGAACTGGTCGAGGCGATCCCCGGATGGAACCGGCCCGGGGCCGATCGGATCAACCTGGTGCTGGCCGGCGCCGGGTTCGCCGACTTCGATGCATTTGCCGACACGGCCGTCGCCTTGCTGGGGTTCGACGGCCCGACCCTGCTCGACTACGACGGAGGGGTGGTCGACGGCGGCGAGGTCGCCATGGTCGAGTTCGGCCCCTTCGCCACCGAGCCGATCCGCTCCTATCGGGACCGCTTCAACATCTGGCTGCTCACCGATCTCCTCGGCGACGCCCACGCCATGTTCTGGGGAGAGCCTCCCAACGGCCTGGGGTTCGGTGCAGACGGGGGAGTGCTCCCCGATGCCCAGATCACGGCAATCGAGTTGCTGGCTGCCGGCGAGTGGAGCGGGTCCGAGGCGGGTTTCCCCTCGTTCACCGGCGCGGCACCGGGGTCCCCCGATCGGGAGGATCTCCAGTTTGCGGGCGCCTACGTGGCTCTCCCGCAGTGGACGCCGCTGGCCGAGTCCGACACGCTGACCCACGAGTTGGGCCATGCCCTGTTCGACCTGCGCGACGAGTACACCAGCCTCGACCGATCCATCCAGCACGGGTACCCCAATTGCGCACCGGATCTGGCATCGGCGGAGGCGTGGTGGGGGGACCTGGCCGGCGAGGTCGATCCCTGGCTGGACGAGTACATCGCGGTGTTGGAGGCGCACGGCCAGTTCTTCGGTGATGCCGCAGATCTGCGGGCATCGCTGGCCGTCGGCTACGTCTGGGGAGGGTGCTACGGCGAAACCGGCGGTGTCGAATCCGTCCGGCCGACGTCGGAGTCGATCATGAACGGCCAGACCCCGGTGTTCGGGTCGGTCAACCGGCGGCGGGTCGAGGAGATCCTGGGCCTGTGGTCGGGTCGGGAGGTGCTCGCTCTTGCAGCCGATCTCGAAGTCGATTGCGCCCGGGTGGCCGGCGATCCATGGGAGGTGGCCTGCCGAGGTGTCATCGCCCCGTACGTCGATCCACCTGCGGACGGACTGCTGATGGTGCTGGGGTCGGTATCGGATGCGTGCATGACCAGCCTCGCCGATGGCGACGAACCGGTGGCGGTGACCTGCGGGCCGCTGGTCGGTGCCGGCTACGAGTCGGTGGAGGTGACCGTCGGCGACCGCACCGGTGCGCTGGTGACGATCACGCTGCCTCCGATCGAGGTCCGCCCGCCGCCGGTGGTGCTGGGCCTCGGCGGCACCCCGCCGATTCCGGCCGAGAGACCGGGAGAGGCGCCACCGTGGCTGATCCTGGGCATCCTGGGAGCCGGTATCCCGGCGATGGTGGCGGCGATGGTGGTGGTGAGAAGACGGGCCGGGGCGACTCGGGAGTGACCCTGCCGCGTCGCACCCCGTCACTACCCTGCACGGCGGATCGATCACGGAGGGCACATGACCGAGGAGTTGGCCGCACGGGACGCCTACCTGCGAGAGGTCGATGCCGTGGTCGTCGAGGTACGCCCCGGGGCACTCGTGCTCGACCGAACCGTGTTCTACCCCCGGGGCGGGGGCCAACCCGGCGACACCGGTGTCATCTCATGGGAGGGCGGGGCGGTGGCGATCACCGACACCATCAAGGGGGACGGCACCCTGCTGCACGTGTGTGAAGGTGATCTCCCGCCACCGGGCACCGCGGTGCGCGCCGTCATCGATTGGGAGCGGCGCCACCTCCTGATGCGCACCCACACGGCGCTCCACGTCCTCTCGGCACTGGTGTGGCGCGACTTCGGCGCCAAGGTCACCGGCGGCAACATGGAGCCGGGCTCGGCTCGCATGGACTTCGAGTTGGAGAACATCTCGGTCGAGTTCGGCCGGCAGGTCGAGGAGCGGCTCAATGCCGCGCTCTCCGAAGATCACCGGGTGCGTGTGCAGTTCCTGCCGCGTGCCGAGGCCCTTGCCGATCCCGACCTGATCCGCACCAAGGTCAGCCTGATTCCGGAGTTCGTCGACCCGATCAGGGTCATCGACATCGGCAGCGTCGACCGGCAGGCCGACGGGGGCACCCACGTCGCCGCCACCGGCGAGGTGGGGCGGGTGCGGGTGGTCGGGACCGAGAGCAAGGGCAAGGGCAACAAGCGGATGCGGATCGAATTGGATCCGTGACCGCATGCTCGATGTCGTTCTGATCGGTGCGTTCGTCCTTCTGATGCTGCGCGGGTGGTACCGGGGGTTCGTGCGCGAGGCGATGGATCTGACCGGCCTGCTGCTGGGAACCGTGCTGGCGTTTCGCTTCGGTCCGGCCGTGGGTGCGGTCATCAAGGCGATGTCGGGCATCTCGTCGGACACCGCCCGCCTGGTGGGGGGCCTCGTCGTGTTCTTCGGGGTGGGGATCGGGGCGGCCATCGCCACCCGGGCCATCGAGCGGAAGGCTCGACTCCCCGGGCTCAATCTGGTCAATCGGGCCGGGGGGGCGGGACTGGCGTTCGCCTGGGGCGTCTTCCTGGCAACCGTGGTGCTCACACTCGGCGTCGTGCTCCCCATGCCGGCGCTGGTGGTCGATGCGCTGGAGGGCTCGGCGGTCGCCGGAACGCTCACCGACCCGGGGGGCGCCCCCCAGCGTGTCTTCAATCGACTCGCCGGCGATCGCATCGTGGCGGCCCTGATGAACCTCCAGGACGTGGTGGGGGAGCGCCGGGTCGTGCTCGAAGGAGCCGAGGTCATCGAGTTGCCGCCCGCCTCCGCCGATGAACTGACCGTGGGGGCTCCCGAGGCTGCCGCGGTGTTCGAGTTGCTCAATCGGGCCAGGATCGACGCCGGATTGGAGCCGCTCGCCTGGAGCCCGGCCCTGGCCGACGTAGGGATCGAGCATGCCGGGGAGATGTATCGGGAGGGCTACTTCTCGCATCTCTCCCCCTACACCGGGACGGTCGGCAATCGCCTCGAAGCGGCCGGGATCCCCTATCGGTTCGCAGGCGAGAACCTGGCCCTGGCGGCCAGCGCCGAGGAGGTCCACGACGGGTTGATGGGCAGCCCCGGGCACCGGGCGAACATCGAGTCGACCGATTTCAACCGGGTGGGCATCGGGGTGGTCCGGGGGCCACTCGGGTTGATGACCGTGCAGGTCTTTACGGGCTGACCCGCCCGTAGGCCATCCTGCGAACCTCTCCCGCCACCGGGGCGAGGTCGTCGCCGACGGGGACCGCCGGGATCCCGGAGCGATGGAGTGCGTCGGCCAGGCTCGGCCTGCCGGTCACGACGATCGACTGGCCGGCGCCGCCGATGGCGG
>JAHJML010000055.1 GCA_018821365.1 Actinomycetota bacterium | reverse complement strand
CTCCTCGATGGCGCTGCGGATGGCGACCGCCATGATCCGGCGGCCCGGGCCGTAGCTGCCAAAGGCCGGGTCGTAGCCGGTGGTGTAGAACGAGACGGTCTGGTCGTGCCGGAAGCAGGAGATGGCGGCGACCAGGCTGCCGCCCACGTCGAGACGGTGGAGGCGGAGCCGCCCGGCGGCGAGGAAGCGGAGGGCGGCGGCCCGGTGGAAGGCGATCATCCTCGGGTCGGCGAAGCTGCCGGCGTCGCCGCGGGCGGTTCGAATCTCCTGGTGGAACCGCGCCATCTCCTCGACGGTGTCGACGACGCCGGCCTCGCTCACCACCATGCGCTCCACGACCGGAGCCCCTGCCTCATCGTCGAGCCGGCGGGCGTAGCGGCGGAGGTTCTGGCGCAGGTTGCGGCCCAGTGAGGCCTGGTACTCATCCCATGTCTCTGGCAACTCGAGGACGGGGCAGGGGTTGGTGGTCACATAGGCATCCCGGTCGCCCTTGCGGCGCAGCAGCACCCGGGAGAGATGCGAGCCGGGCCGCAGCCCGTCGAGATCGAGCAGGTCCCAGGTACGGCGCAGCGTGGTGGCCCGCCAGAGTTCCCCGGCGACGTGGGGATGGCCGTGGCGGATGATCAGATCGAGGTGGTCGGAGGCCGCCCGGCCCGACCCCGCCATCCGGAGCGCCCCGACCGAAACGGGACCCATCCTGCGCTCAGCCACCGAGAAGGGGGCGATGCCGACCACCCGGCCATCGGACGGCTGGCGGGCGACCCCGATCAACAACTGCTCGTCGGCCCCGATCGTGGCGCGCCAGGCGCTGACCCAGGCATGGGTGAGGAAGATCGAGGCGCCGTCGGCGTCGGCCAGCAACTCGTCCCAGGCGGGGCCGAGGGCGGCGAGGGCGGCATCGTCGGTGGCGAACTCGAGCAGCGGGCGGCGATCGAGTGCCGTCATGCGGCCGGCTCCTGGCGCCTGGCCACCCGATCCCATAGGACGCTCTGGCGGCCCGAGAGGAGGCGGGCCATGCCCCGGACGGCGGCCACGTTGGAGTCCCACAGGAAGCGGGGCAGATAGGCGATCCCGGCGAGCGGCCCCCGCACCCGCTCACCCACTGCGGCCAGCCCGTAGAAGACGGCCTGGGAGGCGACGGCGGCGATGTTCCACGGCGAGGCCAGGGCGGCGACGGCGCCGATGCCTCGCCCGTTGCCGGGGAGGAAGAGCGAGAGCACCGCGGCCGCCAGGCACACGGCCATCCAGAGCGGGACCAGCGGACGCAGCAGTTTGTGGGAGATCAGCTGCCAGGTGATCACCGGCCGCCGCCACGGGAGCTCCCGACCGGCGTGCAGCAGCACCTGGATCTGGCCGGCCACCATCCGGCTGCGGCGCTCCTGCTCGGCGGACGCATCGGCGGAGACCCGCTCGATCGACACCGCCCGCTCGGCGTAGGCGATCCGGTACCCGGCACGCAGGACGAGGCGGGCCAGCCAGGTGTCGTCGTTGATGATGCCGGGCGGCGCCGCGGCGAACAGATTGCGGCGGACGGCGATGATCTCTCCGTTGACCCCCACCGTGGAGCCGAAGCGGGTCTCCCACCGCTTGATGGCCGACTCGTAGCGCCAGTAGAGGCCCTCGGAGTACCCCAGAGCGTCCTCGTCCATGACGACCTTTCGGCCGCTCACCGCTCCGACGTCCGGAGAGGCAAAGGGCCCGGCCATCTCGCGGAGCGCCGCTTGGTCGTAGCGATTGTTGGCATCCGAGAACACGACGATGTCGCCGGTGGCCGCCTCGACCGCCCTGGACATGGCGGCGAGCTTGCCGGCCCGCTCCGGGCGATGGAGCACCAGCACGCCCCGATCGGCGTACGCCGAGGCAATGGCGACGGTGCCATCGTCGGACCCGTCGGCGGCGAGGATGATCTGGAGCCGTTCGGGCGGGTAGTCGAGGGCCAGGCTCTGCTCGAGCTTCTGGCCGATGACCGCCTCCTCGTTGAAGGCGGCGATCACCAGCGTCAGCGGGGGAAGGTGCTCGGGGTGGTCGGCGGGGGGGCGGCGCAACCGGGAAAGAGCCGCCATCAACAGCGGATACCCGGCGTAGGTGTAGGCGACCATTCCGGCCGCCAGCCAGAAGGTCAGGCCGATCATGGCGTCCCCCGGTAGATCTCGATGATGGTGCGAGCGATCGGCTCCCACCCGAAGCGGGTCCGGCCTGCCACTCCCGCCGCGGCACCCATCGATGCCGTCACGGCAGGGTCGGACATCACCTTCTCGATGGCGGCCGCCAGGGCGGCGGGGTCCTCGGGCGGGACGACGAAGCCGGTCTCACCCTCCTCGACCGCCTCGGCGAGCGAGCCGACGTCGGTGACCACCACCGGACGATCGAAGGCGTAGGCGGCCTGGAGGGCGGCGCTGGCGGTGCCCGACCGATAAGGGAGGGCGACCACCGAAGCGGTTCTGATCAGGGGGCCGATCTCCCCGAGCGGCAGGTAGCGGCCGTCGATGACGAGGTCGGCCTCCCCCCCCAGTTGCACGGCCAGTTGCCGGAAGCCCTCGACATCGAACCCGCCGGCCGGATTGCCCGCCACCACCAGCGCGGCATCGAAGCGCTCCCGCAGCATGGAGAAGGCCGCCAGCAGGTCGGGGAGGCCCTTGGAGGGGCGGAGCCCTCCGAAGAACAGGACCACGGGCCGTTCCGGCGACAGGCCGTAGGCCGCCCGCCGGTCACCACCACCGTCGGCGAGTTGGGCGAGCAGGCTCTCGTTGCCCATCGGGATGATCACCTTGGCGGCCGGCGTCTCGAACAGTTCGGTGAACCGGTCGCGGTGGCCCACACCGTGGAAGAACATCACTTCGAAGGTCCGGTAGGCGGCCGCCGCCAGGCGGAGGTTGGTGCGGCGGATCATCCCGAGCCGCGCCTCGCGGGGTTCGAACTCGTGGCACACCTGGGTCAGGCGAAGCCCGGCCCTCCGGAGCCGGCGCAGGGTGAGCGCCTGGAATGGGAACCTGATCGTGGAGAACTGCACCACATCCGGCCGCTCCGCCAGCAGGTAGGTGCCGAGCCGCCGCCACTCGAGGGCGAACCGGAGCCCTCTCCACACCCGGCGCACTTTGTGGAGTGGGGCGGGCAGTTTGCCGGCGCCGGGTTGCTCGATCGCCGGCCACAGCCGAAGCCGCGGCTCCACCCGGAAGGGCGCCTCGATCCCTGCCAGTTCGTAGTGGGTGCCGGTGACCAGGGTCACCTCGGCACCCTCGCCGGCAAGGGCGGCGGCCATCTGGAAGGCGTAGTGGAGCATCCCCCCGGCACCGTCGGTCTCGACCAGGAAGATCCTCACGGCCGCCTCGCAGCGACCAGTCGGCGGTACTCGCCCGTCAACCGGGCGGCCTGGGTGGCGAGATCGAATCTCCCCGACGCGATGATCCTGCCCTGCCTGCCGCGGGCGGCGGCCCCGGCAGGGTCCTCCAGCAGCGCGCATACCGCCTGTGCCAGGGCGCCGACGTCGTCGGGTGGGACGAGGATCCCGGTGCTCGCATCGATCATCTCGGGGATCCCACCCACCCGGGTGGCGACCACCGGGAGCCCGGCGGCCATGGCTTCGGCGACCACGGTCGGCAGCGCCTCGGTGAGGCTGGGGAGGACGAACAGGTCGGCGGCGGAGAGCATGAGGGGTACATCGGCACGGGCGCCCGCAAAGCTGACCCGGTCTGCGATGCCGAGCGCAGCGGCGGTCCGTGCCAATCCGTTTCTTGCCTCACCGTCGCCGACGACCAGGTAGCGGGCGTCCGGCACCCGGGCGAGGACGGCAGGCAGCGCCTCGAGCATCCGATCGATGCCCTTGAGGGGGCGGAGCACGGCCACGGTGACGATCAGCGGGACGGAGGGCGGGATGCCCAGGGCGGAGCGGACTGCCTCCCGGTCGCCCCCGGTGAGGAACCGGCCCGTCTCGATGCCGTTGTGGATGGTGGTGACCAGGCGGGCCGGCAGGTGGAGGTGGGCGATGTGATGCGCCCTGGCGTGCTCGGAGACGGCGATCACCAGGTCGGCGTGGCGGCGGAGCGACCACGCCATCAACCGGCTGCGGAGGCCGGCGCGGGTCCATCGCGGGGGGTCTTCGAGGGTGTGGAGCGTGCTCACGACGGGAAGTCCCATCCGGGCCGCCGCCGCTGCGCCGAGCACGTTGGCGAACTCCAGTTGCGTGTGGACCAGATCGGGCCGGGCCGCCTTGATGGCGGCCGCCACCTCCCGGTAGGCGCCGCGCTGGCGGAGTCGTTCGATGCCGAGGTCGACCACCGCCACTCCGAGCCGAGCGATGTCGGCTGCGGTGGGATTGCCGTCCCGATCCTGGAGGGCGATCACGATCGGGTCGATCCCCAGCGAAGGGAGGCGGCGGAGGTAGGCGGCCAGCAGGTGCTCGGCCCCGCCGTGGCCCAGCGAGTCGATCACGTAGGCCACCCGCACCCGGCCCATCCGGGCGGGGGCATCGGAGCGGACGGCGGCCCCGGCAACCATCACGCCGTCTCCCGTCTGCGAACCAGCCTGCCGAGCCCGACCCAGCCGAGGATGCGGCGGAGATCGCCGGGTGAGAATCGGGCCAGCATTCCCAGGTAGGTGGCGGCGGCGGCGGGCACGGTCACCGCCAGGGCGAGCACGTTGCCGAACCCCGACATCCCCCACAGCACCGGCACCGCCACCAGGGCCATGGCCGCTCCGGCTCGGTAGGCGACCAGCAGTTGGCGGCCGATGTCGCGCAGGCTCACGGAGATGAAGTGACGGGCGACCAGCAGGCGGAGGGCGGTGTCGAGCAGCGAGACCGCCGCGTGGGCCCAGGCGACCGCCACGATGCCGTGGGGAGCCGCAACGATCAGCGCCGGCGCCAACACCAGCAGGTCGACGATCCCCAACTTGGCGAGGATGCCCGACTTGCCGATGGCCTTGTAGACATCGCCGGCGTTGTAGCCCACCGAGGCGACGAGGGTGAACACCGCCAGGATTCGCAAGACCGGGACCGCCTCGGACCACTGGTCGCCGAAGATGGCGCCGACGGTGGGCTCGGCGGTGATGAGGAGGCCGAGGGCGAGTGGGACCACCAGCAACTGCGAGTAGCGGATCGTCTTCAGGAATCCCCTGCGCAGCAACTCGGGGTCGTGCTGCAGGCTCGAGAAGAACGGGAACGCTGCGCCCGCCACCACCCTCCACACCGACTGGACCAGCAACTCCGGGAGCCGATAGGCGAGGATGTACACCCCGAGGGCGGCGTCGCCGAGGAACCGGCCGATCACCACGTAGTCGAGATTGCTCCAGATGGCGTACTGGATGTTGACGATGACCAGGGGCATCCCGAAGGCCAGCAGCGGGCGCACCAGGTTCCGGTGGATGACCAGGCGCGGCCGCCAGGGGACCACCAGGCGCACCAGGATCGACGAGGCGGCCACCCCGGCCAACTGGCCCCACACCAGCGCCCACACCCCCATCCCGAGCGAGGCGGCCGTGATCGCCACGGCACCCTTCACCAGCGACCTGCCGACATCGGGCAGCAAGCGGCGTCGGAAGTCGAGGCGGCGGGCCAGCAGCACCAGATGCACCGATCCGAGCGCCTCGATGAGGAACGACACCGACAGCACCCGCAGGATGGGCGTCACCAGCGGCTCGTCGAAGAAGCCGGCCACCAGGGGGGCGGCCAGGATGGTGGCGGCCGTCAGCACCACCCCGAGGATCAGGTTGAGGGTATAGACGGTCTGGGCCGCCTCCTCGGTGTCGTCCCTGCGCTGGATGAGGGCGCCGCCGAGCCCCAGATCCTTGAGCACGGCGAGATAGGCCAGGGCCAGCGTGGCGAAGCCGACGATCCCGAACTCCGATGGCGTCAGCAGCCGCGCCAGCACCGCCAGGGTGACCAGCACCAGCACCTTGCCCGATGCAAAGGATGCGTAGTTCCACATCACCGCCCTGGCGGCGGTGGTGCCGAGATCGTCGCTCGACCGGGTGGTGGTCACGACGCCGCCTCCACCTGCTCGGCGGCGACCACGGCAGCCTGGCGGGCGGCCACGACCGGGACGGCGAACGCCAACCCGATCAGCAGCCAGAACAGCCTGGCGAAATCGAGATGCAGGAACATGGCGGTGATCAGGAACCCGACCAGGGAGGCGGTCAAGGCGCCGGCGATCCGGGCTGCGTCATCGAGTCCCAGTTCTTCGAACCTGCGCCGTCCCCGATGCAGTGCCGCGATCGCCCCGACGATGACGGCGGCCATGGTGGCGACACCGGGAAGGCCGGTCTCGGAGGCGACCTCCAGGTAGAGGCTGTGGGCGTCGCGGGCTTCGCTGCGCATCTCGATGCCGAGACCCGAGACGTACTCCTGGTAGTGCTCGTCGAAGAGGCCGTAGCCCACCCCGGTGAAGGGGCGGTCGGTGAACATCAGCCACCCGGCCGTCACCTCGGCGGTCCTCCCCCGGATGGAGGCATCGGTGCCGCCTTGCACGGAGCCGACCTCGCCGATGGTGGTGAGCCGGTCGAGGTAGCCGGGAGGCAGGAAGGGGATGGCCACCGCGACCGCGATGGCGACGGCGGCGATGCTGCGGAGGCTGGGCCGGTAGAGGAACGCCATCATCACGAGCACCACCGCCAGAGCCAGAGCGGCGCCTCGCGAGAAGGTGAAGACCGCCGCCGCCGCGATCAGAGCCGCCGCCGCGCCGCCAATCCAGCGGAGTCGCAGCGTCCGTTCCCCCCACATCCGGCCCAGCGCCAGGGGCAGGATCACCACCAGGAGTTGTCCGTAGAAGTTGGGGTCGCCGAGTGGCCCGGAGATGCGGATGTCGTCGTAGGTGCCGACGATGTTCTCGACCGAGGAAAGCCCGAGGCCGCCGAACGTGCTGTCGAAAGAGCCGGAGAGGAACTGGTAGACCGAGATGGCCGCCAGCACCGCACCGGCGCCGACCATGGACCACACCGCCACCCGCAGCGAGGAAGCCCGGCTCAGCAGCAGGCCGGCCAGCAGGGCGATCCCGGCGTCCTTGACGAGCACCAATCCGTCGCCGGTGGCGGTGACCGGGATGGTGGCGAAGGACAGCGACCCGATCGCCGCCAGCACGAAGGCACCGACCAGCAGCCCGGCGGTTGCCACCGTCGGGGGGCGCTTCCCGGTGACCGACCAACGGGCGGCCACGCCGAGCAGGAGGAGGGCCACCAGCGGCTGGAACAGCGAGGGGGCACCGTGGAAGTCGGTGGCGACCTCGGGGAGGTGGAGCACCACGAACACGGCCAGGGTGCCGACGGCCCATCGCTCGTCGAGCACCAGGAGGGCCGCTCCGGCCAGACCGGCCAGTCCCGCCACGACCAAGAGCGGATTGCCGAGGAAGAGGGCCGCCCCGGCGCCGACTGCTCCGAGGGCGGCGGCTGCGGCTGCGGCGGGGAGAGCGCCCCGGTGTGCCGGCCGCCGGCGTGCAGCGGAGGTCATCCCGACCCCGCGGCCCGATGATCCTCTCTCCGGAAGGGCGTCACGACGGACGGATCCTCAGAGACCGAGTAGGAGAGGAGGCGCTGCTCCCGCGAGTGCATCCTGCGAATCTTGGGGGCGCCCCACAGGAGGGCGAGGGCGGCGCCGACCAGCACGCCCAGTGCCCCCGCCATGATCAGCATCTGGACCAGGGGCGTGTTGGCCGGCGAGGTGGGAACGACCGGAGCATCCAGGCGGACGATGTTGTAGATCTGATACAGCTCCTTGAAGCGCGCCGAGGCGAGGCTTCCGACCGCATCGGACAACAGCGCGGTTGCGTGGGGCTCCGGTCCGGTGACCGTCAGTTCCACGACGTTGGCCTCGGGAAGGAGGGTGGCGGCGAAGTCGTAATCGGTCACGGAGAGGCCGGCGGTCCCGACCCCGGCGGCCGCCTCGGCCTGGATGTCACCACTGTCGAGCACCTGAGCGAAGGTGGCGACGATCGCCCGGCTCCTGGCATCGTCGAGGGTCCTGATGCTCTCCTGGACCACGCCGGGATCGTTGGGGTCCTGGTAGGGAGTGACGATGTAGGAGGCGGACGACTGATAGAACGGCGCCGCGGTGGCATGCAGGGCGGCCGCGCCGCCGACGGCCCCGAGGACACCCAACAGGACGAAGAACCAACCCGTTCGGATGGCCCGCAGGGCGGTGGACGCATCCATCAGTGGGCCCCCCTGGCCGCCAGCACGGCCGGCAAGGTGCGGGCGAGGATCTGGAGGTCCATCGACAGGCAGCGCCGCTGCACGTAGCTGATGTCCAGCCGGGTCCGATCGTCGAACATGGTGGTCGCCCTGCCGTAGAGCTGCCAGAGGCCGGTGACTCCCGGCGTGACGTCGAGCCGCTCGGTCTGCCACAACTCGTATTGATCGGAGGTGGCACCGGTGGGGCGGGGCCCGACCAGGCTCATCTGACCCATCAGCACGTTGATGAGTTGGGGGAGCTCATCGAGGCTGGTCTTGCGCAGCAGGCGGCCGGGCCGGGTCACCCTGGGGTCGTTGGTGATCTTGAAGTCGGGCCACTCCAGTTCGTTGAGATGCCAGAGTTGCTGCTTCATCTCCTCGGCGTTGGGCACCATGGTGCGGAACTTCCGCATCTTGAAGGGGGAGCCACCGCGCCCCGACCTGGTGTGGACGAACAGCACCGGGGCCGAGCGGTCGTCGAGCTTGATGGCGACGGCCACCCCGAGCATCAGCGGCAGCCAGAGAGGAGCGGTCGCCAGCACCACCGTCAGATCGAAGACGCGCTTGGCCACCAGGTAGGCACGGCCGGTGAGCCACGCCTCCCCAGGACGGAACTGGTCGACCCAGGAGTGGCCGGACCACAGTGCGGGGCGAATCGCCGGAGCGGTCATGCCACCCCCTCGGTGATCTCGGTGCGCCCGGCCTCGGCGGCCCGGTGTCCCATGTGGTCCTGGGCGCGTTCGACCAACTGCTCGAAGGTCAAGGCATGGTCGGGGAAGGTGGCATGGCCGGACGTGAGCCTGACGTTGGTGGGCTCGACGGCCCTGCGGATGCGGTCGACCAGCAGGGCGGTTCCCTCGGAGGACGTCTCGGGGCTCACCACGACGAAGTGGCCGGTGGCGGGATCTTCGAGCAGCAGGTCGGAGCGGCGCAACTGCTCGGCGATGAGCTGGGCCACCCGGCTGTGGACGTACTGGGTGCGGACGGCGCGCTGCACTTCCTCGGCGGCGTGATCGACGGCGAACTCGAGGGTGGCCGGGTCGGGGGCCAGCACCGTCACCGAGAGCGGGCGCTCGTGGCGACGGCTGCGGGCCATCTCCCCGAGGATCTCGTTGGCGGCCTGGCGGCTATCGAGTGGCAGGGCGGGCGACTCCCCAAACACGACCGAGTTGATCGCTTGATCGAGTTGGTCCAACCCGGTGGCGAGGCGATGGGCGAGGGCGGCGGCCAGTGTGACGAAGATCGCTTCGACGAGGGCCTGGTACGGATCGTCGGCCAGCCGCCCCGACAGCACCTGGGCGCCGGCCACGGTGCTCCCGGTCATCGCGAGGAAGGTGCCGAGGTGGGTCCGCCGCAGACCGCGGACCAACAGGGGTGCGGCGACGAAGGCAAGGGCAACGGCGTACGCCGGAGTCTGGATGGTGTGCTCCTGGGCACCGAGGGCGACGCGGTCGATGGCAAGCGCTCCTACGAAAAGGGCCAGGAGGCCGGTCAGCGGCCGGCGAATCAGCGTCAAGGGGTCCCTCCTCTCTCGTCGTCTGTGACGCGCCCATGCAGCACCGGACCCACGGCACCACTATCTGTGGCAGCGTAGCCCGAGAACGGCCTGACTTCAATACTCTGGGTGGTCACCGGCTGGCTCGCTCCGTCGTCATGGATGGTGTTCGGCGGGTGTGGGCATCCCCTTGACCGGTACGTTGCCGGCGCCCGATCGGCGGCGAAGCCGGAGGGGGAATCCATCCCGCGGCCCGGGGTTCGGGCTGGGTGCCCCGAGACGGTACGATCCGGCCGAGCACGCCGAGCCGGGAGGCAGTTCGCATGATGGAGGAGATCCGCTCTCTGGAGGATCTGCTCGATCTGCAGCACGAGGATTCCGAGATCGATCGTCTCCTCGACCGGCGCGGCTCGTTGCCCGAACTGGAGGCCTACAAGAAGGCTCATCGGGAGCTCGCCACTCTCGACTCGAAGATCGCATCGCTGAGTGGACGGCTGCGGGACATGGAACTGGCCGTCGACAAGGCGGAGGGCGAGCTGAAGCTCGGCGAGGCGAAGCTCGAGCGGGAGGAGCGGCGGCTGTTCGCCGGCGGTCTCAGCGCCAAGGAAGCCGAGCACTTGCGGCGGGAAGTCGACATGCTGCGGCGGCAGAACTCCGAAGCCGAGACCACCATCCTCGAGCTCATGGATTCACGTGAGATCACCCAGGGTGAAGTGGATCACCACCGGGCGGACCGGGACGCCATCGCGGCCGAGCGGGGGCGCCTCGATGACCTCATCCAGATCGAGTGGAAGCAGATCGACGGGGCGATCGCCCGCCACGAGGCCAGGAAACGCGAACTGGCCCCCCTCATCGCCGAGGACCTGATGGAGATGTACGAGCAACTCCGGCCGATCAAGCAGGGGGTCGCCGTCGGCCGCCTTGCCGAGGGCATCTGCGGAGGATGCCACCTGGCCCTGTCGGCGGCCGAGCAGTTGCAGGTGCTCAAGAGCGAGCCGCCTCGCTGCCTCCACTGCCGCCGCATCCTCGTCCCCCAATGATCGACGCCTTCGTCATGTACGCCGACGGCGCCAGCCGCGGCAACCCCGGTCCGGCATCGATCGGCGCCGTCGTCTACGACCCCCGCGGCGCCAAGGTCGTCGAGGTCTCCGAGGTGATCGGCGAGACCACCAACAACGTCGCCGAGTATCGAGCGCTCATCGCCGGGCTGGAGGCGGCGCTGGCGCTGGGGGTCACCCGGCTGCAGGTGCGGCTCGACAGCCTGCTGCTGGTCCGCCAGGTCCGCGGCGAGTTCCGGGTGAAGGCACCCGGCCTGCAGCCGCTGCACCGGCGGGTGCAGGCGCTGGTGGGGAGGTTCGACGGGTTCTCGATCGAGCACGTGCGCCGGGAGAAGAACACCGTCGCCGACGGACTGGCCAACGCAGCCCTCGACGCATGATCTTCTGGCACCTGGGCGCCACCACACTGGCGGTTCGCTACGTGTACCGCGATCCCGCCATGGACCTCCGCTGGGTGTGGGCGGGGGCGCTGTTGCCCGACCTCATCGACAAGCCTCTCGGCTCTGTCCTGTTCTACGCTCACTTCGGGGCGCACCGTCTGTTTGCTCACGCCATCGTGTTCCCCGTGCTGCTGTTCTTCGTGGTGCTGGTGGCCACCCGGAGGGGATCTCCGCTTCGGAAGGGGCTGATCGGCCTCGTGATCGGGACCCTGTTCCACCTGATCCTCGACGGGGCATGGATGAATCCCGAGGCGTTCTTGTGGCCGCTCTTCGGGTGGACGTTCCCGCCGGCCGACCCCTCCGCGCTGTGGCCGCTGCTCCGCCGCATGGTGAGCGATCCGCTGGTGTGGGCCGGGGAAGCGGCCGGGGCGGTCTACCTGGCCTACTTGTGGTTCGGCTACCTGAGGCAAACGGATGGTTGGACGGGGTTTCTGCGCCGGGGAACGATCCCGCTACCGATCCGCTAGGTGGTCGGGGTGGCGGCCCGGGCGATGCGGCGGGCTCGCATCACCATCCGGTAGGCGACGAACACCAGGATTCCCGCAAACGAGCGCCTGAGCACCAGGTCGTCGATCGCCAGCGCCGACCAGGCACCGGCCGCACCTCCGATCAGGCCGCCGGCGCTGAGGGCCGCCGCTCTCGGCCAGTCCACCAGGCCGGCCCGGCCGTGGACCCAGGCCGCCACCGCGGTGGTGGGGACGATCACCGCCAGCGAGGTGGCCTGCGCCTCGTGCTGGGCGAAGCCGAAGAGGGTGACGAGCGCCGGGACGTAGACGATCCCACCCCCGATGCCCAGCATGGCGGCCAGGGACCCGGCGGCCATTCCCACCACCACCAAGCCACCGACGTCGAAGGCGCTCAGCCCGGCGGCGGCCTCCGCTCCGGCGGCGGGCGTGCCGCCCTCCAGTGCCATTCGGATGGCGGAAGCGATCACGATCACGACGAACGTCCTGGCCAGCCACACCTCGGGAACCCTGGCGATCAGCCTGGCACCGAGGAAGGCCCCGACCATCCCTCCGGCCACCAGCAGGGCGGCCGCCTCCCAGTGGACCTTCCCTTCCAGCGTCAAGGGGATGACGGCGGCGGTGGCCGACGCCACGATGGCCGTCACAGAGGTGGCGTGGGCCCGATGCTGGGGAACCGACATCAACAGGACCATGCCGGGGACCATCACCAACCCCCCACCCACTCCGAACATCCCGCCGAACACTCCGGCGGCAACGCCCAGCAGGGCCGCTCCGAGATGCCCGGCCATTCAGCCCAGCGATCTGAGGGCCGGCAGCACCTCTTCGCCGAGCATCCGGATGGTGCCCTCCTGGTCGAGCGAGGTGATCTGGAAGGCGACGATGTCGGCGTGGACATCGGTGACGAGTTCCCGGTAGGCGTCGACCATTTCGCCGGGTCCCGGCACCATCGTGTAGCTGCCGAGCACCTCCGCCCGGGGGAGGCCGTCGGCGCGCTCCCGCAGGTCCTGGGGATCGACCGCTTCCAGCCGGCCCGGGGCTCGCAGGCCCCGCCAGGCCCTGAGGGCCTCCCATGCCTCGTCCTCGCCGGCGGCGTGGATCGACCAGCGGGTCGCCAGGATGCGGGGGGCGGGCCGGCCCGCCTCGGCGGCGGCGGCGCGGGCCGGCTCGATCACCTTTGCGAAGGTGTCGGCGGGCACCTTGACGCTGGTGATAATGCCTTCGGCCCTGCGGGCGGCGAGGGCGGCCGACTTGGGCCCGCCCGCCGCCATGAAGATGGGGACCGCGCCGATGGGCGGGCTGTAGAGCCGGGCCCGGTCGGTGGTGTAGTAGCGGCCGTCGAAGGTCAGCTTCTCGCCGTCGAGGAGGCGGCGCATGATCTCGAGGGCCTCCTCCATGCGGGCGGCCCGCTCTGCATAGGGCGGAAACGGGTACCCGAGCGGCCCCTCGTTCAGGTTCTCCCCGGTGCCGACCCCGAGGTCGAACCGCCCTCCCGAGAGGCGGTCGAGGGTGGCGGCCGCCTGAGCAACCACCGCCGGGTGGAAGCGGAACAGCGGCGTGGTGACCCCGGTGGTGATCCGGACCACCTCGGTGGCCTCGGCGATCGCCCCCATCGTCGAGAAGGCGAACCCGGCCGAGCCGTGATCGTCGACCCACGGGTGGAAGTGCTCCGACACGAGGAGGCCGTCGAAGCCAACCTGCTCGGCGAGGACTGCGTGGCGGACCAGCGTCTCGGGTTGCCACTGCTCGTGGCCGCAGAAGTAGTAGAAGCCGGTCACAGGGTGGGCCTTTCTCGACGGACGGTGTCGCCCATCTTCGCGCACCGGCGGCACCCACCCTCCACCGAAACGCTCTGGAGCCCGGCGGGGTCATACACATGGCAGGAAAGGGAGAGGAGGGGGCGGCTTGCCGCCCCGCGACCTATTGTCCTGGGACGACGGAAAGGACCGATCGATGAAGACGTGGCAGAAGTATGCCGCCGAGGTGTTCGGCACGTTCATGCTGGTGGGCATCGGAACGGGGGCGATCCTCGGCATCAAGGAGGCGGGCGAGCCGGTGATCATGGGCGTCGCGTTGGCGTTCGGCCTGGCGTTGGTCACGGCCCTGTACTCGCTCGCCCGGGTGTCGGGTGGGCACTTCAACCCGGCCGTCACCCTGGCGATGTTCCTCGACCGAAGGATCGGGTTCACCGACACGATGGGCTACATGGTCGCCCAGGCGCTCGGGGCGTTCCTGGCATCCGGGGTCTTCGCCATCGTGCTGAGCCGGGCGGCCGTCTCCCAGACCGCCACCCAGGTCTCGGCGGTCATCAGCGAGTTCGAGGGCTTGATTGCAGAAGCGGTCTTCACCCTCATCTTCGTGTTCGCCATCCTGGTGCTCTCCAAGAGCGCGGCCCACACCAAGTACCTGGGCATGGGGGCGGCGCTGGCCGCGGTGCACATGCTCGGCATCCCCTTCACCGGCACGTCGGTCAACCCGGCGAGGAGCTTTGCACCGGCATTGGTGGGGGACACCTGGGCGGGATTCTGGGTCTACATGGTCGGGCCCATGGTGGGTGCCGTGATCGCCTGGGTGCTGTACAAGCTCATCGTCGAGGGCGACACCGATTTCTCCGACGATCTCTCCGACATCAACTACGCAGCCACCACGACCTGAGCTGCTCGATCCGATGCGGTGGGGCGGTTCGATTGGACCGCCCCACCGCCTATGGGTGCTCGCCACGGTTGTGACCAAATCCCCTGGCCGGGGGCGGCGGGCCGCGCGAACGTTGGCTGGTCGACCCAGGGAGATACCGATGAGGTTCCGCATCATCGTCGTGCTGGCCGTGGTCGCCGCTCTCTTGCCGCTGCTCGGGGGCGGAGAGGAGGCGAAGGCGCTGGGGCCCTGCTTCGGCGAGGCCCCCACCATCGTGATCGCGGCGCCGGGATTGGTCACCAACGGGACCAGCGGCGACGACGTCATCATGGGCACCACCGGCGTGGACGTCATCGACGGCCGGGGTGGCAACGACCGCATCTGCTCCGGCCTGGGCGGGGACGAGGTCCACGGCGGCAAGGGCGCGGACCAGATCAGCACCAGCGACGGCAACGACCGGGTGTTCGGTGACGGAGGGAACGACTACATCGACGGCGGCGCCGGTGACGACACGATCAGCGGATGGACCGGCAAGGACAAACTCTACGGCGGCGACGGCAACGACGAGTTGTGGGGCGGAGGCAACGACGACAAGTTGTACGGAGAGGAGGGCAACGACACGCTCCTCTTCAGCACGGGCACCGACAAACTCAACGGTGGTGGTGGCAAGGACTGGTTCGAGGCATCCGGGGTCACCAAGTCCAGGGTGCTCACCGGGCTGCGCATCGATCTCGCCTCCGGCACCTACAGCGGCGCGGTGGGCGGCGACGGCACCATCACCAAGGTCGAGAACGTGCGGGGCACCGGCAAGGACGATCACATCATCGGGGCCCCGTTGGTCGTGAACCGCTTGGAGGGCGGAGACGGCGACGATCGGGTCGAGGCCGCCACCTCGGGCGACACCGTGCTGGGGGGAGCCGGCAACGACACCCTGATCGGGAGCACCTGGTTCATCAGCCTGTTTGGCCAGGCGGGCAACGACCGGATCACCGCCACCGCCCGCGGCGAGGCGGCGGGTGGCTTCGGAACCGACAAGTGCACGCTCGGCCCGGGGTCTACCTCCGAGAAGTGTGAGCGCCACATCCTCATCTGCGACGGGCCCGGGGACCCGCTCCCCGCCACGGCGACATCGCTCACCACGGCGACCGGCGATTTCGACGGCAACGGGACCGATGGAACGCTCCAGGTCTATCGGGACGGGGGATCCTGGTACATCCGGCTGCTCACCGACCGCGGCCATGGGGCGGCCAAGCTGCTGCCGACCGGGGGCGCCGAGGCCGCCAGGGCCATCGGGGGGCACGACATCAACAAGGACGGCGTCGACGAAGCCTTCGTCGTGACCGGGCAGGGCGCCACCACCGAACTGGTGACGCTGTACACGATGCAGGAGCCGATCGAGGCGCCGCCCAACATGCGCTGCGGCGTCGGCAACGTCTACATCGGTCCCGGCACCACCGAGGCCACCTTCCCGGTGGGCGCTTCGGTCGGCAACCAATCCGGCCTGGTGTGCCTGGCCAATGGGGTGCGGGAGATCAACCAGAGCACCGCCGACGGCACCACCTACACCCAGGGCCGGTCCACCTACTCGTACGACCCCACCTTCGGGCAATCGAACGGCAGGCTCACCTTCCTGGCCAAGAAGAGCAGCACCCTGACCCGCCCCGGCGACGATGCGGCCATCGATGCGGCCGGGACGCTCCAGTGCGGGTCGCTCAGCTTGTAGGGCGGACCACCAGCGAGGAGAGCAGATCGTCGGTGGCATCGGCGATCCGGGCCACGGCGAGGTCGAAGGCCTCCCGATTGGCCCGGGACGGTTGGCGGAAGCCGCTCACCTTGCGGACGTACTGCAGGGCGGCGGCTTCCATGTCCGGGCGGGCGGCAGGCGCCTCCGGGTGGCGAAGTCTGACGATGTTGCGGCACATGGCCGGCGAGGATACCCGAGTGCCTACCCGACCGCCCGGCGGTACATGCGCACTGCCAGCGGAGCGAAGATGGCCAGGATTGCCAGGGACCACGCCAGTGCCAGGAGCACGGTCCCGGCGACGGTGTCGCCCTGGGGGAGGGCGTCGCCGCCGAGGATGAGCCCGCGCAGGGCGTTGGTGGTCACCGTGATCGGCTGATTCTCGGCAAACGCTGCCAGCCACGACGGCATCGTCTCCACCGGGACGAAGACCGACGAGGCGAACACCAGTGGGAAGACCGGGAGGAACACCGCCGACTGGGCGGCCTCGGGGTTCTTGACGGCCAAGCCGATGGCGGCCATCACCCACGAGAGCGCATAGGCGAACACCATCGCCACCAGCATCCCGCCTGCCAGGCCCAGGAGGCTGGTCTGCCAGCGGAAGCCGATCAGGAACCCGACCACCATCATCAGGGTGATCACGAAGCCGTTGCGGACCAGGTCGGAGAGGGTCCTCCCGGCCAGCACGGCCGAGCGGGCCATCGGCAGCGAGCGGAAGCGCTCGATGACCCCCTTGCTGAGGTCCTCGGTGAGGCCGAGCGCCGTCTGTCCCGCCCCGAAGGCGGCCACCTGGATCAGCAGGCCGGGGACCAGCCAGTTGAGGTACTTGCCCCCGGCGGCCGCCGGGATCGCTCCGCCGATGGCGCCGCCGAACACGTAGTTGAACAGCAGCAGGAACATGACCGGCTGCACGGTGGCGAAGATGAGCAACTGGGGGAGTCGGACGTTGCGCAGCAGGTTGCGCCTGGTGATGACCAGCGTGTCCTTGATCGCATGGCGCAGCGAGACCCCGGCGGGGGGGCGGGCCGGGCCGGTGATGGCCGTCATGATGCCCTCCTTCCCCGGCGACGCTTGCCGCCACCGGTGGTCTCTGTTGTGGTGTTCTCCGTGGCATGACCGGTCAACGACAGGAAGACGTCGTCCAGGGTCGGCTTGCGCAGGGTGACGTCCTCGGGGGTGATGCCGGCCTCGTCGAGGCGGCGCACCGCATCGACCAGGGTCAGCGAGCCGCGGTGCGCAGAGACGACGATCCGCTGCGAGCCGGCCTCGAAGACGGGTTCCTCGCCCTCGATGGCCCCGAGGATCTCCATCCCGCGGGTGCGGTCGGTCTCGGCGATCGCCAACTCCAGGAAGGCGCCCCCCAGGGTGTCCTTGAGTTCCTCGGGAGTGCCCTGGGTGATCAAACGGCCGTCGTCGATGACCCCGATGCGGGCGGCCAACTGATCGGCCTCGTCGAGGTACTGGGTGGTGAGCAGGATGGTCGTGCCGTTGGCGACCAGGTCCTGGATCAGGGTCCACAGGTCCATCCGGCTGCGGGGGTCGATGCCGGTGGTCGGCTCGTCGAGGAACAGCACCTTGGGGCGTCCCACCATCGAGGCGGCCACGTCCAGGCGACGCCGCATCCCTCCGGAGTAGGTGCGGACCGGGCGGTCGGCCGCATCGGCCAGATGGATCGCCGTCAGCACCTCGTCGGCTCTCCGTTCGGCTTCCCGCCTGGGCAGGTTGTAGAGACGGGCCACCATCACCACGTTCTCGCGTCCGGTGAGGTAGTCGTCGACGGCGGCGAATTGCCCGGCCAGGCCCAGTTGGGTGCGGGCGGCCCGCGGGTCGTGGATGGCATCCACCCCGGCGACCCAGGCCCCGCCCGAATCGGGCTTCAGCAGCGTGGTCAGCACCCGGATCAGGGTGGTCTTGCCGGCGCCGTTGGGTCCCAGCAGGCCGTAGATGATGCCGCCCTCGAACTCGAGGCTGACGCCGTCGAGCGCAACGACGTCGCCGAACGTCTTGGTGACGTTCTCGGCGCGCACGATCGGTCCGTTCATGTGAGGAAGCCTTCCGTGATGCTGCGAGGGCGGCAGCGTAGCGGGATCGCCGGTCCAAGTGGATCCGCTGCCGGGAACGCGGTGAGGGCCCCCGCAGGGGCCCTCACGAGCCTGTGAGCCCGCCTGTAAGCCGGATTCTGTACCGGGGCGGACCCCGGCGACGGCCATCTATCTGGGCCCGCCGTTGCCGGTCGGGCTCGTTGCGGCCTACCCGGGACGTAGCGGGCGGGCCGCCCTGTCCCTGCTCGGCCTTGCTCCGGGTGGGGTTTACCGAGCCGTCCCGGTCGCCCGGGACGCTGGTGGTCTCTTACACCACCGTTTCACCCTTGCCTGTGCCTTGCGGCCATCGGCGGTCTGCTCTCTGTTGCACTTTCCATCGGGTCGCCCCGCCTGGGAGTTACCCAGCACCCTGCCCTGTGGAGTCCGGACTTTCCTCGGCTTGCGCCGCGGCCGTCCGGCGAGCTCACCAGAGAGACGGTAGTCCGGGTGGCGGGTTCCGGTCACGATGGATGGCGCGAGCGGCTGCCGGCCCGCCGCCGGCCACGAGCCATCGGCCGCCTCGATCAGCGGTCCTCGAGGTGCTCCTCGAGGGCGGCGACCCAGCCGGCGGGGAGCTTCCAGTGGCGGCCGCCGCTGACCATCTTCCTGAGGTAGCCGGGTTCGGGGGCGGCCGCACTTGCGCCGGCGTCGCCGCCGGCCACGTGCACGAGGACATCGTGGCGGTGCCCCTCCCTGTCCATTGCCTGAGCGACGGTGGGTATCCGGCCCTCGGACTGCTGGGCGTCGTTGAGGCCGGCCACCTCGGCGGCGGGGAGTTGGAAGACCGCACCCCACACGGTGTTGCCGCTCTCGGGATGGACCGAGGGGAGTGCCCCCTTGCCGTTGGGGATCGGGAAGGTCAAACGCCACTCGGGCAGGTGGGCGATGAAGAGGAACTCGGCGCCCGGGGCGACGCCGGACAGCCTGTCCGGGTCGATGGTCGCGTCGTAAGCGAAGTAGAGCTGCTGTCCGCGAGTCATGGGCGGATGATTGTAACGGGACGGCGGAGGTGGTCGCCCACAGATCACGGGAACTTCCTCAGGGCTTCACATCGTCTTAACCGGCGAGCGATACAACAGGAGCGGTGCCGTGAGCCGTCGAGACACTGCAAGGAGCGATGTGAGCCTGCTCGACCTGGACGAGCGTCCCTGGGCGGCCTACGGGTCTTGCCGGGGGGCCGACCCCGACCTGTTCTTCCCCGGCGAGGCCCTCGATCCCGACGAGGGGCTCAAGATCTGTTCCGGATGCCCGGTGCGGGACGAGTGCCTCTGGTGGGCGTTGGAGAACCGAATCCACTTCGGCATCTGGGGTGGGACGACCGAACGGGAACGTCGCCGCCTGATGCGACGAAGCGCCTGACCTGGTTGGCTGCTCGCACAGGGCAGAATGGGTGCAACCGATTCGAGGAAGGTTCATGAGCACCCATTCCGTACGCCCCGGGCTGGTCAACCCGCGGGACTACCTCAACACCGACGGCATGCTCGGTGATCAGGAGCGCCTGCTGCGCGACACGGTGCGCAGCTTCGTCGTCGACAAGATCCTCCCCGATGTGGCCGAGTGGTTCGAGGCGGGAACCTTCCCGCGACGGTTGGCGGAGGACATGGGGGCGATGGGCCTCTTCGGCATGCACCTGGACGGGTACGGGTGCGCCGGGACCTCCAACTTCGAGTACGGCCTCGCCTGCATGGAACTCGAGGCGGGCGACTCGGGGACCCGTTCGTTCGTCTCGGTACAGGGGTCGCTGGCGATGTTCCCGATCTGGGCATACGGGTCCGAGGAGCAGAAGCAGCACTGGCTGCCGAGGATGGCCGCCGGCGAGGTGATCGGGTGCTTCGGCCTCACCGAGTCCGACGCCGGCAGCGATCCAGGAGCGATGCGGACGGCCGCCCGCAAGGACGGTGACGACTGGGTGCTCAACGGATCCAAGATGTGGATCACCAACGGCAATCTCGCCGACCTGGCCGTCGTCTGGGCGCAGACCGACGGGGGGATCCGCGGCTTCCTGGTCCCCACCGACACCCCCGGCTTCTCCGCCATCGAGATCCACCAGAAACTCTCTCTGCGGGCTTCGGTCACCAGTGAGTTGGTGCTCGACGACGTGCGGCTGCCCTCCGATGCGGTGCTGGCCGGGGTGACCGGCCTGAAGGGCCCCCTGTCGTGCCTCAACGAGGCGCGCTTCGGCATCCTGTTCGGGGCGGTGGGGGCTGCCAGGGCATGCTTCGAAGCGGCGCTCGACTACGCCGGAGAGCGGATCATGTTCGGCAAGCCGATCGCACGGTTCCAGCTGATCCAGAGGCAACTCGCCGAGATGGCCACCGCCGTCAACGCGGGAACCCTGGTGGCGTATCAGATCGGCCGCCTCAAGGACGCAGGCGACATCGATCCGGCCCACATCTCCATGGGCAAGTTCAACAACGTCCGGATGGCGCTGGAGGTGGCCCGCACCGCCCGGTCGGTCCTCGGCGCCAACGGCATCACCCTCGAATACCCGATCATCCGGCACATGAACAACCTGGAGTCGGTGTACACCTACGAGGGCACCCACGAGATACACACGCTCATCATCGGCCAGGCCCTCACCGGCCTCGCCGCCTTCGAGTGATGGGAGGCGCCTACCCCTGGGCGTCGGTCCTGTCCCGCCTCATGGCCGGCACCGACCTGTCCGCCCCCGAGGCGCGCTCCGCCATGGCGGAGATCATGGGGGGACGCAGCACGCCGGCGCAAACGGCCGCCTTCATCGTCGCTCTCCGCGTCAAGGGCGAGTCGGTGGAGGAGATGACGGGCCTGGTCGAGGCCATGTACGACTCCGCCGAGACGGTGGACATCGGGGAACCGGTGGTGGACATCGTCGGCACCGGCGGCGACGGCTCAGGGACCTTCAACATCTCCACGACCGCGGCCTTCATCGCAGCAGGGGCCGGCGCCAAGGTCGCCAAGCACGGCAACCGGGCCGCCTCCTCCCTGTCGGGCTCGGCCGACGTGCTGGAGGCGCTCGGGCTGCGGCTCGACCTCCCCCCCGCGGTCACGGTGCAGATGGTCCGGGAGGCGGGCTTCGGATTCTTCTTCGCTCCCCGCTACCACCCTGCGATGCGCCATGCAGTCCCGATCCGCCGTGAGCTGGGGGTGCCGACCGTGTTCAACGTCCTCGGCCCGTTGGCCAACCCGGCCCGGGCGCCCCGGATGGCGATCGGTGTCGGCGACGCCCGGATGGCGGAGCGGATGATCGGCGTCCTGGCGGCCCTCGGGCGCGAGGTGGCATTCGTGTACTACGGAGAGGACGGCCTCGACGAGTTGACCACTGCCGGCACCTCGTTCATCTACCGGCTCAAGGACGGGGTCGTCACCCATGCCGAGTTCACTCCCGGCGACTTCGGGGTCGGGGTGGCGGATCGGTCCGAGTTGCTGGGCGGCGACGCGGTTGCCAATGCCGCCATCACCCGGGCGATCCTCGATGGGGAGCCGGGCCCCAAGCGGGACATCGCCCTCGTCAACGCGCTCCCCGGGATGGTCGCCGCCGGTCTCGCCGAAGGGTTCTCGACTGCCATGCCCCTGGCGATCGAGTCGGTGGATTCGGGAGCGGCTCGCCTGGTGCTGGATCGGGTGGTCGAGATGAGCCGGGCGGCGCCGGGCGATGGCTGAGACCTCGGCCGACACCCTGATCGCGGGGCTGCGCCGGGCCGGGTTTCGCATCACCGGAGCCAGGCGGGGGGTGTGCGCCGTGCTGGCCGGCGCTCCCGGCGCTCACCTGACCGCCGCCGAGATCGCCACCCGGGTGACGGCCGACACGTCCACGGTGTACCGGACCCTGGAGGCACTGGAACGGATCGGCTACGTCACCCACGTCCACATGGGGCACGGTCCCGGTGTGTACCACGTCGCTCCGGTCCACCCTCACCACCATCTGGTCTGCGAGTCGTGTGGAATCGCGGTCGATGTGCCCGCCCGGGCACTGGAGAGCGCGGTCGCATCGGTCACCGAACCGCACGGCTTCATCGCCGATGCCACCCACTTCGCCATCGTGGGCCGCTGCCGCACCTGTGCCGGGGGCGACCGGTGATCGGCCCCCGGGGTTCTACACTCCTGCGTGATCATGGCCAGCAAGACCGTTGAGAGGCGCGACATCGACCGTTCCCGATCCGGCTACCTGAGGGAGTTGTGGGAGCGCCGGTGGTTCATCCGCGAACTGGCCTTCGGCAACATCATGGGGAAGCACGCCACCGACATGCTCGGGGTGCTCTGGTGGGTGCTCAACCCGCTGATGATGACCGGGGTCTACTTCGTGGTGTTCGGGATCATCCTCGACGGCCGCCGCGGCGACCCCGCCTTCCTGGCCTACCTGCTGGTCGGAGTGTTCTCCATGCGGTACATGTCGGGAACCATGAACGGGGCCGCCAACATGATCACCGGGGGCGGCAAACTGGTGACCACCGTCTCCTTCCCGCGGATGGTGCTCCCGTTGGCGGCCCTCATCGAGTCGGCGACCGCCTTCCTGGTGAGCCTGGCGACCTTCTACTTCCTGGTGGCGCCGCTCAACGACATCTGGCCCACCTGGTGGCTGCTGTTCTTCCCGGTGCCGCTGCTGCTCCACACGATGTTTGTGCTCGGGATGGCGACCCTCACCGCCCGGCTGGTGGTGCCGATCCGTGACATCCGCAACGTGGTCCCCCACCTGACCCGCATGTGGTTCTACCTGACGCCCATCCTGTGGACCCTCGACAGGATCGAGGGGGCGGCCACCTGGATTCAGGTCGTGGTGAAGACCAATCCGATGTTCTCGTTCCTGGCCCTCTACCGAACCTCGCTGATGTCCCGGCCGCTGGAGCCGATCTACATCCTGACCGGGGGAGCGTGGGCGGTGGTGGTCATGACATTCGGCATCTGGACCTTCGTCCGCAACGAGGGATCGATGGCGAGGTACCTATGAGCCAACCCGACATCGAGACCGGGATCACCCCGGAGGCGGTCGAACCGGTCGAACCGGTCGAACCCGTCGAACCGGTCGACTATGCCATCGAGGCCGAGGGTATCCGGGTCACCTACCGTCCGATCACCGCCAAGATTCCGCTGCTGGGCAAGGTGATGGGGGGCAAAGGGACGGTGGTCAACGCCCTCGACGGTGTGAGCATCTCGGTGCCGGTGGGGACTTCCATCGGTGTGCTCGGCCGCAACGGTGCAGGCAAGAGCACGCTGCTGCGGGTCATCGCCGGAACGCTCAAGCCGGATGCGGGCGTGGTGAGGATCAGGGGGAGGATCTCGACGCTGCTGTCGCTCGGGAGCGGCTTCAACGGCGACCTCACCGGACGCCGCAACGTGTGGTTGGGCTGCCTGGCCACCGGCCTCAGCCGTGACGAGACCGAGGCGCTGGTCGACCCGATCCTGGAGTTCTCGGAGTTGAAGGAGGCCGCCGACCGGCCCCTCAACACGTACTCGTCCGGCATGGTGGCCCGTCTGGCGTTTGCGATCGGGACCTCGATGCAGCCCGACATCCTGCTGATCGACGAGATCCTGGCGGTCGGCGACGAGTCGTTCCGCGACAAGAGCCGGGATGCGATGAAATCCCTGGTGGAGCGGGCCGGCAATCTGGTGATCGCCTCCCACCGCCTCAAGGTCTTCCGGGAGTTGTGCCAGGAGGTGGTCTGGATCGATCGCGGCAAGGTGATGGACGCGGGGGAGCCCCGCTACGTCATCAAGGAGTACCGCAAGTTCATCAAGGCGGGGATCGTGTGATGGTGACGGACACCGGTCATCGGTCGACGCTCGCCGGGTTCGGTGAGCCCTCCTTCGTCAGCATGGCCTGGCCCCGATTGCGGCACCGGGCGGTGCGCGACGCCCGCCGTGCGGTCGAGGACGGCTTGGCGGGGGCGGCTTCGGCGACCCTCGACGGGGTGGCCGAGGCCCATAGGCATACCCGGGACCCCGCACTGCTCCGAGCCCTGGTCGAGGCGACCCTTGATCCGAGAGAACCCTCCGAAGAGCGCTGCTTTGCGGCCTACCGGATCGGCTACCTGGCACGGGCGGCGGCCGGTGACCCGGGGATCTCCGATGACGAGGTGGCGGACCTGTTCGGGAGGGCGCTGCGGTGGGGGGCCGAGATGCGGGGCGGCGGCGGCCTCGCCGAGACGGCGGCCGGGGTGGCTCTCGCCGGCTACCTCCGGGATCTCTCCGGGCTCGACCTCGACACCGCGGTGTCCCGTTTCCGGTCGGCGGTCGAGGACCAACTGACCGCCGAGAGCGTCCACCGCAGCGGCTCCCCGGGGGCGCACATCGAGGTCCTCAATGGCGTGGCGGCCGTGCTCGCCGCCGGGCTGACCGACGATCGCCACCTGATGCAGATCCGCCTTGCCATGGAGGAGGCCCTCGCCTGGATGGTGGCGCCCGACGGCTCGCTGGTCGAGGTCGGTGACACCAGGCCCCGCCTGATCGGTGGCCTGTGGGCCGGGTACGACATGGAGCCGACCGCGATGGAGGCCGTCTACCAGCATCCCAACCTGCTCCACGCCGCCACGGCGGGGGCATTGGGGATGGCGCCCCCGCAGGGCTGGCGGGTGTTCCCGGAGGCCGGCATCGCCATTAGCAAGACCGGTTGGCCGGAGGCGATCGATCGGCTGGATGGATCGAGCCTTCTGTTGGTGCAAGGGGATTCGGGACGCCGGGAGCAGGCCGACGACCTCAATGTCGTCTGGTTCGATCGGGGCCGGTGGCTGCTGGTGGGACCGGGCTCCGTGCGAAGGCCGGATCAAGCGGTTCGCCCCGATCAGAGGATCCGGAGCGAAGCCGAGGCCGGAGAGCAACTCGAGGCGGAGGACGCTCCCGCTCCGCCGCCCATCGCTGAGATCGAGGCATTCGTGAAGACCCGTGCCGCCCACAACGTGGTCGACATCGAGGATGACATCGAGACCACGGCCGCATCCGAAGTGGTGCGGTGGGGGACGATTCGGGGGACCCAGGTGCTCGAGGCCGAGACGGTGATCGGCGGAGTAGCGCAGCATCGGAGCGTCGCCCTGGTGCCGGGTGCCTGGCTGGTGGTGGTCGACACCCTGACGATCGGCGGTGCCCCCACCCGGCGCCGGCGGTTCCGACAGCCGGAGGGCCCCCCGGCCGCCGTCTGGTTCCACGCCGCCACCGGACTGGACGTGGCGCCGGGGACCGCCGGACTGGTGCTGGCCGCCGCAGGGGATCCGGTGGCGTGGGTGACGCAGTTGGGCCGCGGGTGGGATCCGATCCCTCCGGAGCGGGGTCGCCGGCATCAGCCGCTGCAGGGCTGGGGGTTCGGGGCCTCGGGGAGGCCGGTAGCGCTCTGGGGGTTCGGGTGGCGGGGCACCACTCCGCGGAGGTCGGTGGTCCTGTTCACCCTCGACGGCCCGGCCTCGGTGGAGGCATCCGATGCGGCGTCGTGCACCTGGTCCACCGCAGGAGAACGGGTGCGCCTCTCCTGGAGCGAGACCGGGATCCTCGATCTGGAACGGGGACCGGAGGCCCGGCGATGAGCAGGAGCGGGCCGGCCGAGGTTCGGTTCCTCATCGGGGGCCAGGCGCGCTCCGGGACCACACTGGTGCAGCGTCTCTGCTGTGAGCTCGCCCCGGTGTGGGTGCCGCCCGAGACGCACTTCTGGTTCTCGGCGGAGGCGCTGTCGAACCAGTTCGGCTTCCCGCTGCGGGGCGAGGACAGATTGTCGGCGGCGGAGTGGATCGCCCGGGATCTCGCCGAGCGTGGGATCGAGTTGCGGGTAGCGGATCTCACCGAACGGATGGCGGGGCACAATCGACGGATCGGGCTGTGGACCATCTTCGAGAGTGTGGTCGCTGCGCTGAGCCCCTCTTCCCGGCAGGTGCTCGGCGAGAAGACCCCCCAGCACCTCTTCTGGTGGGAACATCTCTCCAATGCGGTACCGGGTCTCCGATTCGTGGTGATCGTGCGCGACCCACGGGCGGTGCTGCGCTCGCATCGGAGCGTGGCCTGGGGAGAGACCGATGCCTACGCCCTCGCCGAACGCTGGCTGGCATACCAGAGAGCGGCGGCCGACGCTCACCGCTTGCTCGGGCCCGACCGGGTACTGGTGCTTCGCTACGAGGATGTCGTGCTCGATGCCGAGGGTGCCCGATCGCAGATCGCCCGGCTGCTGGAGGTTCCCGACGGAGTGCGGCCGCTCACCCCCGAGGTGCTGGGGTCCCACCCGCTGTTCCCGGCACGGGAGACATGGAAGTCGCGGGCGTTGGAACCGATCGAGGCCGACACGAGATCGGCGGAGGGGGATGTGCCCGTGACGGACGTCGGGATCATCGACGCGATCTGCGGATCCCTGATGGAGACCCTCGGCTACCAGACGGGAGCCGCCGGCGAGGTGGCTCCCCCTGAAGGGGTGTCACGCGATCGGGTCGCTGCGTTCCGGCGCTGGCACGCAGCGGTGCTGGACTCTGTCGACCTGGCGGTCTATTGAGATGAGCGGCGGCACCGAGTTCACCATCGCCGAGGGACTCGATTCCTTGATCAGCCGATTCGGCCTCCCGGGCCTTCCCCCGGGAGGCGCCCCGGTCTTCCTGCTGTCGGCGGGTTGGCGCTCGGGTTCGACCCTTGCGCAGCGTCTGCTGGTCTCCTCGGGGCGGTTGCTGATGTGGGGGGAACCGTACGATCACTGCGGCCTGATCCGGTCGGTGGCCGAATCGCTGCGGTCGTTTGCGGCCCCGTGGCCGCCCGGGTCTTCGAAGGGCTTGTGGCCTCCGGCCGGGTACATCGTGGATTCGCACGATCCGCCCTCATCGGGGTCGTGGATCGCCAACGCCTATCCGCACCCTGCCGACCTGCTCGCCGCTCATCGGGCCTTGTTCGACCGGCTGTTCGCCCACCCCGCCGCCGAGATGGGTTTCGAACTATGGGGTATCAAGGAGGTGCGGCTCGACGGCGAGCATGCGCTCTACCTGAAGACGCTCTACCCCGACGCGAGGCTGGTGTTCCTGCACCGCAACCCGTGGGATGCCTGGCTGTCGTATCGGCGCCGCCACGACGAACGGGCGAGCGCGTACTGGTGGTTCCGCCGCTGGCCCGACGAGGAGGTGTCCACCCCCGCCGACTTTGGGGCCATTTGGCAGCGGATGGCCGAATCGTTCCTCACCTGGGGCCCGGTGCTCGGCGCCGCCACCATCGCCTACGAGAGCATGGTGCGCGGGGAGAGCCTCGATGCCCTGGAGTGGGCGGCCGGCGCCGAGGTCGACGGCTCGGTGCTCCGCAAGCGGCTGGGGGGTTCTCCCGCCGACCGGCGGGACGGTCGTCCCCGGCTCGAAGCCGCTGAGGCAGCCGAGATCGCCACCGCCGTCGGAGGCACGGCGGTCAGGCTGGGTTACACCGGCCCGACCGAAGGGGTGGCATGATGCGCGCCTTCCTGGCCCGCCGTCTGCCCGAACCCGTGAAGAGGGCCCTCAGACCCGCCTACTACCTGGCGCTGCGATCCTTCCGTAGAGCGCGGGGGTTCGCACGGCGCAAGCGGCGTGAGCATCGACGGGCATGGGCCAAGCTCCGGAGGGGGATTCGCATCACCATGCGGGAGCGGAAGGTGCGTGTCAGGAGCAAGAGGGTTGCGAAGGCGAATAGGGAGATGGCGGCGCCCGCGACGGCAGGCGGGCGGCGAGCACGACGCCGGGAGGAAGCCGGGTCGAGGCGGGGCGTGGCCCGGCGCCTCGACGCCGAGCAACGGCGGCTGAGCGCCGAAGTCGAGAGGCTGCGCCGCAGGCTCAGGGTTGTGATGGAGAAGTCGGCCGATCCACACGAGGCGTGGCTGGAGCAGCGGCTCGCCGTGGCCGGCAGCCGGCAACACCGCGATCTGGCGTACTTCCCGGGGGGTGCCCAGAACCCCTACCTGCGCTTGCTCTACTCGCGTTGCATCGAGGCCGGCTTCGACCCGAGGCCGCTGGCGCGCTACGAGCATCTCGACCGTCTCCCCAACGACGGCGTCTTCCACCTCCACTGGACGAGGGTGTTCCAGGCGGGGGCCGAGTCCGAGGAGAAGGCCGGGGGGCAGTCGAGGGCCTACCTGCAGCGCATCGAGGACTTCCTGGAGCGGGGAGGCACGCTTGTCTGGAGCGTGCACGAGGCGTTGCCTCACGATTGCGACTACCCCGAGTTGGAGATCGAGACCCGGACCCGCCTCGGTGAGTTGGCGACCGCCGTGCACGTCCTCCACGAATCCACCCGGGGCGAGGTGGCCGGCCTCTATCCGCTCGATCCGGCCAAGGTGCTCGTGGTGGAGCATCCTCTCTACTCGGGGGTGTACCCGGACTACGTGACGCGGAGTGCGGCCCGCCGCATGCTGGGGGTGGCCGATGACGAGGTGCT
>JAHJML010000054.1 GCA_018821365.1 Actinomycetota bacterium | reverse complement strand
GGCGACCACGTGACCGCCACCCGGACTCTCACCCTCGCCCTCCCCAAGACCGGTCTCGATGCCCCCGCCGTCGGGGATCTGTGGCTCGCCGACATCGGGATCCCCGCCGAGGTCTACCGACGGGCCGGCCTCACCGTTCCCCGGGACCTGTTCGGGGCCGACTACCGGGTTCGGCTGAGGGCCCGGTAGCCGCATGGTCCCGGCTCCCCGGGTCGGCTATACCTACCCGCACATGCAGGAAGCCACACCCATACGGGCCATCGGCCACAGCCGGAGCGTCGCCGCCCACGTCGACACCGCGGATGCCGGGAACCCGGCTGAGGCCGAGACGTGACCTTCGACCCGCCGCCCGAGGACTCCCCTCCCATCGGGGATCCCCGGGCAACGCTGGCACTGTGGGACTACCGGCGCCGGGTCGCCGAGATGTACACCGAGGTGCGCCGCATGACGCCCCAGGACGGCCGGACCCACTGGGTGCAGGCCCGCGACGCCCTCTTCCGGACCCACTCGCAGAGTCCCATCCCGACCGGTGATCGCCCCGGCTTCCTGGGCCTGGAGTACTGGCCGTACGACCCGGGCTTGCGAGTGGTGGCGACCGTGGAGGCCTCCCCCGGGGGACGCCTGCTCCTGCCCCACAGCGGGGTCGGAAGCACCACGGGAAGGGCGTTCGGCATCGCCCACTTCGAGATCGCCATGACTCCCCTTCGGCTCACCCTCTACTGGCTGGACCAATACGGCGGCGGGGTGCTCCTCCCCTTCCGGGACACCACCAGCGGCACCACCACCTACGGCGGGGGCCGCTACCTCCTCGACACCGCCAAGGGCGCCGACCTCGGACACGACGGCGAGCGGGTGATCCTCGACTTCAACTTCGCCTACCACCCGTCCTGCGTCCACGACCCGCGCTGGTCGTGCCCCCTGGCACCTCCCGAGGGCCGCCTCCCGGTCCCGATCCACGGCGGTGAACGGCTGCCCACCCGATCGTGAGGCGGGCCGCCACTCCCCGGCAGCGGCCGGAGCGGGCCGGGCGGCCAGATCCGCACCCGGCTCCAGCGAGGCAGGGGCGTCGAGCGCATATCGGCATCTCATTGCACGGCGGCGGTGAGCGCCGAGCGCAGCATCTCCTCGCTGGGCCCGCCGATCAAGCCGTTCGGCCCCCGGTACACCCGACAGGAGAGGCCCACGGGCGCCGAGGGGCTCGCAAAGGGGTCGGCCCCGTCGATCAGCACCGACGGCGACCCCCGGAAGCCGAGCCGATCGGCTTCGGCGATCGAATCCACCTCAGTGAGTTCGAGGCTGAACCCGTACTCGCCCGACAACCGGAGCAGGAGGGCGTGGGTGGCCCGCCAGTTCGGACATTCGTCGAAGTACTGCAGGGTGACCATCATCTCAGACTCCCAACCTCGGATTGGATCGTTGCGGGCCGCCACCATCGGAAAGGCGACACTCGCACCCGACCTCCCAATCGTGGCAGGAACCGGCTTCCCCCGCCCCCCGGCCGGCGGCCTGGGTCCAATCGGTGAGTTGATCCATGGTGCTGCGGTGACTTCCCTCGACGGGTTCCACCTCGGCGATGCCCCGGGCGTCCCTGCCGGCGGCGGCGACCTCCAGATGGGATCGGGCCGCCGACGCCGGGCCGGCTCAGCCTCCTCGCAGCAGCGTGAGGAGCAGATGGCCCGGTTCGAGTGCGAGCACCGAGTGGTCGAGACCGGCCGGCATGTGCACCCAGGCCCGGGCGTCGGCCTCGACGACCTCGCCGCCGAGTGTCAGCCGGAACCGGCCGGAGACCACCTGCACCACGGCCGGGCTGCCGGCGGCGTGGTCGGTGAGTTCCTGCCCTTCGTCGAAGGCGAACAGCACCAGGCGGACCTGCTCGTCGGAGTACAGCACCCGGCTCAGGGTGCCATTGGTGGGGATGTCGGCCTCGCCGGGAAGGTCGAGGATGACGGTGGGCCCGTCGCCGGATGGGACTTCGCTCATCGGGACTCCTTCGCTCGTCAGGGCTGCGGGGTGCGCCAGTCGGGGTTGTCGGGGGCGTCCGCCTCGAGCGACCGCAGGAACACAGCAAGCGACTCGATCTGCTCGGAGGTGAGCGGCCCGCCGTGGTCGAGCGAGTAGGCGGCCATCGGGCTGCCGGGGATCCCGACGGCGATCAGCGAGGAGATCTGGGCATCGCTCGCCCCGGTGAGGAACTGTTGGGAGTTGAGGGCGGGGGCCGACCCGCCCCGGCCCTGCAGGCCGTGGCAGCCGGTGCACTGGATCTCGAACAGCCGCCCGCCTTGTTCGACGAGGCTCGCTTGATGCGCGTCCCGGGTGGCGGCCCGGGCACCCGGCTCATACAGGCGGTAGGCCGGGAACGCCAGCACCAGCAGGGCCATCAGCACGACCCCGCCGACCATCCAGCGGTTGGTGGAGGCTTCGAGGTGGGGGTCGGCACGGCGTTGCGGCATCAGTGCTCCCCGGCGCAGGAGGGACCGGCCGGCGGCTCGTCGATGGTCTCGGGGGCGCCCTTGTCGGGCCCGGCCTCCACCCGAGCGGTGTCCACGAAGATCACCCCGTCCTCGATGCGAACCGGGTGGCGGTCCATGCCACGGGGTGTCGGGCCTTCCCGGTACTCACCGAGCCGGTTGAACACCGAGCCGTGGCAGGGGCACTCGAACTGGCCGGACTGCTCGCAGAATGGAACCCGGCAGCCCAGGTGGGGGCACTTCTCGGAGATGGCGACGATCTCGTCGCCCACCCGGGTCAGGTAGGCCCGCGCCGCGGTGACCTCGACCACCCCGCCTTCGGGGACCACGTCGGCGGCAACGGTGCGCACCTCGCCGCCCCCCGGCCCGCGGCGGGGCCGCAGCAGATCCCAGGAGGTCCAGGCGCCGGCCAACCCGATGAGGGCGACGCCGCCCTTCCACGCTTTGGAGACGAATGCCCTTCGGTCGATGTGCTCGTTCATAGCTCTCCGTGCCACTCCACCCACGGCCACACCCAATCCCAGTTGGGGCCGCGGAACGCAAACCCGATCACGGTGAGGACCACCCACAGCACCAGGAAGATGGTGAAGGTGGCCACCACTACTTTGCGCCGCCCCGGGGAGGTCTCAGGGTTCCGGTCGATGTAGGGCAGGGCGGCGAGGCCGACGAGGATGGCGGTGGGCACCAGCACCCCGGCCACCTGGGGGTGGAACAGGCTGAGCAGTTCCTGGAGCGCCGCGAAGTACCAGGGGGCCTTCTCGGGGTTGGGAGTGTTGGTGGGGTTGGCGATCTCGCGCAGCGGGGCGTCGAAGAGCACGGCGAGCACCAGGACCACCGCCAGCACGGCGAGGGCGGCGACGGCGTGGCGGACCAGCAGGTGGGGCCACACCATCACCATCTCGTCGCGGTCGGGCTCCTTGCGGGTCCCGGTGGCCGGGGTGCCGGGGACGATGCCGAGCACCCGCCTGCCGGCGGCGAGTTGCGGCTGGGTCCGGCCCGGGTCGGTGGTGGGGTCGGCCATCATCCCTCCCCGTCGTCGAGCATCGAGTCCTTGCGCCACCGCCACAGGTGGATGGCCAGCACCGCCACCAGCGCGGCGGGCAGCACCGCCACGTGCAGCACGTAGAAGCGCAGCAGGGTGGCCGAGCCCACCTGGTCCCCGCCGAGCAGCATCTCCCTGGTGGTTCCCCCTATGAAGGGGACGAAGTCGGCCATCGAGGTGCCCACCGTGACCGCCCAGTAGGCCAGTTGATCCCAGGGCAGCAGGTAGCCGGTAAAGGACAGCAGCAGGGTCAGCACCAGCAGCACCACCCCGATCACCCAGTTGAACTCGCGGGGCGGCTTGTAGGCACCCCGGTAGAAGACCCGGGCCATGTGGGCGGCGACGGCGATGACCATGAGATTGGCCGACCAGCGGTGCACGTTGCGGACGAACTGCCCGAAGGCCACCTCGGTCTGGATCGCCTGGATGTTGCCGTAGGCCGACGCCGGCGAGGGGACGTAGAAGAACATCAGGTAGATCCCCGAGGCCACCAGCGAGCCGAACAGCACCGCCGAAGCCACCCCGAGGTACCACGAGTAGCGGAACTCGATCTCACGGCGGTGCACCTTGACCGGGTAGATGTGGAGCAGGAAGTTGGCCCAGTGCCCGGCGGCCCGGTCCCGTTCGGTGACACGATCCGGCGAGCGGAACAGCGACCGCCCGACGGCCGTGGCCCGGAATCGGTCCATCAACTGCATGCGAGCACCCCCGGTTGAGGGACCCCGACCCCGGTCCAGACCCCCATCGACAGCGCCTTGGTCGGGCACCGCTCGATGCACAGCCCGCAGCGGATGCAGGCCCGTTCGTCGAGCACCAGGGCGGTGGCGCCGCGGCGGCCCGGGTCGACCTCCTCGGAGGGGACCAGCGAGATCACGTCGGTCGGGCACACGTCGGCGCACAGCCCGCACAGGACGCAGGCGTCGGGTTCCAGCAGGATGTTGGCGAAGCACCGCAGGCAGCGGGCCGCCTCGCAGCGGGCCTGCAGTTCGGTGAACCCCAGTTCGACCTCGTCGAGGCCGATGCGCCGGTCGGTCGCCAGGGTGGGCACCGCGATTCGGTCGTAGCGGTCGTAGCGGTCGTCGAGGCGGTGGAACTGGTCAAGCCGCACCATCCGACCCGGGGGGCGGTCCTCCTCCTCGCCGCCCAGGCTGCGGTGGATAGCGGCGGCCGCCTTGCGCCCATCCGCGATGGCCGCGATGAGGGTACGGGGGCCGTGGGCCGCATCGCCGCCCGCCCACACGCCGGGCACCGAGGTGGCCAGATCGTCGCCCACCCCGATGGTGCGGCGGTCGCTGACGGCGGGTCCGCTCTCGCCGAGGGCGGCGACGTCGACCGCCTGCCCGACGGCGAGGATCACCGTGTCGCAGTCGAGGACCCCCCGGTCCCCCGGGTCGAAGACCGGTGCGAACCGGCCGTCCGCGTCGAACACCGAGGCGACCCCGATCGTCTCCAGGCCGCTGACCGTGCCGTCGCTGGTGAGGATTTCGGCCGGGCCGCGCCGGTGGACGAACTCGATCCCCTCGAGGCGGGCCTCGTCGATCTCGAACTCGGAGGCGGGCATCTCCTCTTCGGATTCGAGCGAGATCACCGTCACCCGGCGGGCCCCGGCCCGGAGGGCGGTGCGGGCGGCGTCCACGGCGGCGGTGAGAGAGGCCTGGGAGTC
>JAHJML010000053.1 GCA_018821365.1 Actinomycetota bacterium | reverse complement strand
GACCCGGTCCTCGGGCGGGAGTTGTTCCTCGGGGCGGCCGGCTTCGCCCACGACGGGCCGGCGTGCAGCGCCTGCCACAGCGCCGGCTCGGCCGGTGACTTCTCGGCCCTCCCCGCCACGCTCGGTCCCGATCTCGCCGACGCCGCCCTGAGCGCCGCCGAACTGGCCGCCGCCGTCGGGGAACACCAGGCGTCGGTGGCGGCCGCCTCGTACTCCACCCACTCCCTGACGCCCGACGAGGTGGCTGCCCTCGCCGCCTTCCTCGACGTGTCGGCCGCCGACGACCCCGCCTCGCTGGGCGACGCCGTCGCCCTCACCGCCGGGGGCATCCTGATCCTGCTGCTGACTGCCACCAGCCTGGTGGCGGCCGATCGCCGCGACCGATCGAAGGCCACCCCATGACCGGCGCCGACCTCCTGTACGCGGCCCTGCCGGCCGGGCTGGTGGTGGCCGGGCTGCTGGCGGTGCCGCTGCGGATCAGGTCCGTGGCCGCCCCGGTTCGGGCCACCTTGGAGACGCCCCCGGCGGCCTGGGCCCGCATCCCGCTCGCCTGGGGGCTGGGGATCGGGATCGGCGGCCTGGCGGTAGCCGTCCTGGCACCGGGCATGGTCGCCGGCTGGGGTTCTTCGCTGGTTCGCCGGGTCCTCCTCGAGGGCTTCCTGGTGGCCGTCGGCGCCTGGTTCCTCATCGGATTACTCGCCCGCCTGTATGCCTTCGCCGCCGACCCCGATCGGCCCCGCATCACGGTGGCCGACGCCATCGTGGTCCTCGGGGTGTTCACCCTGGCGGTGACCGGAATCCTGGTCGCCCTCACCTACCGGTGGGTGTCGCTGTGGGGGAGCGAGGCCGCCGCCGCGTGGGTCCGCAGCACCCTGCGGGTATCCGCCGAGGGCGGCCTCATCGGCGACCTGCCGGTGCTCGCCAGGGTCCACGCCCTCACCCTCTTCGTGGTCCTCGCCGTCTACCCCTACTCCCGCTGGGTCGGGTGGCTGCAGGTGCCGATGGGGGCGGTGCGCCGCTTCTGGGCGGACTTGGCCCACCCGCCGTCGGGCCGTCCCGCCGGAGCCTGGCTGGGCTGGGGCCCGGCGGCCGCCCGGGGGGCGCTGGTGGTCGGCTACTTCGTGGTCTTCACGGTGATGGTGCCCGGGGCGGTGGTCGAACGGCTGGGGAGCAGCCTGCCGGCGGCGGCCCGGGACCTGGTCGTCGCCGGTACCTGGGGCCTGTTCCTCGCCGCCGGGGTCGGCGGCCTGCGGTGGCTGCAGCGCAAGGCGAGGTTGTGATGGACGTGCTCGACTACTTCGACGCCAACATCCCCTGTCTGGCCGCCTGCCCGGTGCACACCAACGCCGGCATGTACGTGGCCGCCATCGCCGACGGCGACGACCTCACCGCGTACCTGACCGCCCGGCTCCCCAACCCGTTCGCCAGCGTGTGCGGAAGGGTGTGCGCCGCCCCGTGCGAGGATGCCTGCCGGCGCGGCGAGATCGACCGGCCCATCGCCATCCGGGCCCTCAAGCGGTTCGTCACCGAGCGCTACGGCGTCGAGTCGGCCGACGGCGCCCGGCCGGCGGTGGACGCCCCGCCGGCGGTCGACCGGCCCGAGCGGGTGGCCGTCGTGGGCGGCGGCCCGGCGGGGCTCGCCTGTGCCCACGACCTGCGCCGCCACGGCTACCAGGGGGACCTGTACGAGGCGACCGACTCGCTCGGCGGCATGATGGTGCTCGGGATCCCCGAGTACCGCCTCGATCGGGACCTGGTCGCCGCCGAGATCGGGGCCATCGTCGACCTCGGCGTCGAGGTCCACACCGGGGCCCGCCTCGGGGCCGACATCACCTTGGACGAACTGCGCGCCGGCCACGACGCCGTCTTCCTGGCCTTTGGGGCGACGCTGGGGCGGGGGCTGGATCTGCCCGGCCACGACGCCGACGGCGTCTTCAAGGCCATCGAGTTCCTGCTCAACGTCAACCAGGGCTTCCGGGTCGCCGTCGGAGAGCACGTGGTCGTCGTCGGCGGCGGGGACGTGGCCATGGATGCGGCCCGCACCGCCCTCCGGGCTGCCGGCGG
>JAHJML010000052.1 GCA_018821365.1 Actinomycetota bacterium | reverse complement strand
TGCCCGTCACCATCCGTATTCAGCCTACGCGCCCAATGCAGGCCCTGCAGGAGCTGCCCGCTGCAAGATCCTCCTGCTCATCGAGCTGGCTCTGGCCCGAATCACTCCTGACGGCAGCACGCCGGGAGGTACAGGGGCCGTGGTCTCATATGCATCAAGATTGGTCGGTGCGTGTGCCACCGCCGATCCGAGGGACCCTGACGCTGGCTTCCGACAACCGCACTCCAGGCGATTTGACTCCTTACAAAGGGAGGTGACATCACCGGGCCCCTCGGGACCATTGTCGCTATCTTCCCACCATTACCTTCCAGATCAGGGTGGCGGCATAGCACTGGGAACCTGGCGGCCCGGTCAACCCGTCACATCTCCAGAGGACTCATGAGACCAATCCGACTGATGCCAGTCTGGGCCGTATCGGTGATGCTCGTCGCGGCATGCGACTCTGCGACCACACTGAACCTGACGGCGCTCGCCGGAATTCCCCAGAGTTGCTCATCGGTATTCCTCACCCTGGGTTGGGTGTGAACGTTAGTTGATGTCTCCTTTCGGGCGTCGTTGTCGTGCTTGGGCTTGGTGGCTTCTGAGCCGGTAGCTGTCGCCGTCGATGCTGATGACCACGGAGCGGTGGAGGAGTCTGTCGAGCATGGCGGCGGCGATGGTGGTGTCGGTGAAGATGTCTCCCCAGGAGGCGACCCCGAGGTTGGTGGTGAGGATGATCGATCCTTTCAGGTAGCGGCGGGCGATGACTTGGAAGAGGGCGGCGGCGTCTTCGGCGGGCATGGGCAGGTAGCCCAATTCGTCGATGATGAGAACGCCTGGCCCGTTGAAGAACCGCATGGTGGGTTCCCATCGTCCTTCGAGGGCTGCTTTGCGGCAACGGGCGGCGAGGTCGGCGGCGGTGGTGTAGTAGACCCTGTGGCCGGTGTCGACCGCAGCGTGTCCCAGGGCGATGGCGAGCATGGTCTTGCCGACACCGGGCGGGCCGATCAACAAGACGTTGACCGCGTCGTCGAGGTAGGCGCAGGTGGCCAACTCTCGGATCAGTGCTTGGTCGACGGAGGGTTGGGCTGTGAAGTCGAAGTCGTCGACCCGCCAGGGGGCGGGGAAGTTGGCGAATCGCATCCGTCCTTCCCAGCGGCGCTGCTCGGTCGCTTCCACCTCGATTCGCAGGAGCGCTTCTAAGAACTCGGTGTGCCCGGCCTTGGCGGTGCGGGCGGCTTCGAGCTGGCCGGGGAGGGCTTCGGCCGCCGCACCCAGGTTCAGATAGCCGAGGTGGCTGCGGAGCTGCTGGTAGATCGAGTCGTCCCTGGACATCAGGCGCCGTCGCTTCCGTTGACCCGGTCGATGTGGCGTTGGTAGACGGTGAGGTCGATCACCGGACCCGACCCGGCTGTGCCACCGGTGATTTCAGCGGCGATCGCCAACGCCGCCTGCGATGGCGGCCGGTTCTCCTTCGGTTTGCATGGCCGGTCGGAGCTGAAGGCGGCCAGGACGACGTTCTCCAACGCCTTGGTGTGTTCGGGCAGCCGCACCACCCGACCCTGGCCTCTGGAGGCGGTCTGGTGGGTGGCGATCACCCGCCCCGCTGGAGAAACCACCTCCAACCTGGGGTCACCGAGGCGGCGACGCACCGTCACCTCTTGCCCGACGTGTTCTGGTGGCACCGAATACCGGTTGCCGTCCACCGCCACCAGGGCATTGGCAGCCACGATCCGGGTGTCTTCGGTGACCGCCGGGAACGGCATGGCGGGCAGCTCCAACAACCGTTCGGTCTCAGCTGCTTGTCCCACGGTGTCCTGGCCGCGGCGGCGACGGTCACCGATGGTCTGACTCCACCGATCCAGATCGACTTGGGCGTCGGCGAGCGTCGAGGCTGCGAGGGTCCGCCACCAGCGCTGGGTGACGAAGTGGATGTTCTTCTCCACCACCCCCTTGCGGTTCCCCCTCCTGGGCGGGCACGGCACCACTTTCACTCCGTAGTGCTTGGCGACCGGCGCGAATGACGGCTGCAACTTGCCGGTGACCGGGTTGATCACGGTGGCCATCCGATCCACCCGCCACGTCTTCGCCGTCCCACCCAGCCGGCGAAGCACCCGGTCGATGCCCTCGATCAGATGAGCCTGATCCATCGAATAGGTCAGCCAGCCCCGGGTCTTCGACGAATGGGCGAGCGATCCCACCAGCAGGAACACGTCAACACCCGGCTCCCACGGGCAGGCGCCGAGTTCGTCCCAGTCCCACTGGATCTCCTCGCCGGGTGGATGCTCGATATCGGTCGTGGCCCGACCCTTGACACCGTCACACGCCTCACACCGAGGACGAAGATCCCGGTCTCGGATCTTGCGAGTGAACGTCGGATACGACTGGCCGTAGCCGAGAGCCGTCACCTCGTCGAACAACGTCGACGCCCACAAGCCGTGATCATCACCCAGTCGCTGACGCACATACGGCTCGAACCGGTCGAACGCATCCTCGACCACCGCAGCGCGAACCCCGGCCTCCCGGGCGCCGGTCAGATACGCCCGCACCGTCTTCCGATCGTGGCCGACATGCCTGGCTATCGCCGAGATCGACCATCCCTGCTTCCTCAACGCGTGAATCTCCAAGTCTTCCTCCTGTGTCAGCATCAGGAGCGCTCCTCTCCGGGTTGGCGGACTGTCATCGCTGACAGCCAGCCTGGAGAGGGGCACCCCAAACGCCCGGTATCTCCACTGGAGGGTGGGGAGTTTCAGTGAGCAGGTCTGGGGAGAACTACGTGAGCGTGGTCAAACCCACCAGATTTGGCCCCGGTACACACCGTCTCGACGGTCTCGACGGCCCCGACGTCAATCCCGATTACTACGACGCATGCTCAGCCGCTTCCCTCCGCCCCGACATCGATCACCACGCCGCTCAGACAACTACCACGAGGAGCTGACCACCTCACCATCGGAGAGACCTGGGCACTCACGCTGGAGACTGGGTGCGGGTACCTCAAGTTCATCAACGGCACATGGTGGATGCCAACCACCCTCACCTTCACGCACCCCGACTATCCGGCCGACTGGACCGTGGAGGTCCTCAATCTCGGTCCCGTAGACGGCCCAACTGCGAGAATCCACAACACCACGATCACCCTCGTGGACCGAGATCACATCGAGATCCGTTTGACCGATGGCCAGCTTGTTGCTGTCTACGAACCAACCGACTCACCCCACTTCTGCGGATAGCTGACCGGACCCTCGGGACTTCTGTCAGGACTTCACTGGGATTGCCTTCAGCCTCGGCTCGATCGAATGAAGCAGCTCCTACGCCGCAAGCGGGTTCGAGTGCTGCCGGGCCCACTGCGATTCGCTCGAACCGCGGTTCGCCTTGTTTACCAGGGGTGATCGCGCGCCTCGACGCGAGCGTCCTGTTGGGTGGCCAGCGCTGCATGCTTGAACCACCACGCTGACTATCAGGTCGGGGGTGTGTGGTGGGCAACGAGATAGTGGTGTAGCGATGGTCAACAGGATGTCGACAGACGTTTGGAGTCCGTCATCTCCGCCTCAAGTAGCACATCCTGCTTCTGCGTGGCTCAGGTGACCGAAGACTGTTGCGGTTCTGGTGTGGCTTGGCCGGGGCTGGCGGCAACGGGTAGCTCGAGTTCGAAGACGCTCCAGTGGTCT
>JAHJML010000051.1 GCA_018821365.1 Actinomycetota bacterium | reverse complement strand
TTCATGCTGCTGCTGGTCTACATGGACTGGTTCCGCCGCCTCGGCGACCGTCATCCGAGCCTGAGACGGATCCTGGCCAGCGACCCGCCTTCGGCCATCGGCACCGCCTTCCGGCGGGAGTAGCGCGTCCGAGCGTCTAGCCCGGCGGGTACATGCCGGTCAGCGTCGCCTCGCCGATCAGGCTGCCGTCGGCCCTGGCCTGCTCGATGGCGATCCACACGTCGATGCCGGGGGTCCCGGTCGGCAGGTCGATGGTGCCGGTCAGTGCATACAGCGTGAAGACATAGCGATGCGGGGAGGACCCGGGGCAGGGGCCGTCCCACCCGTTGACACGGATGGTGCCGCCGCCTTGTGGGAAGGTGCCTCCCTCCCCAGTCATCCCGGCGAAGTCGTTGGCACCCTGGCGGGTCCCGTCGGGCAGATCGCCGGCGGGGACGTTCATGGGCAGGCCCGCCGAGTCGGCAGGGAGGTTCCAGGCGATCCAGTGGATCCAGTCCTGCCCGTCGGGGTCGATGACCGTCAGCGCCAGCGAGGTGGTGCCGGCCGGGACCCCCGCAAAGACCAGTTCGGGTGAGTCGTTGGCGCCGTCGCAGGTGAACCCGACGGGGATGTTGCCGCCGTCGTCGAACACCGGACTGGCGAGTGTGAACTCCACCGCAGGCTCTTCTTCCGGCACCGTCTCAGGCGGCTCTTCTGCCGCGGTGGTGGCCGGGGCCGTGGTGGTGGCAGGTGCTTGGGTGGTCGGTGCGGCGGTCGTGGAGGCGGCCGCCCCGTCGTCTCCGCATCCGGTCAGGGTGGCGACGGCCAGTAGCAGGGCGGCCGTCGGGATGATCGTTCTGCGCATGTCCCTCCTTGATGGTTCGTGCAGTGTGGGCGGGCCGATGCCGTGTTGCCAGAGGAGTTCGGCCTCTATCGGGCAGGCACCCCTACCTCCAGGCCGATCACCTCGATGCCGCTGCCGTCCAGGGCCGCCGTCAACTCGTCGGGAGTGCCGGCCAGGATCGGGAAGGTCCCGTAGTGCATCGGGATCACCGCCGAGATGCCCAGCAACCGGGCGGCGTGGGCCGCCTGGCGGGGGTCCATGACGTAGTGGCCGCCGATCGGGAGCAGGGCCACCTCCGGCGTGAACAGCTCACCGATGAGGGCCATGTCGCCGAACACGGCAGTGTCGCCCGCGTGGTAGATCCGGAGCCCGCCGGGAAAGCCGAGCACCCACCCCGCCGGGGTGCCGCCGGGGATGATCCCCTCCGGTCCCGAGATCCCTCCGGAGTGGACGGCGTCGACCATGGTGCCGGTGATGCCTCCCGGTCCCGAGACGGTCCCGCCCTTGTTGAGGCCGACGACCGTGCCGACCCCCTGCGACTCCAGGTAGACCGCGATCTCGTGGATGGCGTAGACGGTGGCTGCGTGCGCTCTCGCCAACGGCTCGGCGTCCGCCATGTGGTCGAAATGGCCGTGGGTGATGAAGATCGCATCCACCCGGCTCTGGGTGTGCTCGGCCTCCGGGCAGGCAGGATTGCCGCCCAGCCATGGGTCGATGATCACGGTGGTCCCGTCCCCGGTGCGAAATCGGAAGGTGGCATGTCCCAGCCAGGTCGTCTCGATGCCCTTGAGATCCATCAGGCCCCTCCCCGGGTGGTGGGTGGTCGCTCCGCAAGTCTATGGGAGTGCGGCGCGGCGGGTGGGCCGGCTCAGAGATCGATGCGGAAGCGGGCGTGATGGTGCGACATCCCGAACACCTCGTGGTCGGATTCGACACCGTCGGGCCGCCACCCCGCCTTCTCGTAGAACGTCCTGCCGATGTGGTTGGTGGCGAGCACCCAGAGCGTCGCGGCATGGAACCCCCGGGCGGTGAACCATCCGATCGCTTCCCCCATGAGGCGGTGCCCGTGTCCGCGGCCGAGCACGTTCGGGTCGGCGTACATGGCGGTGATCTCGCCGGTGTCCGGTTCGTCGGCGGATTCCGCCACCGAGCAGAATCCGACCACCCGTCCGTCTTCGACAGCCACGAAGACGACGTGCCCGGCTTCGATGATGTCGACCCAGCGGGGCGCCCGGGTCTCCACCGTCATCCGATCGATGGCTTCATCCGGCATCAAGCCGCGGTAGGTGGCGTTCCAGGAGGCGACCTGGACGGTGGCGATGGCGATCGCATCGCCCGGCACCGCCCGGCGGGCCCCCACGGTCACATGCCCTCGATCTGGTCCCGCAGGTAGCGCTCGATCTCCGCCGTCATGTCGACACCGGATGCGGCATCGTCTTCGGCGTCGGCGAGTTGCTCGTAGCGCTCCACCATCTGCCTGGCATCCGGGCGGCTCTCCATGAGGGCGGCCAATTGGCGGCGCTGGGCGGCCGAGTCGTCGACCAGCGACCCGAGCGGGATGTCGATCCCGGTGTGGCGTGCCACCCTCTCCACCAGTTCCAGCACACCGGGGTAGTACACGTTGCCGATGTAGTGGGGGACCCGGGCCCAGAAGCCGACGGCCGGGATCCCCGAGGTGCTCACCCGCTGCTCCACCACGAGCGCCAGAGCCGCCGGCACCTGCAGGTCGCCCTCGGGGGCATTGGAGCCGGGCCCGAGGAGATCGGGCCGCGAGGCGGTGGTCACCACCTCGGTGGCGCGGGTGTGCGGCGCCGCCCACGGGATGCCCCCCAGTGAGATCTGCTCGACGACACCGAAGGCGGCGCACAGGTCCGCAACCGCGGCAGCGAGGTCGGGCCAGTTCCAGTTCGGCTCCGGCCCGGTGAGCACCAGCAGATCCCGGCCGTCGATCGATCGGTACCGGACGGTCAGCGATGGCCACTCGATGTCCTGGAGCATGCCGTCCCTGAAGGTGGCGACGGGGCGGGAGACCCTGAAGTCGTAGAGGCGATCGGGACGGAACGAGGCCACGATGTCACCGTCCTCGGCGAGGTGGTCGGCGGCAGTGGTGCCGACCGCCCCGGCGCTGACCCACCCGTCGAAGGCGACCACCAGCACCGGTGCCCGCATGACCGGTGAGGCGTGTATCTCGAACATCTCGCTCAGGGTACCGGGAGCGAGTCGTTGTCCCCGGGTCGAGGCCCCTGTCAGTAGGCGGTGGTGCGGAACACCGGTTGGAACAGGTCGGTGTCCTGAGCACAGGCCGGCTCCGCCGGGCACCGGTGGCACTCGGGTTGGGTCATCTCGGGGCAACGGTGCCGCATCTGGAACAAGAACCAGTCGACGGCGCCCATCGGCGTGCCGCTGATGTCGGCGAGTCGGGCCACCGCCGCATAGGCCGCCCGACGCACCGCATCTTCCTGGACGGCATCCACCCGGCGGCGCTCCACCAGGCGGTCCCGCAGCGACTCCTCGGCGAGCACCATCCCGGTGCGGAGGCAGGTCCGCTGGATGTGGTAATCGACGATCGGCGGGCTGTCGTCCCCGTCGGCGGGCGGGAGCCAGCCTTCGGGCCGCTGCCGCAGGATGATCGCCAGCAGCGCCGACTTCTTGCGCAGCGGGTCCTCGCGATAGCCGCCCACGTGATCGAGCATCCGCAGCAGGGCGGCCAGGGGGCGGTCGGAGCGCCCGGCCGCTTCCATGATGCCGGCCGGCGTGACCCCGAGCCGCACCATCGAATCGCCGTAGGCGGCGGCGAGGCCGGAGTGCAGGCCGATCTCCGTCAACGGGGTGCCGCCGCCGTCCTCGGCGAGGGCCTCGGCAAACCCAACCGGCGTCACAGATGCCTGCCCGGCGGGGGTGAGAGCGGCCGGGTCCCGATGCAGCCACCGGAGGTAGGCGGCCCACAGGTAGTCACTGCCCTTGTGGCGGGCGCCGCCGACGGTGGCATAGGTGGGGCGGTCGTAGTGGCCGTCGGAGGTGGACCAGAACCCGAATTGCTGCAGCGTCGCCGAGAAGAAGAAGTCGAGGGCACCGGGATCGCCCGCCTCCGGGAAGACGTCTCCGGTGAAGTCGAACGGCACCATCTCGGTCGATCCCGCCACCAGCGAGGCAATGGCGGCCACCCGGGCGGTGTCGACGTGGGCCCGTTGGTCGACCGGAGGCTCGATCGGCGGGCCGTCCCCGAGCAACCGGCCCGGGCCGATCGCCCCGATCATGTGGGCGGCGGCCGCCACCCCATGGCGGGCGGCCTCCACCGGATGCGCCCCCCGCGCCAGGTGCGCCATGACGGTGCCGCAGAAGGTGTCGCCGGCGCCGGTCGGATCCACCGGATCGGCGGCGACGGCCGGCACGTCGGTGCGGTGCCCTCCCTGGAACACCGCGGCGCCCCGGTCGCCCCTGGTGACGAACACGAGTTGGCCGGGCCGGCCGGGGAGGGCTTCGAGCGAGCCGAACAGGGTCTCGGCCTCGGCCTGGTTGCAGAAGAACACGTCGGCCACCGCCGCGGTGCGCCGAACGATCGCCGTCTCGGTGCGAGCGGACCGGGAGTAGGTGTTGGCGACGGTGAGACATCCCCGAACGGCGAGGTCGTCGACGAATCGCAACTGCAGCGAGGCGTCGAGGAACGGGACACAGAACGCCATGGTGGGCAGATCCGCCAGATCGTCGAGGAGATTGGGGCGCAGGTCCGATTCCGCGCCGATCTCGGTCTCGAAGCGGACCACGTCGCCGGTGGGGCCGTAGGCGATCTCGAAGCGGGGCAGATCGCCCGGTCCCACCACCGGCCCCACCCATTCGATGAGGCGATCGGCGGGAACCAACCGCTCCGGCATCGGGTCGGGCCGTGGCGCCAGCATGGTCACCGCCGCACCGGCACGGGCGGCGGCGAGTGAGGTGTAGAGGCCGGCGCCTCCTGCCGAGGGGGTCGGCCTCCCTCGGACATGGAGGACGTCGAGGGAGGCGCCCCCGACGACCAGGAGACGCGGGGGGTGGTGGTCGTCGCGGGCCCAGCGCAGCAGGTCGGTCACAGGCGCGAGCTTACGGCGTTGCCGGTCTCCGGCGGGTGGAGACCGTGATGGTGCAGACCCCGTTGGTGGTCAGGTCTTCTTGGTAGCGGGTCGCTCGACGGGAAACAGATAGGCCCCCGACACCGACGAGACGTGCCCGTCCTCCCACTCGACCTCGACCGAACGGTCGTGCACACTCCGGACCCGGCCCACCCGTGGCGCCTGACCGACCCGCTTGGTGAGTTCCCTGACCCGCATGCCTTTGCGCAGATGCATTGCCCCTCCCATATCGCCTGCCAACAGCATGCCGTCCGGCGGCCCGGTTGGGTAGAGCCGAATGTCACCAAGAGCCGGCGGCGGATTCGTCCCGGACCCGGACTGCCTGCAGGCGACCCGGTGACCTAGCATCCGGCGATGACCACCTCCCCACCCGGCCGCCGCTTGAAGATCGGAGTGCAACTCCCCGAGGTCGAACGCCGGGTCGGCTGGGAGGAACTGCGGGCGATGGCCGTGCTGGCGGAGCAGGTGGGGTTCGACTCGGTGTGGGTGGGCGATCACCTTCTGTACCGGCCCGAGGATGGCCCTCCGACCGGCCCGTGGGAGGCGTGGTCGCTGCTGGCCGCCATCGCCGCCGTCACCGAAGGAGTCCAGATCGGCCCACTGGTGGCGGCGACCTCGTTCCACAACCCGGCGATGCTGGCCAAGAAGGCGGCGACGGTGGACGAGATCAGCGGGGGCCGGCTGATCGTGGGCCTCGGCGCCGGGTGGAACCGCGTCGAGTACGACGCATTCGGCTACCCATTCGACCGGCGAGCGTCGCGGTTCGAGGAGGCCTTCACCATCATCAGGTCGCTGCTGCGGGAGGGCCGGGTGGACTTCTCGGGGGCCTTCTACCAGGCATCCGACTGCCTGCTGGTCCCGCCGCCCCGCCCCGGCGGCCCCCCGCTGATGGTGGGGTCGGTGGGGGAGCGGATGCTGCAGATCACCCTGCCCCACGTCGACATGTGGAACGGGTGGTTCCAGTGGTTCGGCAACACGGTGACCGGGTTGGCGCCGCTGACCGCCACCGTCGATGCGGCCTGTGAGGCGGCGGGGCGGGATCCTGCCGAGGTGGAGCGGACCGTTGCAGTGCTGGTCGCCCCGCTCGATCCAGAGGGACGGCCCCACCACGGCGAGCAGGGGGAGGGTGTCCCCCCGGTGCAGGGCTCGCCCGGGCGGATCGCCGAGACGCTGGCCGGATTCGGCGAGGCGGGCATCGGGCATCTGCAACTGGTGCTCGATCCGATCACCCTGCCCGCCATCGAGGTGTGCGGCGAGGTGCTCGAAGCGATCGGGTGAGGCAGGGGTATCTCCCCGGCGCGCCACCAGAGGACCTGCGCTCCCCCTCTGCCCCCTCCGGGGGCATCTCCCCGGCGCGCCACCAGAGGGCCTGCGCTCCCCCTCTGCCCCCTCCGGGGGCATCTCCCCCGGCGCGCCACCAGAGGGCCTGCGCTCGCCTCTGCCCCCTCCGGGGGCATCTCCCTGGCGCGCCACCAGAGGGCCTGCGCTCCCCCTTTGCCCCCTGCGGGGGCATCTCCCCCGCAAGCGGGGGAGAGGACGAGCCGTGGGATTCGCTCTCGGGCGGGTTCGACCGCGCCCCGTAGTGGAGATGCTTGGGAGGCGCGCGATGGGTGGTTATCGTGATCCAAACGGGAGACGACATGACGATGAGGGCACGCATCGAATGGGGGGACCCGAGACCGCCCGAGTGGCGGGGTCCCTGCGAGCCGCTCAGCGCCCGACTGCCTCCCGACCTCGTGCGCCAGGTTCGAGTACGTGCTCGCGCCCAGGGCGTCAGCGTCAGCCAGATGGTGCAGCGCCTGCTCGAGGCCGGTCTTCAGAACCGCCCGACCGCCACCGGGCCGGCGCACTCCGACCTGGTCACCACGCTCTTCGACTGACGTGCCCGTCGTCGGAATCCTGGGCGGCCGATCAAGATTCGGGCTCCCGAATCCGATGGTCTATCCATCGATCCGAGAGGTGATTGTTGTTCGGGACCGGCACCATTCTCGATGTGAACCCGGGGGCTCCAGAAGGCGAGTACCACGACCTCGAGTTGCTGGGGCATCAGGTCATCATCTGTCAGGGTCCCGATGAGACCCGGCGATGCCCGCTCGTGGAGAACGGGGCCTGCGCCATGGTGGATGCCGCCGACGGTGTCGTCTTCCGACTGGACCTCGACGATCCCTACCACCGCCGGATGCTCCGTTGCTACCGCGAGCAACTGGGTCGCACTGCTCCGATGCACGTCGTGGTCGCCGCCGGTCAGGAGCGGACCCACGCCGACCTCCTGGAGGGGCTTCCGGTCTCCGTCGGCGAGATCGGCTCCGGTCTGGGCCGGTTCTCGTCACAGGTGACCATGGCGGCGGCAGCTCGCCTGGTGCTCTCCGAATTGGCGACCCCGGGCCGCCCACCCGGTCGGCTCCCCGTCGGGGACCACTAGGAGGGCTCACCGGGCGGTCGAGGCCGTCGGCATCCCGCTCGTCCGCCATGGTGGGAGTCCATCAAGGGTCGAAATACCCTGCTCTGCCGGATCGTGGTGGTGCATCCTTGCGGGGTAACCGGAGGCGCGGGCGGGCCGGCGCGGCCTGATCCCAAGACATGAGGTATTAGATGAAGAAACTGGTAGCTCCCGGCCTGGTCATCCTGGCCGGGTTGGTGTTCATCGTGATCACGTTCGCCCAGAACCTGTTTTCTGTGGGGAGTGCCTTCGAAGAGATGATCACCGACTTCCGTCCGGCGTTGCAGGACGAGACCATCGCAACCTACCGGGCCGACATTGCCGGCCTGGGGGCCGTGGCGAACGAGTTCCAGACGGCGGTCCTGCCGGGTCTCGCCCAAGCACTGGGACAGACGGAGGAAGATCTCCGGGCGCTCCTGGACTCGCAGTTCCCCGCCGTCGCCCAGGGGATGGCCCTGCTGCCGGAAGCGGGGCCGCAGTTCGCCGGCCTGATCGACACCCTTGCCGACCAGCAGTCCAACTTCGCATCGGCCGATGCCATCCCGACCACCGAGTTCGTCGCCCAGACGGTCCCGTGGGGGTTCGTGATCGTCGGCCTGATCGCCATCGGGTTCGGCATCTGGATGATCGCCAAGGGCACCCGCCTGTCGGCGATCCTGGCTGCGATGCTGGGTGCGCTGATCGTGATCGGCTCCTTCGTGTTGTCGCTGCCGGGCAAATCGGCCGACGCCGACGACCTCAACGAGGCGCTCGAACCGATCTACACCGTGCAGACCATCGAGAGCGCCAAGGGCGCCCTCACCGTGATCGGCGCCATGGGCACTGAGATGGGCACCGCCATGATGCCGGGTCTCGGTCTGATGCTCCAGATGGATGCCGACACGCTGAACGGGTTCCTGGCGCAGAACTTCCCGGCCACGGCCGCGGCGCTGCAGACGTTCCCCGAGACCATGGTGCGCTTCGCCGGTCTGGTGAATACGTTCGATGCGAACCTGGACAACTACGAGACATTGAAGCCGGTCAAGTTCACGCCGATCATCTGGACCTTCATCGCTGGCGGGTTCCTGATCTTCGTGGGCGGCGCTCTCGGCTTCGTGTCGAAGAAGGACGAGCAGACGAGCTGATCCGGAGACCGATCGGGAGGGCCGGGGCTCACCGCCCCGGCCCTCCCGCGTGATACCAAGCCACCCGCCCGGTAGCTGGCCGGGTGTGACACCTGAACGACACCCTGCCCCCATGCTCGCGCTGAATCGGATGACAGGGGTAGCGATGCCGGGCCGGGACGAGATCAGAGATGCGATTCTCGGGGCCGCCGACGGAGCCCGGGGGAGTGTGGAGGCGCTGGCCGCCACCGGGATCCCGGCCACCGTCGAGGACTTCGACGTCGAGGTGCAACTGGCGCCGAGAGCCGACGGCGGCACCGACCTCAGCGCGGTCGTCCGCTTTGCGATCGTCGTGTCGCAGGTCGCCGGGTCGCGCCGCTCGGTCGCCTGATCCACCCAATTCGTAGAATCAGTCTAAACTTATAGCGACTCTACGGTTGGGATCATGAGCGGGTTGCGGGAGCGGAAGAAGCAGCAGACCAGGATCGACATCGTCCGGTCGGCCGAGGCTCTCTTTGCGGAGAGGGGTCTCCAGGAGCCGACGATGGAGGAGATCGCCGTCGCCGCCGAGGTCGCCGTCGCCACCCTCTACAACTACTTCGGCTCCAAGCTCGCCATCCAGATGGCGGTGTTCGAGGCCGAGACGGCCGGCATCGTGGCCGGGGGAGCCGCGGTGGTCGCCGACCCGGGCGACGACCCGGAGGCGGCGGTCGAGCGGCTGTTCGATGCCTACCTCGACGGTTTCTTTGCGATCGACAGGAGCCTGCTGCTCGATGTGTTCCGAGCGGGCTTCTCCAGCACCGAGATGCTGCCCGGGTTGGTGAGCCTCGATCTCCTTCTCCTCGAGCAACTCGGCGAGATGTTGGGGGCGCTCGCAGGGCGGGGCCTGGTGGCCTCGGAGGGCATCGAGGATGCCTCGCTGCTCCTCTACTCCTGTCTGGTCACCGTGCTGCTCTCATTCCTCACCGTGGAAGCAATCCTCCCCGGCGACGCTCGGGACCAGGTTCGACGCCTGGTGGCCGCCGCCTTCGGGGGTCTCCGAAGAGCCGAAAGCTGAGGATCATGTCGATCTCGATTCGCAATGTGTGGAGGACCTTCGGTGAGGGGGTGACTGCGGTTCACGCCCTCCGGGACGTCGATCTAGAGGTTCCCCAGGGGCAGTTCACGGTGATCCTGGGTCCGAGCGGGTCGGGCAAGACCACCTTGTTGAACCTGGTGGGCGCCATCGACCAGGGCACCGGGGGGACCCTCGAGGTCGACGGGGTCGACCTCGGCGGCCTCGACGACAAGGGGAGGATCGGGTACCGGCGCACCGAGGTGGGACTGGTGTTCCAGTTCTTCAACCTGATTCCCACGCTGACGGCCCTCGAGAACGTCGAACTGGTGGCCGAACTCACCGGTGACGACGGGGCGGCTCGAGCGCGGCAGGCTCTGGAGGGGGTCGGCCTCGTCGATCGAGTCGATCACTTCCCGTCCCAGTTGTCGGGAGGCGAGCAGCAGCGGGTGGCCATCGCCAGGGCGCTGGCGAAGCAGCCTCCGATCCTGCTGTGCGACGAGCCGACCGGCGAACTCGACTTCGAGACCGGCAGGATGATCCTGGCGCTGCTGCGCCGTCTCAACCGCGAGAACGGCCAGACGGTGCTGCTGGTCACCCACAACGCCGCCATCGGTGAGATGGCCGACCGGGTGGTGCGGCTCCGCTCCGGCGCAGTCGTAGAGGACCGCACGATTGCCGATCCGGTCGAGGCCGAGGCGCTGACGTGGTGAAACCGCTCTCCGCCAAGCTGTGGAGGGACATCCGCCGCCAGAAGGCCCAGTTCGCCGCGGTGGCGCTCACCGTCTTTCTGGGGGTGACGATCTTCGCCGCTTCCTACGACTCCTTCCAGAACCTCACGGCCTCCTATGAGGCCACCTTCACGGGGTTCCGGTTCGCCAACCTGACGATGCAGGGCGGCGACGTCGAGGCCTTCGCCGCCGAGGCCGCCGCCACCGACGGTGTCGAGTCCGTGCAGACCCGGACCGTCGCAGACGTGCCGATGCAGGTGGGCGCCACCAAGTTCCTCGGCAGGGTGGTGGGGATGCCGGGGACCGACTCCGACGTCAACCAGGTCAGGGTGATCGAGGGGGCCGCCATCACCGACCCGGGGGCCCTGGTGGTGCTGGTCGAAGAGCACATGGCGGAGCACTTCGGCCTCCACCCCGGCGACACGGTGATAGTGGCCGGGCAGACCGTCGCTGTGGGCGGATCGGTTTCGTCTCCCGAGTACATCTGGCCGGCCCGAAGCCGCCAGGTGCCGTTCTCGTCCCCCGACAACTTCGGGGTCGTGTTCACCACCGAGGAGACGGCCCGGGCACTGGCGGCGGCCGGCCCCAACGAGGCCGTCGTCTACTTCGCCGGGGGCGAACCCGATGCCGGGCTGGCCGCCGGCCTGACCACCCGGGGCAGGGCATTGGGAACCACATCGGTGTTCACCCGCGACCTGCAGCCCTCCAACGAAGCCCTCCAGGAGGACCTCAAGGGCTTCCAGGAGATGGCGCTGTTCTTCCCGATCCTGTTCCTGGTGGCCGCCGCCATGGCCGCCTACGTGATGATCAGCCGTTTGGTGTGGGCGCAGCGCCCCCACATCGGGGTGCTGCTGGCCAACGGGGTCCGCAAGCGGACCGTGCTCGGGCACTACCTCGGCTACGGGTTGGTACCCGGCCTGATCGGGGCGTTGCCCGGGGCGGTGGCCGGCGTGTTGCTGGCCAGGCTGATCACCAGGCTCTATACGGGCCTGCTGGCGATCCCGGTGACGCTGGTGAAGTTCTACCCGGCGACCCTGGCCGGCGGTGTGGTGATCGGCCTGATGGCGGCCGCGCTGGCGGCGCTGGCTCCGGCGCTGTTCGCCTCCCGGGTCCAGCCTGCCGAGGCGATGCGGGGCAACACCCCGCCGGGGCGGGGGCGCCCCAGCCTGCTGGAGCGGCTGATCCCCCCGCTGCGGAAGATACCGATCCGGTGGCGCATGGCGCTGCGGGGGGTGGGCCGCAACCCGCGGCGAACCATCTACACGATGCTCGGGGTGGTGCTCTCGCTGGTGCTGGTGCTGGTGTCGTGGGGGATGATCGACAGCATCGAGCACGTGCTCGACGTCCAGTACGTCGAGATCCAGCAGGAGGATGCCTCGGTGCGCTTCGGCGAACCGGTGGGGCAGGAGCAGGTGGATCTGCTGGCCGGGGTGCCCGGGGTGGCCGCCGTCGAACCGGTCCTCGAGATGCCCGTGACCCTCGGCGAGGGCGACACGGCTCTCGACACCGCGCTGATCGCCCTCCCGGCCGACACGGTCATGCACCGGTTCCTCATGGACGACGGGTCCTGGGGGTCGCTCCCCGCCGAGGGGGTCCTGATGGGTGTCGGGATCGCCCGGCGGTTGGAGGTGAGGACGGGCGATGTGATCCCGATGACGATTGCCCCCCTCGGTGTCACCGTGGAGGTCACGGTCGGCGGCCTCCTGCGGGAACCGCTCTCGTCGGTGGTCTACGCCTCCCGGGAATACGCGGCGGCAAGCTTCGGCACCCTCCCGGCGACGTCGGCGCTCGTCTCCTACGACCCGGGCGCCGACCCATCGCTGGTGCGGGCGGCAGTGACCGAACTCCCCTCTGTGTCGGCGTTCGAAGACGCCAAGGCGATCCACCGGATGATCAAGGACTTCATGGTGCTGTTCTACGGCTTCGTGGGGATCATGCTGGTGTTCGGCGGGGCGATGGCCTTTGCGCTGATCTTCAACTCGATGACGGTGAACATCGCAGAGCGCAACCGGGAGGTCGCCACCCTGCTGGCGGTGGGGATCCGGCGCACGACCATCTCGCGGTTGATCACGGCCGAGAACCTGGTGGTGGCCGCCATCGCCATCCCGATCGGACTGGTGGCGGGCCACTGGGTGTCGGCCCAGGCGATGGCGTCGTTCCAGAGCGAGTTGTTCACCTTGGACCTGTTCATCCGCCCGACGACCTACGTCTTCTCGGCGGTGGCGATCGTGCTGGTAGCGCTGCTGTCGGAGGTGCCCGGCCTGCGGGCGCTCCGGCGCATCTCGATCCCCGAGGTGGTCAAGGAGCGCTCGTCGTGAGGATCGGCCCGCAGGCGCCTGGTTCCGGAGGGGACCATGGGACCCCCGCCCCCGAGGACCGGTCAGGAGCGGCTCGCCGGCACCCGGGCGATGCCTGCCCGAGAGGCCGACTGCCGGGTGGCCGCCGCCGCAGACGGCCGGCCCCACCCGGTGCCGCCGTCGTTCGCCCGGCACGATGGCGTCGTCCTGCTCGCCACCCCGCCGGCCATGCCATCATCGAGGTGACCCCGCACCGGGTGACCGCCCGGCGGTGTGAGAACGAGCTCATCGGGGGGTGCTGATGCGGGACGGCGGGTGGCTCGACGGAGAGGAGCAGTCATGAAGATGCGAGTGCTGGGCCGATCCGGCCTGGTGGTGAGCGAGTTGGCGCTCGGGACCATGGTGTTCGGCGAGGGGCCGCCCCGGGGGACAGATCCCCAGGACGCCGCCGCCATCATCCGCCGCTACCTGGAGGCGGGCGGCAACCACCTCGACACCGCCGACGTCTATGCCGGCGGCCGCTCCGAGGAGATCGTCGGGGAGGCGATCGCCGGTCGCCGCGACGAGGTGGTGCTGGCCACCAAGGTTCGCTTCTCGACCGGCAAGGGACCCAACGACGCCGGTCTGTCGCGCACCCACATCGTCAGGGGTGTCGAACAGAGCCTGCGGAGGCTGCGCACCGACCACGTCGATCTGCTCTACATGCACACCTGGGACCCGCTGACCGACATCGGGGAGTCGCTGCGGGCGGCCGACGACCTGGTCGGCGCCGGCAAGGTGGGGGCCATCGGCGTGTCCAACTTCAAGGCGTGGCAGTTGATGAAGTCGCTGGCGGTCAGCGACCGGTTCGGCTGGAACCGGTTCGTGGCGGCCCAGTACCAGCACAGCCTGGTGGTGCGGGACATCGAAGCCGAGTTCCTCGACCTGTGTTCGACCGAGGGGATCGGCATGGTCCCCTGGAGCCCGCTGGGCGGCGGGTTCCTGAGCGGCAAGTACCGGGCAGACCAGCGTCCCACCGATGCCGGCGAGGGGCGGCTCGCCACCCAACCCGCCGACGACGAGGAGGCGTGGGATCGGCGCGACACCGAGCGCAACTGGGCGATCCTCGCCGAGGTCGAGCGGATCGCCGTCGACCTGGGGGCGACCCACTCGCAGGTAGCCCTGGCGTGGCTGCTGGCCAAGCCGGTGGTGTCGTCGGTGATCATCGGGGTGCGGACCATGGCGCAACTGGACGACAACCTCGGGGCGGCCGGCCTGGTGCTCCCGCCCGGGGAGATCGCCGCCCTCGACGAGGTGAGCGCTCCACCGCTCGGTTACCCCTACCGGTTCATGTCCCTGTACGGGGAGCGGCGGCCGTGAAGTTTCTGGTCTGGCTGCTGCTGGCGTTCTTCTCGTGGCCGCTGGCGCTGCTGGCGCTGCTGCTGTGGCCGATCGTATGGCTGGTGGGGATTCCGTTCCGGCTGGTGGGGGTCTCGGTGCGGGGGGCGCTCCGACTGCTGGAGTCGCTCATCACCTGGCCCACCCGCCTGGCACAAGGCCCCCGGTAGGGGATCCTTTTCTGGTCCCCGTCGGCCGGGCGTACAGTGATGGGCCGCAGCCACCGACCCGGGGCGAACCATGAGCGACCGCATCTCCAACCGCAGGATTTGGCTGGTCGTGCTGCTCATTAGCCTCGGCTGGGGGACCCTGCCGATCGTCATCCGGGTGGCCCTCGAAGAAGGGGTCGGTCCACTGGCGGTGGCGGCCGCCACTTCGGTGGTCGCGGCGGTGGCGGTGGTGGCCTTCCTGGCGGTGACCCGCCGGGGAGTGGTGATCGGGCGCATGGAGATCCGGATCGGCGTGGTGCTCTCGCTGCTCAGCGTCGTCCTGCCGAACGTGCTGCGGCCGTTGGCACTCGAGCACTCCGGCGCCGGATTCTTCAGCCTGGCCTCGGCACTCGTCCCCCTGGTCACCGTGGTCATTGCCCACTTCGTGCTCGCCTCCGAACCGCTCAAGGCCGTCACGCTGGGTGGGTTGGTGATGGGTCTGGCCGGGGTGGCGGTCCTGGTGCTCTCCGGTAACACCGGCATCGGCAAGGAGGGCAATCCGGTGCTGGCGGGGTTGTTTGCGCTGGGAAGCGTGGTCTCGGTCTCGGCGTCTTCGGTGTTCGCCAAGCGCTTCTCGGGCAGGTACTCGGTGATGGGCGTCTCGGGGGTGCAGTTCGCGGTCGGTTCGGTGATCGTGGCGTCGCTGGCTCTCGGCTGGGAGGGGGTGCCCCCCAACCCCAGCCTGCTGGGCTGGGGAAGCCTGCTCTACCTGGGGATCTTCGGGACCTTCATGCCGGTGGTGCTCTACTACTGGCTGCTCCAGCACGTCACCGTGACCTACTCGACCATCATCGGCTACATCATCCCGTTCATCGCCGTGGTGCTGGGGTGGCTGCTGCTGGACGAGCAGATCGGGTGGGGGATCCTGGTCGGTGGGGCCCTGATCCTGATCGGGGTGGTGATCACGGATCTGATCCGGATCCGCCAGGCCCGCCGGGAGGCATCGGCCGCCTCCTGATGGATGCCGGTGGCGCGGACTGCTCCGGGGCGGTAGGGTAGGTATCCCGTTGGTCTGATGGTAAGACCAAACCCGATCGGAGACAGGATGCGGCAGCCGTTCCGACTCGATGTGCACACCGTGGACATCGAGGATGTCCACCTCGGTGACACCACCACGGTGGAGGGCGGCACCCTGATCGTCTCGACCGAAGAGGTCGCCGGTCTGATCCTCGAAGACCCCCGGATCGCCGCCGTCGACGTCGAGATCGCCCAACCCGGCGACGACGTTCGGATCATCGGATGCCTCGATGCGGTCGAACCCCGCACCAAGATCGGTGAGGGGTCGGTCTTCCCCGGGTTCCTGGGCGGGATGGAGACCGTCGGCACCGGGGAGACGCTCCGCCTCGGCGGTGTCAGCGTCCTCGCCTCGAGCCGCTACCCGCAGCCGTTCTCGGGCCTGCTGCAGGCCCGAGAGGCGGTGGTCGACATGGCCGGGCCCACCAGCAGCCTGAGCCCCTTCGGGCGGGTCCGCAACGTGGTGCTCGCCTACACCCCCAATCCCGAGGTGGAGAACGAGGACTACGACGACGCCATCCGCCGCAGCAATCTCAAGGTCGCCGAGTTCCTGGCGAGCCGGGCTCTCGGCGCCCCCCGATCCTCGACCACCACGTTCGACTTCTCCGAGCAGGATCCCGACCTGCCCAACGTCGTCTACTTCTACCAACTGCAGGGGCAGGGCCAGATGGCCGACACCTACCTCTACGGCAAGGTCATCCACAACCTGGTGCCCACCCTGATGCACCCCAACGAGGCCCTCGACGGTGCCCTGGTGTGCGGCGTCTACGTGTACGGGTGCTACAAGAACGTCACCTACCTGCACCAGAACAACCCCATCATCTGGGAGATGCAGGCCCGCCACGGCAAGGACCTCAACTTCGCCGGGGTCATCATCAACCGGGGCCACAACTACACCCAGGAGGAAAAAGAACGGTCCTCGCGGTGGGCCGCCAAGCTGGCCGGGTTCCTCGAGGCCGATGGGGCGGTGTTCACCGCCGAGGGCGGCGGCAACTCCGCCATCGACATGATGCTGGCGGTCCAGTACATGGAGAAGGCCGGGATCAAGTCGGTCGTCGTCTCCTCGGAGGCGGCCGGGGCCGACGGCTACGACTTCCCCCTCTTCTACACGGTGCCCGAGGCCGACGCCATCGTCAGCGTCGGCTCGGAGGACGAGGTGTTCGAGATGCCGAAGGTCGCCAAGGTCATCGGGGGCGACACGCTGGCGGTCGACGGTCTCCCTGCGGAGGGCCCCTACTCGCTCAAGATGTACTTCCAATTCTGTGGCACCCAGCAGGTCGGGGGCAACCTGCTCGTGGGGAGGGAACACTGATGGTGCGGATCGCCCACTACCTCAACCAGTTCTTTGCCGGGATCGGCGGCGAGGACAAGGCCGATGCCCCCTTCGAGGTCCGGGAGGGCGCCGTCGGGCCGGGCCGGGCGATCCTGCTGGAGACCGGCGATGACGCCGAGATCGTCCAGACCCTGGTGTGCGGTGACAACGCCTTCCACGCCGGCACCGATGCCATCCTCGACGCCATCGTCGCCACCCTCGCCGAGAGCAAGCCCGATCTGCTGATCGCAGGCCCCGCCTTCAATGCCGGCCGGTACGGCCTCGCCTGCGGGGCGGTGTGCTCGGCGGTGTCGGAGCGCTTGGGCATCCCTTCGCTCACCGGGGTGTACCCCGAGGCTCCCGCCGTCGACGTGTACCGCAGCCGGGTGGTGATGGTCCCCACCGGCGACTCCGCCGCCGGGATGCGGGAGGCGGTCGCCTCGCTGGTCCGGGTCGGCCTGGGGTTGGCCGCCGGCAAGCCGCTCGGCCCTGCCGACGAGGACGGGCGGATCCCGATGGGCTACCGCAAGGCGGTGGTCACCGACGTCCCGGCCGCCAGGCGGGCCCTCGATCTCCTGATGGCCAAGTTGGCGGGCGAACCGTTCCTGAGCGAGGTGGCGCTCCCCAAGGGCGCCGAGCCGATCCCCCCTGCTCCGGCGGTCGCCGACCTGTCGAGCGCCGTCATCGCCCTCGTCACCGACGGGGGACTCGTCCCCGAGGGCAACCCGGATCGCATCGAGTCGTCGAGCGCCACCCGGTGGGCCAGGTACCCGGTGGCCGACCTCGCCGGGAACCACGATCCCGCCTTCCTGTCGATCCACGCCGGCTACGACTCGCAGTGGGTGGATGCCGACCCCAACCGACTCGTCCCCCTCGATGCGCTCCAGGCGCTCGCCGCCGAGGGCGTGATCGGCAAGGTGCACGAGTTCTTCTATGCGACCACCGGCACCGGCACCACCGTCACCCACGCCGAGCGGATGGGTGAGGAGATCGCCAAGGCGCTGATCTCCGACGGGGTCCATGCGGTCCTCGTCACCAGCACCTGAGGGACGTCCACGCGTTGCGGTGCAACGCTCGCCAAGATGATCGAGAAGCACGGCATCCCGGCCGCACACCTCGCCGCCATGACCTCGATGGCCAAGATCGCCGGATCCAACCGCATCATCTCCTCGGGCCTCATCCCGCACCCGGTGGGGGATCCGACCCGCTCTCCCGAGGAGGAGTTCAAGTGGCGCAAGGGGCAGGTGCGCAAGGCGCTCAATGCGGTGGCGACGCCGCTGCAAGAGGCGCTGATCTTCCCCGACTGGTGATCGAATGAAGGAACCACGGATGGCAGTGCCTGCGATTCTCCACACGGCCTACGTGCTGGCGCACGCCCCCGACTTCGTGCGGTACGGGTCGAAGCCGACGCGGGAACTGGCGGCGAACCCGTCGCTCCTGCAGCAGATGACCGCCGCCCTCCGTCCCTGGGACCAGGTGGTCGCCTACCCGCCCAATCAGGTGTTCATCGGCAACCTCTCGCCGGACGACCTGGCCGCCATCCCTCGTCCGTGGCTGGATCACCCGGTGGCGGAGGCGTCGCCGCAGGGGCCCTTCGGGCAGATCATCACCCAGGCGGCCCTCTACGGGCTGATGATGCTGTGCGACGACTTTGAACTGCTGACGATCAGCGAGCGCCTCGCCGAGCAGGCCCGGGCGGCGGTGGTGGGCTTCGAGGGCCGCCGGGACAAGATCGTCGGGGTCGACGACGGGCGACTCGCTGCTCTGATCGCCGGGAACGAGGGTCTCACCCTCTATCACGACGGCGAGGTGGCCGGGTTCATCCGCACCGTCCACGAGCTTGATCCTTCGCTGGACGCTCACGTGCTCTTCGAGAACCTGGCCTGCAAGGCCACCGCGGTGCAGGCGGTCTCCGATCTGCTGGCGGGCGGCCCGATCGACCCCGTCGATGTCGACTACCTGCTCAACACCGGTGAGGAAGCCGTCGGCGACCGCTACCAACGGGGCGGCGGCAGCCTCTCCAAGGCCGTCGGGGAGGTGGTCGGCTGCCTCAACGCCACCGGCGCCGACATCAAGGCGTTCTGTGCCGCCCCGGTGCACGCCATCAACATGGCCGGCGCCATGGTGGCCTCCGGCCTCCACGAGTACGTGGTGGTGCTGGGGGGCGGCTCCCAGGCCAAGATGGGTATGAAGTTTCGGGCCCACCTCCGCAACGGGGTCCCGGTCATGGAGGACTGCCTGGCGTCGATGGCCTTCGTCGTCGGGCCCGATGACGGAAGCGGGGCCCGGCTCAGGCTCGACGTCACCGGCAAGCATCCGATCGGGGCCGGTTCGTCGGCCCAGGCCGTCTACCAGGCGCTGGTGGTGGACCCCTTGGTGCGGGCCGGCATGGGGATGACCGATGTCGACCGCTACGCGGTGGAGTTGCACAACCCCGAGATCACCGAACCGGGCGACAGCGGCGACGTCCCCAAGACCAACTACCGGACGCTGGCCGCCATGGCCGTGCTGCGGGGCGAGATCGAGCGGGGCGCGATGGACGAGTTCGTCGCCTCCCGCGGCATGCCGGGGTTCTCGCCCACTCAGGGCCACATCCCCGCCGGGGTGCCCTACCTCGGCCACGCCCTCGCCGCCATGCGGAGCGGCGAGATACGACGCGCCATGATCGTGGCCAAGGGCAGCCTGTTCCTGGGACGGATGACCCAACTGGTCGACGGGGTGTCCTTCCTCATCGAATCACCGAACGACGATTGACGCAGGAAAGGAGGTGCACTGACATGGATCTGAAGGGAATGCAGGTGGTGGCCATCGGCGAACGCGAAGGCATCAACGGCCCCAGCCTCAAGCTCCTGGCCGAGTCGGCCGGGGCGAAGGTGGTCTTCAGCGTCACGCAGTGCTTCGTCTGAACGGCTGGTGGAGCCATGGACCTGGACGACCAGGCGAACGTGAATCGCCTGGCCGAAGAGACCGGGAAGGACGAGATGATCGTCCTCCTGGGCCAGCCGGATCCCAACAGTGCCGGGCTCTTTGCAGAGACCGTCACCAGGGGAGATCCGACCTGGGCAGGTCCGCTGGCCGGAGTCCCGTTGGGGCTCCCCGTGTACCACATCCTCGAAGAGGAGATCAAGGAGACGATGGATCCCGATCTCTACCAGGAGCATGTGGGTTTGATGGAACTGTCGGCGGACGTCGACGAGATTGTCAAGTGGGTCAAGTTCTACCGCGAAGGCGGAGGAGTCGGCTGACGCCGCACCGAGGAAAGGAGAGGGGAACGTGTCCGAGGACACCATGAACTTCGACATGTACGTGCACGGGGAGTGGCGGCCCGGCTCGACCGGCGAGGTCGTCGAGGTGATGAACCCCGCCAAGGGCGAACTGCTCGGCACCGTCCCCGACGGAGGACAGGACGATCTGGACGCCGCCGTGGAGTCGGCGCGTGAGGGCCTGGCCGTCTGGCGGGAGACCCATCCCCGGGTGCGGTCGCAGGTGCTCTACAGGATCGCCGCCACCCTCCAGGAGCGGGCTGAGGAGTTCGCCCGCATCTACAGCCTCAACTCGGGCGGGTCGATCGGGACCGGCCTGTGGACCATGTACGACGTGGCGGGACGCCGCTTCGAGTACTACGCAGGCCTCGCCGACAAGATCAGGGGAGACTCGTTCGTCACCCCGGGCGAGTTCCTCAGCTACACGCTGCGGGAGCCGATCGGGGTCACCGGGCACATCGTCCCCTGGAACGGGCCGCTGTGGATCGGCAGCCGCACCATCGCCCCGGCGCTGGCGGCCGGCAATGCGGTGGTCGTCAAACCGTCGAGCGAGGCGCCGCTGACGCTCCTCAAGTTCGCCGAGATGGCCCATGAGTGCGGGCTCCCGCCGGGGGTCCTCAACGTGGTGACCGGGCGGGGGAGCCGCCTGGGCGACCTGTTCTCGCGCCACCCTGGTTTCGACGGGATCTACTTCACCGGTTCGACGGCCACCGGTCGCAAGATCCTCCAGAACGCCGCCACCCGCAACGTGCGGACGGTCATGGAGTTGGGCGGCAAGTCACCCAATATCGTCTTCGAGGACGCCGACATCGACAAGGCCCTCGACGGGGCGATCCTGGCCATCTTCGCCAACTCCGGCCAGATCTGCGTCGCCGGGTCCCGCCTGCTGGTCCAGGCGTCCATCCACGACGAGTTCGTCGAACGACTGGTCGAGAAGGCGGCCGGGATCACTATCGGCGGCCCCGAGGCCAACGCCCTGATGGGCCCGGTGATCACCGCCGCCCAGCGAGAGCGGGTGCTGGGCTACATCGAGAAGGGCAAGCAGGAGGCCGAGTTGGTGGCCGGCGGCGGAGTACCCGACGACCCGGCCCTGCAGAAGGGGTACTTCGTGTCGCCGACGATCTTCGACGGCGTGCCCAACACGGCGGCCATCGCCAGGGAAGAGATCTTCGGCCCGGTGTTGTCGGTGACCTCGTTCGCCGACTTCGACGAGGGGATCGCCCTCGCCAACGACTCCGAGTACGGGTTGGCATCGGCGGTGTGGACCGAGAACGTCAAGACCGCCAACCTGGCCGCCCAGGCCCTCGAGGCCGGCCAGGTGTTCATCAACCACTACTACACGGCAGCGTTCGAGGTGAGCCGATCGCCCTACAAGTCGAGCGGTCACGGCATGAGCGAGGGACCCGATGCGATCTACGAGTTCCTCAACCAGAAATCGGTCAGCATCAAGTTGGGAGAGGGCGGGGGTTGGTGAGCCGACCCCGTCCGCTCCGAGCGTGTATGGTCTGACCATAAGACCAAGGGCGGCCGCGGCGACCAGCGCCACGGCCGGCCGTTGAGATCGGGAGGCGTTGTGAAGGTTGCAGTGTTCACCGGAGTCGGGGAGATCACGCTCCGCGAGGAGCCGGATCCGGTACCCGGTCCCGATCAAGTCGTGATCGAGGTAGCCGCCTGCGGGATCTGTACGTTCGAGCGGCGCCTCTTTGCGGGCGACAAGCAGTGGTATCCGGTGGCGCCCGGCCACGAGGCCTCGGGCGTCGTCATCGAGGTCGGCACGTCCGTCGCCGACCGGCCCGGCTCGCCCAAGGTCGGGGACCGGGTCGCCATGGACCTGCTGACCCGCTGCGGGACCTGCGGGCCGTGCCGGCGGGGCAAATCCAACCTGTGCCGGGCCCGTCAGGGCCGGGTGCTCTCCGACGGCACCGTGTCGTTCGGAGGGTTCGCCGGCAAGATCGCCCTCGATGCCAAGTCGGTGTACCCGGTCGGCGATGCCTCGCTCATCCACACCGCGATGTGCGAGCCGATCGCCTGCTGCGTGCACTCGCTGCGTCAGGGCGGCTTCAGGTCCCGTGACCGGGTCGCCATCGTCGGTGGCGGCTTGATGGGCCGCATCCACATGGCCATCGCCAGGGTCGAGGGCGCCGGGAGCATCGGGGTCATCGACGTCTCCGAGGAGCGTCTCGCCGAGGCCACCGCCGCCGGGGCGGACTGGGTCGCCACTCCGGAGCAGGCGCTCGAGGTGGGCGGCAAACAGGACGTGGTGGTCGTGTGTGCCATGGGCGGTGTCGACCTGGCGGTCGAGATTGCCGACGTGGGCGGCACCGTCGTCCTCTACAGCGCCTTCGACAAGGAGGTCCCGGCCACCGTCGGCGCCGACAAGTCGCACCGCGAGGAGGTCGCCATCGTCGGCGCCTTCCAGCAGACCCCCGATGATTGGCGGGATGCATCGGCCTATCTCAAGGCCGGTGTCCTCGCCGACGATCTCGAAGCGCTGGTGACGGCCACGTTCCCGTTCTCCCAGGTGGAGGAGGCGCTGCGCCTGGTCACCAGCGAGCCCACCTACCGCGTCTTCGTCCAGCCAGAGCACGACTGATGGGCCAAGAGGTCGTCGCCGGCGTCGATGTGGGGAGTGGGTCGGCGCGGGCCGTTGCCATCTCCCGCGGCGGCGCCGTCGTGGCCTCTGCCGTGGCGCCCTATCCGGCCCACGAGCCGCGTCCGGCCGGTGAGGTCGACCCGGGCATCTGGCTGGATGGGCTGGGAACCGCCTTCGGCCGCCTCGCCTGTGACACGCCGCTGGCGCTGTGCGTGGGCGGGCACGGTCCGACCACGGTCGCCTCGACCGGCGATCTCGCCATCACCTTCCGGCATCCGGCAGGGGCGGCCGAAGGCCCCATCGGCCAGCACGCCGCCCATACCGCCCTCCTCAAGGAGCGGTTCGGCGACCGTGTCGAGCCCCGCCAGATGTGGGACTACCTCCTGTCCCGGATCGGGGGAGACCCCGGCATCCAGAGCACCTGGCCCCCACAGGCGCCGCTCGAGGGGTTCGGGGAATCGGTCCCGGTGGGGTCGAGCGTCGGCACCAGCACCGGCGCCCACGACATCCCGGCCGGCGTGATGCTGGTGCCCGGCTCCAACGACGCCTACCTGACGGCATGGGCGTCGGCCATCGACGCTCCCGGCCGGGCCTTCGATCCGGGCGGCAAGACCGGCGGGCTCGGGGTGGCGGTGGCGGCCGGCGAGCACGCCGACATCGCCAAGTACGGGATGCCCAGCCACGTGCCGGGGGTCGCCATCGTCGGAGGCCCGGTCGCCTCTCACGGGGCGATCATGGACTGGTGGTCGGGCATCACCGGCCGTTCCGTCCCCGAACTGCTCGATCTCGCCGCCGCCATCGAACCCGGAGCGGGCGGGGTGATGGTGCTGCCGTTCCTGGAGGGGGAGCGGGCCCCCCGCTGGAACCTCGGGCTGCGGGCCGAGATCGTCGGCCTCTCGCTCGGCTCCGACGTGGGGGCGGTCACCAGGGCGCTGCTGGAATCGACCGCCTACGGCCTCGGTCACATCGCCAGGAGCCTCGGCGATCAGGGTGTGGAGTTGACCCGGGTGGTGAGCTCGGGTGGCCCGGCCCGCAGCCCGCTGTGGACCTCGATCAAGGCTGCGGTGCTCGAGGTGCCCATCGACGTGCCGGCCTGCGACGAGATGGCCGCCTACGGCGCCGCCCTCGGCGCCGGTGCCGCCGTGGGATGGTGGCCCCGGCCCGGGGAGGGCCAACCGGGGGACTGGCCGATGCCGGAGGTGACCACCTACGAGCCCGAACCGCTCGAGGTGTACCGCAGAGGATTGGATCGCTTCATCGCTCTCGGAGACGAGGCAGTGGAGCGGCTCGAGAGAACCAACAGGATCGATTGAAGGAGATCAGCATGGAGTACATGTCGTCGGCGATCGGGGCGGCCAAGATCCGGCGCGCCTCACGGTTCATCGAAGAGGACGGCCGCGGGTTCCTGGTGGCCATCGACATGCAGACCGCATCCGGTGACGGCCCAGACCTCGATGTCGTCATGAAGGTCGCCGCCGGCGGCCCCAACGGGATCCTGGTCTCGTGGCAGATCGCCCGCCGTTACCCGGAAGCGTTCCGGAGTTGCGGGATGGTCCTGCGGATCGATGGGACGACGACGATGCTGGGTGCCTACGGGTCGGGCGACAACTTCGCCCAGATGTACGAACTCGAGATGGCCGCCAGGATCGGCGCCGATGCGGTGGTCTGCATGGCCTTCCCCGGTGCCGACGACGAGGGCATCGGCCTGCGCAAGGTGGTCTCCCTCGTCAACGAGGCGGAGAAGATCGGGATGCCGGTCATCGTCGAGTCGATCCCGGGATCGTGGGCCAAGACCGTGCCGTGGGATGCCGAGCACATCTCCAAGGCCGCCCGGATCTGCGTCGAGGTCGGGGCGGACGCCATCAAGACGATGATGCCCGCCGACCCGGCCGACATCCCAGGGGTGATCGCCAACATCGAAGCGCCCGTGTTCTGCCTGGGCGGGCCCAAGAAGGAGACCGAGGACGAGGCCGTGGCCTATGCCGCCGCGGTCGTCGCCGCCGGGGCATCCGGCATCGCCTTCGGGCGCAACGTGTTCGGGTCCAAGGATCCCACCGCCATGACCAAACGCCTCTACGCCGCCGTCCACGGCGCATAGGGATCGGAGGGAAACACAGCATGACCAAGGAAGAAGAGGCCTTCTCCGAGTCCTGTGTCGAGGTGATGAGCCGGGTGGCCGCCTCGGTGGCGGTGCTGACCCTCGAGGATCCCGACGGGGTGCTCAGGGGGATGACGATCACCTCGCTGACGTCGGTGGCCTCCGAACCGCCGGCCGTCCTGGTGTGCGTCGGCAACACGGCATCGTCGCACCCCTTCATGGTCCCCGGGCAGACCTTCGGCGCCAACCTGCTGGCCGCCGACCAGACCGACTACTCGATCGGGTTCTCGTGGGGCAAGAGCGCCGACCCCTTCGGGGACTTCGCGTGGAAGCGCGCCGAGGACGGGACCCCGCTCCTCACCGAGGCCGCCGCCCATATGGTGTGCGAGGTCGAGCAGGTGAGCCAGTACCACGGCAGCGCGGTGGTGATGGCCAGGGTGATCGACTGCTGCATCCACAAGGACGAGACCCTGGTGTACTGGCGCCGTACCTACCACGACGAACTGGTGCCTGTGAAGGATGGAGCCGTGGGGAAGTGGTGACTACCGGCGGTGCAGGGCGGAGTGTCGACCCGGGACGTTCCCGGCTGACCCACCTCGCCCTGCAAGTCAGCGATCTGGACCGGTCGATCGAGTGGTATCAGCGCTATACCCCGCTGCGGCTGCTCAAGCACTTCGCCGACGACTTCGGGGTGAGCGCCTGGCTGGCGGACCCCGCCGACGCCGCCTGCCCGTTCGTGCTGGCCCTGTCCCAGTTCGACCCGGAGCGGGATCCGTTCAAATACGCTCCGCCGGCGGTGCTCGGCCCCTATGCGCATCTCGGCTTCGAGATGACCAGCGCCGCCGAGGTCGAGGCGGCCGCTGCCATGGCCGAGGCGGAGGGCATCCTCACCTACCCGGTCACCCGAATGTCGCCTCCGATCGGCTACATCTGCTTCGTCGAGGACCCCGACGGCAACACCGTCGAGTTCTCCTTCGGGCAGGGGACCTACCCGATCTGGGATGAGGAGTGGGGGACCGGCTCATGACGACCGAGCGCCCCTTCGGCCCCGTCGAACGGGCGACGATCTCCGAACAGGTGCGAGACGACATCCATCGGCGGGTCATCAGTGGCGAACTGCCGCCCGGGTCTCCTCTGCCGGCCGAACGGGTGCTCGCCGATCAGTTCTCGGTGGCGCGGACCTCGGTGCGGGAGGCCATCCAGGGACTGGTGGCGCTGGGGGTCATCGAGCGGCGCGGCAATCGCTCCTACATAGCGTCGCGGCTGCCCGAATCCGAGATCGCCCATCCCGACGGCAGCAAACGGTCGCTCCGCGAGGTGCTCGAGGCGCGCCAGGTACTGGAGATGGTGCTGTTCGAGATGGCGGCGGCGAGGGCGACCATGCGGGAGCGGACCGAGGCGCTGGCACTGGCCAGGCGGCCGGCGCCGACCGATCTCGAGGGCTTCATGATCGCCGACCGGGAGTTCCACGCCTCGGTCGCCGGCACCTGCGACAACCCGGTGCTGGTGGAGGTGTACGGGCGGGTACTCGATGCCCTGTTGGGCACCGAGGAAGCGGCCGCCCTGGTGCTGGGCGTGGAGGCGGGCGACGACCCCACCACCGCCATCGCCGGTGCGGCGGCCGCTCACCTCCGCATCGCCGAGGCGTTTGCCGCCCAGAATGCGGAGCTCATGCTCCGGGAGGTCGCCCGTCATCAGGGGCCGGCGGCCTGGCAGAGGGTCGGGCGGGTCCGGAGGGCGGGCGGCCCGCAGCGCGCCCGGGAGGCCTGGGCGAGCCAGAGGACGGTCGGCTCATGATGCGTACCAACGCATCGAAGCGCCGGCCGCCGATGGATGGCCCGGTGGCCGGGAGTTCGAAGGCCTACTCAGCAGGGGGTTCAGAGGGAAGACATCCGTCGACAGCGAGCACGAGTAAGAGATTGGGAGCCGCCGGGCCGGCAACAGCCGTGGCCCGGGTTCCCAGCAACCAAATCGGGAGGAATCAACCGATGCAACGAATGGCTATCAAGCTGGTGGCGTTGGTCGCCGTGCTGGGGCTGATGGCAGCCGCATGCGGCGACGACGACGCCGCCACCACGACCGAGGCTACGGCCGCACCGACGACGACCGAGGCGGCCACGACGACCGAGGCTACGGCCGCACCGACGACCACCGAGGCTCCGACGACGACCGAGGCTCCGATGGCCCATCCCGCCGACTTCAACGGCGACGGTGTGGTCCTGATCGGGGTGGCCACCGACGGCGCCCGCGATGACGGCGCCTACTACCAGGCGATGGTCGAGAAGGTCGAGCAGGTCTCGGCCGACAACGGCTTCGAAGCCCCGATCATCGTCGACAAGATCGATCCGGCGAATTCCCGGACCGAACTCGAGAACCTGGCGGAGCAGAACGTCGACATCATCGCCATCGGCTCCGAAGCGGTGGCCCGCGACAACGAGGACCTGTTCACCACCTACGGCGACATCTTCTGGTACTGCAACTGCGGTTCTGGTTACCAGGACACGCCGGGCCTGTTCCGCAGCGCCGACAGCGGCGCCGAGCTGAACATTTCGGCCGGATACGCAGCCGGTCTGTTGCTGCAGGCGACGGGTGGCGAGTCGGTCGCCTTCATCGGCTGCTGTGATCTGCCGTTCGAGGTCGAATCCTTCATGGGCTTCGAGTTCGGGCTGCAGCAGGTGGATCCGACCTTCACGGTCACCTACGTGCCGACGGGAGCCTTCCCGTACGACTTCAACAACACCGCAGGTGCCACGGAGGCGTACAACAACGCGGTGGCCGAAGGTGCCGATGCGGTCTATCCGTTCCTCGGCGGGGCCCACGAACCGATCGTGGCGCTCGCCAACGAGGACGGCCTGATCGTCAACACGGCCGGTTCGTCCAAGGGTTGTGAGCGCGACGATCTCGACTACAGCTTCGAGGTCATGTTCGACGCAGGCGACTACCTGGCCCCGCTGTTCGACGAGATCCTGGCCGGCACCGCCGTCGAGGGCGGCGTCCGCAACTTCACCGTCGGCATCGACCCTCAGGTCGGCGCGGTGTTCTGTGACGCCACCCCGGAGCAGGTGCAGATGCTGACGGACTTCAACGCCCGCATCGGCGCCGGCGAATTCGGAGACAAGATCTACGAGATCCTCTCCACGGCGTACGGCTTCTAGGAAGCACAACAGACGAAGGTGCGTGTGGTGGGCACCGCTTGGTGCCCACCACCCCGCACCCACAGACACATCGGAGCCCAGACGGCCATGACCGGAGACCACCAGGAGCGACCACCCGCCCTCCTCCAACTGCGCCGCATGACCAAGCGGTACGGGGAGGTCGTGGCGTGCGATGGGGTCGACCTCGACCTCCATGCCGGGGAGATCCACGGCATCCTGGGGGAGAACGGCGCCGGCAAGTCGACGCTCATGAAGATGGTCATCGGCCTGGCGCTCCCGGACCACGGCTCGATGATCCTCGATGGTGAGTCGTGCAAGATCTACGACCCTCTCGATGCGGCCCGTCACGGGATCGGGATGGTTCATCAGCACTACAGCCTGGTGGATGCCCTCACGGTGTGGGAGAACGTCGCCCTCGGTGAGAAGGGCGCCTTCGATCCCGGCGCCACCCGCGCCAAGGTCGTCGAGATCACGGAGCGATACGGCCTGGAGGTCGATCCGGATGCCCCCGTCCGGGATCTGTCCGCCGGCATCCGGCAGCGGGTCGAGATCATCAAGTGCCTGCGCCACGAGCCGCGGATCATCATTCTCGACGAGCCGACCGCAGTGCTGACGCCGGCCGAGTCCGAGCGGCTGTTCGAGGTGCTCCTCGAGGGGGTCCGTCGCGAGGGCTGGGCGGTGGCCCTGGTCAGCCACAAGTTGGACGAGGTGCTGGCGGCCACCGACCGGATCACCATCATGCGGGACGGGAAGGTCGTCGATCGGGTGGCGACCGCCGATGCCGATGCCCCCTCGCTGGCGAGGGAGATGGTCGGCCGCGACGTGACGCTGCGGGTGGGTGCCGCCGCCATCGGAACCCTCGCCGACACCAGGATCATCGACGAGACCGAGGAGCACGGACATGGGGGGCTTCCGCCCGTCCTCCAGGTGACCGATGCCAGGGTCAAGGCCGGTGACGGACGGGTGATGCTCGACGGACTTTCGCTCGACGTGTACCCCGGCGAGGTGGTGGGGGTGGCCGGTGTCGAGGGCAATGGGCAGACGACGCTGGCCAGGACGCTGGCGAGCCTGATCCGCTTGAACAGCGGCAAGGTGCTGGTGGAGGGGGCGGAGGTCCACTCCGGCAAGGCGGGGGCGATGCACCGAGCCGGCATCTCGGTGATCCCGGCCGATCGCCATCATTCCGGCTGCGTCCCGGAGATGTCGGTGGCGGAGAACCTGGTGCTCGGCTCGCTCGAGGAGTACTCCCGGCACGGCGTCCTCGATGCCGATGCCATCCGTCTGAGGGCCCGGGACTTGATCGAGGAGTTCGACATCCACTGCCCCGGGTGCGACACCCCGCTCGGGGAGTTGTCGGGGGGGAACCAGCAGCGCGTGGTGCTGGCCCGGTCGCTGTCGGTCCGGCCCAAGGTGCTGGTTGCCCATCAGCCCACCAGAGGCCTCGATGTCGGCGCCATCGAATACATCGGCAACCGCCTGCGGGCCGCTGCCGACGAGGGCATCGGGGTGCTGCTCCTGTCCACCGACCTCGGCGAGATCGCCGCCCTGTCGGATCGGATCCTGGTCGCCTACCGGGGACGGATCATCGGAGAGATGACCCGAGCCGACATGGACATGGAGCGCCTCGGTCTGCTGATCGGCGGTTCGACGGCCGGAGAGGATGCGGCATGACCTCGCGTACCCGCAGCCTCCCTTCCCTCTCCGCTCGCAACCGGTCCGGGATGGAGATGGCCGTCCTCTATGTGCTCAGCCTGGGCGGGGCGGTGCTGATCTCGGGCGCGCTCGTCGCATTGACCGGCAACTCGTGGCTCAGGGTGTTCGGCGCCCTCATGGACGGCGCCTTCCTGGCGCCGGGACGGTGGGGGGAGACCCTGGTGGTGGCGGCCCCGATGCTGCTGGTTGCCCTTGGGATGGTGATCGGCGTCAAGGCCGGCTTCTTCAACATCGGCCAGGAAGGCCAATTGCTGATGGGGGCGATGGCGATGGCCTGGGTGGGGACCCGGCTATCGGGTCCCGGGCCGGTGCTGTTGATCGGGGGCCTGGCGCTGGCGGTGGTGGCCGGTGGCGGCTGGGCCGGTGTGGCGGCGGTGATGCGGTTCCGGCGCGGCGTCCCCGAGGTCATCTCGACGCTGCTGCTGGTGTTCGTCGCACTCCAGGTGAGCGGCTTCGCCGTCACCACCGACTGGCTGCTGCGGGATCTGGACCAGAACCGGCCGAGCCGGGCGGTGGCCAGCGCGGCGTTGCCCGACAACATCCATCTCCCGGTCATCCGCATCTTCGGCAACGAGTTCAACATCGGGATCATCCTTGCCCTGCTGTTGGCCGGTCTGGTCGCCTTCGGTTTGGTCAGGACGGTGTGGGGATTCCGGCTCCGGATGCTGGGTCACAACCCCAACGTCGCCCAGAAGGTAGGGGTGGCGTCCACCCGAACCGGCGCCGCCGCCCTGTGCCTGTCCGGGGGCCTGGCCGGCCTGGCCGGGGCCGTGATGTTGGCGGGCGGATCGTCGGGCTTCCGGGTGACGTCGGGGTTTGCCCAGAACTTCGGCTGGCAAGGTCTGCTGGTCGCCCTGCTGGCACGAAGCCGCCCGCTGGCGGCGATTCCGATGGCGATCCTGTTTGCAGCCCTCCGCACCGGGAGCGGCTTCCTGGCCGCCACCGGGGTCGATCGCAAGATCGTCGACGTGGTGCAGGCGCTGCTCGTGCTCGCCTTGCTGATCCCGCCGGCGATCCAGTTCATCCGCCAGCGCCGCCGGGCCCTGGCCCAGGCGGGGGAGGAATAGCCGTGGGCGGGTTCTTGGCAGCACTCTGGGACATCTTCAGCAGCCCCACCATGTACGGCAGCGCGGTGCGGTTGGGCGGCTTCCTCGCCTTTGCCGCCCTCGGTGAACTGGTGGCAGAGAAGGCCGGCACCATCAACATCTCCGTCGAGGGGTCGCTGCTGGCGGGCGCCTTCACGGGAACGGTGGCGTTCGACATGACCAATTCGACGGTCCTCGGCCTGCTGGCCGGGATCGCCGGCGGACTGATCGTGGCCCTGATCCAGGCCAACATGAGTCACCGCCTCACCGCCGACCAGTTCGTGGTCGGCCTGACCGCCAACGTCCTCGTGCTGGGTCTCGCCGGGTTCCTGAACGGGATCCTCGACCCGATGGCCCGGCGCGCCGCGGTGATCGAGATCCCCCTGCTCTCCGACATCCCTCTGATCGGCCCGGCGCTGTTCGGGCAGACCTGGCCCACCTACCTCCTCTATCCGCTGATCCCGCTGACCTGGTGGCTGCTGTATCGGACCCGATGGGGTCTCGAGGTGCGCGCCGTCGGCGAGAACCCGCAGGCGGCCGACGTGTCGGGCATCGACGTCAACAAACGGCGCCGCCAGGCGATCTGCTACGGGGGCGTCCTGGCGGGGATCGGCGGGGCGTTCCTGGTGCTCGGCCAGGTCGGCACCTTCGACACCGGGGCGGTGGGGGGCCGCGGCTTCATCGCCATCGCCGCCGTCTACTTCGGGGGATGGCGGCTCGGAGGGGTGCTGCTGGGATCGTTCCTGTTCGGCCTCGCCGATGCGTTCCGCCTGGCCCTCCCGGTGCTCGGGTACCAGTTGAACGCCCAACTGCTGGCCGCGCTGCCCTACGTGCTGACGCTGGTCGTGATGTACGCCATCACCAAGCAGTTCCGCCAACCGGCGGCGCTGTCGCGGCCGTTCATCCGCGGCTTGCGCTGAGCCGGAGGGGAGACGGGGCTGCGGGGTGACGCGTCCCATCCCGCCCTCATGGTGGGATGAGAAGGCGCCCTGCCAAGGGCGATCCGGCGCGGTTCTTGCTCTCTCCCGCGAAGCGGGGGAGATGGGCCCGGCCGGGTAGGCCGGGGCCAGAGGGGGGCTACTGGTTCGGGCGTGACGCGTCACCAGGGTTCTGGCCGTCCCCCTCTGCCCTGCGGGCATCTCCCCCGTACCGGGGGAGAGCACTGTTGGAGGGATGTGCTCATGAATCATCACCCCAACGTGCCCCGCCTTCAGTCGGTCGACGTGAGGAACGCTGCGATGGCGGCGCCGACTTCTTCGCCGGCGTCCTCCTGGAGGAAGTGGCCGGCGTTGTCGATCGTCTCCAGGTCGCCCGCCCCGGGGATGTGGGCCGCCAGGCGGGCGCCGACCCAGGTCGTGAAGATGGGGTCGGCGGTGGAGAAGAGCACCTGGGCGGGGCGGTTCCAGGAACCGAGTCGTGCCAGCACCGCGGTCATGGCGGCGGCTCCCGGATCATCGGGGGTCATCGGGACGATCAGCGGGAAGCGGTGAGCCCCCACCTTGTACTCGGGTCCCGGGAAGGGTGCCTCGTAGGCGGCGACCACCTCGTCGGCCCAGGGGCGGATCATCGACCTGCTCATGATGGACCCCACCGGGAGGTCGTCGACCTTCTCGGCGAACGCCCGCCATGCCAGGAACCCGTCCGACATCTTCTCCCGGCCGGTGAACAGGCCGGTGTTGAGGATCGACAGTCGGGAGAACCAGTCGGGGTGCTCGACGGCGAGGCGCAGGCCGATCGGGCCTCCCCAGTCCTGCACCACCGCGGTGGCGCCGTCGAGGTCGAGGTGCTCGACGACCGCCGTCATGGCGGCCACGTGGTGGTCGTAGCTGTAGAAGGCGGGGTCGGTCGGCTTGTCGCTGCGGCCGAACCCGGGGAGGTCGGGGACGATCACCCGGTACCCGGCCGGTATCAGGACGGCCGCCACCTTGCGATACAGGTAGGCCCAGGTGGGCTCCCCGTGGAAGAGGACGACCGGTGGCCCGGTCCCCTCGTCGAGGTAGTGGAGGCGGAGTCCCTCCCACTCCAGGTAGCGGGGCGGGTAGGGGAGGAGTCCTTCGAAGCGCCCGTCGGGGGTGCGGACCGCCTCGGCCGTCACTCGTCGTCCGTCTCGGGTTCCGGCCTCCCGAGGGCGGGGACCACCAGCACCGGCCGCTGCAGGTCGCGGATGACCCGTGCCGAGACGCTCTCCCAATCGTCGAACAGGTGGCGGGTGGCGCCGACCACTACGACGTCTGCGTTCATCTTATCGGCCTGAGCGATGATGGTGGAGGCGGGATCCTCGCCCTCGACGTACCGGACCGAGGGGTCGAGTCCCTTGGCCCGCAGCGCCGCCAGGACCGGTTCGGTGATCCGCTGGCCGCGCTCGGTGACGTAGCGGTCGATGACGGCGTCTTCCTCTTCGGTCCAGTCGGTGGATCGCTCCGTGAGCGGATGCCATTGCTCGGAGCGGATGGTGTCCAGGAACGAACGGGGCACCTCGATGACGGTGATGACGGCGACCTCGCTGCCGCGGTCGACGAGGCGGGCAGCGAATTCGGCCACCGGGCCCGGGCTCAGCACACCTGCGGTGGCGATCAGCATTCGCACAGGCCACAGGTTATCCGCCCGGAGGGGGTTACGCTCCCGAACCTTCGAGGAGGTGCCCGTGGAACCCGACCGGACCGACGAGATCGTCAACAAGGTGCTGTGGAAGATCCCCAACGTTCTCTGCCTCATCGGGAGCCGGGATGGCGACCGCTGGAACGCCATGACCGCCTCCTGGGTGACGCAGGCGGCCATGGAACCGGTGCTGGTGGCGGTGGGCGTGGACAAGAAGGCCCTCACTCATGACCTGATCAGCAACGGCGGGGCGTTCACCGTCAACCTGTGGTCGAGGGAGGACACCCGGACCTTCGTCAAGTTCTCCAAGCCGGCCGTCAAGGAGGGGATGAGCCTCAACGGGCGGCCGATCCGCACCGGCGCCACCGGAGCCCCGATCTTCGAAGAGGCGGTGGCCTATCTCGACTGCCGGTTGTGGAAGGCCGTCGACTGTGGGACCCACTCGTTGATGCTGGGCGAGGTGGTGGACTGCGGCTTCCAATCCGATCCGGAGGCCGGGGTGGCCAGGATGGAGGACACTCGCATGAAGTACGGCGGGGTCCGCCGCGGCGGCCACTAGCGCGAGGAGGACATCCCCACCAGGGCCTCCCGCACGGCATCGCGCTCGGAACGTCGCAGGGGCCTGCTGACGTGGCGCCACAGCGCCTCGGCGAGGCGGCCGGGCCGCACAACCAGCAGCCTGCCGAGCCGATGCCCGGCTTCTCCGGTGGTGGCGGTCACGAGGACCGGGTACGGGAAGAGATCGCCCGGCAGATGCGCCAGCCGCTTCCGCAGGGCCTCGGCGTTGCCAAGGGCGCGCTTGACCGGGTTGGGCTCCCGGGTGCCCGCCCGGATCAGTCCGAACCCGGGACGCACCGCGGCGGGGCGGGGGTCCTCGTCGAAGTGGACGGCGAACAAGCCGTTGGGCCCGATGAGCAGCGTGTCGATGGTGTCCCCGTCCACCTCCACGCCGTGCACCTCCACCCACTCCCTGGGGAGCCGGCTGGCCGGCTCGACCGACGAGGGGAGCGTCGGCGTGTCGGCGGCGGGCACCACTGCCAGTGGGGGCAGGTGGGGCGCGACGACACGGTGGTCATCGAGGGGCGTGACGGCACGGACGGTCGACATTCCTGAGCCATCGGCGCCCCGCGGCCCGGGCTTGAGGTCAGGAGAGTGGGTACCCCGGCTGATCGGCGGCCACCCACGCCTCGAACGCCTCGTCGGTGGAGATGTCACAGCACGCATCGGCCGACATCAGATAGCGGTGGTGGAGGAAATCGGTGTAGGCCTGCACCGGATCCTCGGTACGGCGATCCTCCAGCGCCCTGATCCTGGCGAGGAGGGGTTCGAACACCTCGACCCGCCAACGGATCGCCGCGATCGCCTTGTCGGAGCCCTTGACATCCCGACCCATTTCGAAGTAGTGGAGATCGGAGAGGATCTGGCGT
>JAHJML010000007.1 GCA_018821365.1 Actinomycetota bacterium | reverse complement strand
TGCGCCCGCCGCTGATGGTGATCGTGCCTTCGTCCGGGAGTTCGTAGTAGTTGGCGAACGAATGCTGGAGGAGGACGACGTCCTCGCCGGCGTCGGCGCCGGTCAGGTCGCGGCCACCGTCGTTGTACAGGGCATCCACGGTGGCGGCCGGGTCGGCGCCCACCATCAGGCCGGGCACCAGGATGTCGAGATCCTCCGTGCCGGCGTCGACCAGCAACTCGAGGACGCGGCGTTCCTCGACGTCCCTCACCCATGAGGAGTGGTCGATCGAGCGGACGGCGGCTTCCAGTCCGCCGTCGGGGACGACACTGCCTTCGGCGAGCTCGATGCGGATGTCGTGGACGTTCAGGAGCCCAAAGGACGCCTCATTAGACAGGGTGCGCCACCGGGCGCTGCTGGTGAGCCCGGCATAGGTGCCGGTGCCGAGAGCGATCACGGATGCGATCGCCAGCACCTTGACCCAGTTGGTGCGGAGGTCGCGCCACGACCAGCGGAGCAGGAGTGTGGAGAGGTACATGGCGGCGTCCTACCAGTGCAGATCGGCCACGTCGGCCGGCCCACCCTCGGGGGGGCCGTCGGAGACGATGGCCCCGCTGCTCAACTCGACGACTCGGTCGGCGATTCGCGAGATCTCGCGGTTGTGGGTCACCACCAGGACGGCCCGGCCGTCGCTCGCCTGTTCCATCAAGAGGCGCAGGATCTGCACGCCGGTAGTGAAGTCGAGTTCTCCGGTGGGCTCGTCCGCTAGCAGGATGGGGTTGCCGGTGGCCAGCGCTCTGGCGATGGCCACCCGCTGCTGCTCGCCGCCCGAGAGTTCGTGTGGGAATCGGTCCGCTCGATCTCCCAGGCCGACGCTGGCGAGCACGTCGATGGCTTCGATGCCGTCGTTGGCGGCGATGTCGATGCCGAACTGGACGTTCTCGACCGCAGTCAAGCCGGGGAAGATGTTGAAGGACTGGAAGATGAAGCTCACCGAGCGGCGCCGAAAGCCGAACAGCTCTCTGCGGCTCGCCTCGCTGATATCCACACCACTGACCACGATGCGCCCGGTCGTAGCGGTGTCGAGCGCTCCGATCAGGTTGAGCATGGTTGTCTTGCCACTCCCCGAGGGGCCGAGGACCACCACGAACTCGCCCGCCTCCACGTGGAGGTCGATGTCGCGCAAGGCCTTGACGGGCATGGCCTCCGTTCCGAATCGCTTGGTTACTCCTTCGAGTTGGATCACCATGTTCGATCACCCCGCGCTGCCGCGCTGCCGGCGCAGCATGTCTTCGTACTTGTCCATGAGGGGGGGCAGTTCGCGTTCCCAGAAGGCGTAGATGTCCCGCCACTCCTCGAGGCGGGGGAGCGCGGCGGGGCGATCGCCGAATTCCTCGATGCCCCGTTCCGCCATCCGGCGGGCCTGCGTGATGACCATTTGACGTTGGGCGGTCAGTCTCGCCATGCCCCCGGATCGCACTCGGAACCAGGACTTGCGGTCTCCGGGCCTGCGCACCGGTTCGAGAAGGCCGAGGCCCATCAGCATCCGCGTGGCGGCGCTGATGGAACCGCTGCTGGCCCGGAGTCGCTCTGCGAGATCAGCGGATGACAGCTCGTCGTCTTCTGCGATGACCATCAGGCCCCACACCCGCCCGGCCATCCGATCGTTGCCCAAGACGTCGAAGAGCAGACCGACGTCTTCGGCGAAGTGACGCTCGTCGAACCAATCCATGATGGGGGTGTCATGTTCATTCATTTCAGTACATATAGTAGATGCTGAAAGTTCAGGTGGCAAGAGGAATCTAGAGAGGAGCGAGGTGGACGCCGCTCAGCGTCGCTGTTTGAACTGGGCGTCGAGGACCGCGATGGCCGCCAGGTTGACGATGTCCCCCACTTCGGCGTCCCGTTGCGCCACGTGGACCGACCTGCTGAGGCCGGTGAGGATCGGGCCGATCACCGAGGCCCCGCCGAGGCGGTTGAGCAGTTTGTAGGCGGCGTTGGCGGCCGTCAGGGTGGGGAACACCAGCACGTTGGCCTCCCTGCCGAGGAGGTTGAACGGGTGGCGGTCGGCCAGCAACCCGGCGTCCACCGCCGTGTCCGCCTGCATCTCGCCGTCGATGAGCAAATCCGGTGCTCGCTCCCGGCAGATCGCTACGGCTCGCTGCACGAGTTCGACTTCGGGACCACCGGCACTGCCGAAGTTGCTGTAGGAGATCATCGCCACCCGCGGCTCCACGTTGAAGTAGTCCCTGGCGGTGGTGGCCGCCGAGCAGGCGATCTCGGCGAGTTGCCCGGCATCGGGGGAGATGTTCACCGCGCAATCGGCCAGGAAGTAGGACCTGCCCCCGATCACCGCCACATAGATGCCGCTGACGATGCTGCGCCCCTCTTCGAGGGGCAGCAGCTCGAGGGCGGGCCGCAGGGTCTCGGCGTAGTAGGAGTTCAGGCCGCCCAGCACCGCGTCGGCATCGCCTCGCTGCAGCATCATCGCCGCGAAGTAGGCACGCTGTTGGACGAGTCGGGCAGCGTCGTCCGGGGTGACCCCCTTGCGACTGCGAATCCGGAACAACTCGGCGGCGTACCCCTCCCGAACCTGGTGAGCCGCCCGCGGATTCAGCAGGTCGATGCCGTCCAGATCGATCCCCACCTGGCCGGCGAGACCCTCGATCTCCGCGACGTTCCCCAGCAGCACGGGCGAACCGATCCCCTCGTCGAGGATGCGGCGGGCGGCTCGCACCAACCGGATGTCGGCGGCGTGGGGGAAGACCACCCGGAGCGGGTTGGCCCTCGCCTTGAGAGTGACCGGATGTAGCAGTCCGTAGGTTGCCTGGAAGCGGGAGCGGAGCAGATTGCGGTACTCCTCGATGTCGTCGATCGGCCTGCGGGCGACTCCATCGGCGGTGGCGGCGGCCGCCACCGCCGGGGCGACGTGCCACAGCACCCTGGGGTCGAAGGGCTTGGGGATCAGGTACTCCCGCCCGAACGACAGCGACTCGAGGCCGTAGTTCTTGAGCACCGAGTCCCCGACCGGCTCCCTGGCGAGGGCGGCGAGGGCGCGGGCGGCCGCCATCTTCATGCCGTCGGTAATGGTGCGGGCTCGCACGTCGAGGGCGCCCCGGAAGATGAAGGGGAACCCGAGCACGTTGTTGACCTGGTTGGGGAAGTCGCTGCGCCCGGTGGCCACGATCCCATCGGGCCGGGCGGCAACCGCCTCGTCGTAGGAGATCTCGGGGTCCGGGTTGGCGAGGGCGAACACGATCGGGTCGGGCGCCATCGCCCGGATCATGTCCTGGGTGACCAGACCCTTGAGCGACACCCCGACGAACACGTCGGCGCCTGCGAGCGCTTCGGCCAGCGTCCGGCAATCCCGACCGGTGGCGAGATCGGCCTTGTAGGAGGGCAGGTCGTCACCCCGGTCGGCGCGGACGACGCCGCGGCTGTCGACCATGATCACGTTCTCCCGGACCGCCCCGAGTTCGATGAAGAACTTGGCGGTGGCGATGCCGGCGGCACCGGCACCGCTGAAGACGAAAACCGTCTCCTCGATGCGGCGCCCGGTGATCTCGAGAGCGTTGATGAGTGCGGCGCCGGCGATGATGGCCGTTCCGTGCTGATCGTCGTGGAACACCGGGATGTCGAGGCGGTCGAGCAGGGCCCGTTCGATCTCGAAGCACTCGGGTGCCTTGATGTCCTCCAGGTTGATGCCGCCGACGGTGGGGGCAAGCATCTCGCAGAACCGGATCACATCGGCAGGGTCGGAGGCGTCGATCTCCAGATCGAACACGTCGATGTCGGCGAACCGCTTGAAGAGCACGGCCTTGCCTTCCATGACGGGCTTGCCGGCGAGGGGGCCGATGTCACCGAGGCCGAGCACGGCGGTGCCGTTGCTGACGACGGCGACCAGGTTGCCCCGGTTGGTGTACAGGAAGCCGTTCTCGGCGTCGGCGGCGATCTCGAGGCACGGTTCGGCGACCCCGGGGGTGTAGGCCAGGCTCAGGTCGCTCTGGGTGGCGGTGGGTTTGGTGGGCCGCACCTCCGTCTTTCCGGGGCGGCCCCGGGCGTGATAGTCGAGTGCCTCACTGAACTTCGTGCGTTCGGACATCTGCCCCTCCCTGTCGGGTCGAACGGTAACGGGCCGGGAGGCCGGGCGACGGGTGGATCAGGCCCCGTCGGGAGCGGCGGGACTGCGGCGGGCCTCGAGGGCGTCGGCCACCGCTCCGGCCACCAGGCCGACCAGGAGGCCGAGGTAGACCCCCCGGGTGTTGGCCATCACATCCGACATCTCGAACTGGCGGGTGAACGTCCACTTGAGTTGGAGGTATTCGACCACCGGACCGACTACGGCTGCGGTCGCGCCCACCAACAGCCTCGCCCTGGTGGTGCGCACCGCCAGGGTGGCCAGCAGCGTCAGCCCGAACCACAGGGCCAGGTGGAAGTTGGTGTCGTCGAGCGCCCACGGGAACCAGTCGGGGGCATCGACCCGGCTGCGGGCAATGCCGAGCCAGACCGGGACCCGGTCGGACAGCAAGGCGGCAGCCCCGAGCAGGCCGCCGAGCAGTGTGACGGCGGCCACCAGGGGGCGCACGAGGGGGAAGCGTTCTCGCATCATGTTCGGTAGCAAGGTACCGGGGTCGGCGGGTTACGTGAGCGGGCGGGTGCCGACCAGCACCGGGACCTCGACCTCGGCGGCGGTGAGGCCGCCGTGGTGGCCTGCCATCGTTTGGTCGTCGCCCTCGAACAGGAAGGCGAAACCGTCGTCGGCGAAGAGCAATGCATTGGGTGCTCTTCGCTCGAACTCGGGATGGAATGGGCCCGGCCCCCACAGCAGACCCGCCTCCGACCGGGGCAGCAGGGTTCCGGGTAGCCCATCGGTGAGCCGTTCGATGGTGCCGAGCGGGCCGTGGAGGTGGAGCACCCGGGAGTCGCCACCGATCGACACGCCGGGTGCCGACCCGACGGGGATGTGGTGGTGGGGGAGCACATCGACGTGGCCGTGGTCGGCAGTCCCGATGAGGGCCGCTCCCGGGGGAAGCCCCTCGGCGAGGGCGGTCCAGGCCCTCCCCACGGTCTCGAGGGCGGCCGCATAGACGTCGGACCCCTGTCCGGCCAGGTGGGCGGCGGCGTCGACGTGGGGGAAGTAGACCACCACCAGCCTCCCCGGCGTGGCCGCCTCCTCGATGGCGGCGGCCACCGCCTCCTCTTCGCCGGCCGCCCCGCGCATCGAGGCGCCTCGGTAGAGGACGCGATCGATCGGGGAGCCGACCAGGGCGGACGGCTCGACGACGATGACCCGCCGCCCGGCCGCCGCCAGGCGCTCGGCGGTGTTGGGCGAAGGCAGGAAGGCTGCCGGATCGTCGTCGAGCATCTCGGCCGCTCCTACGGCGAACCAGTAGAGGGTGTTGACGATGCCGTGGGGCGGCAGCATCAACTGGTAGGCGATCAGGCCGTGCCGAGACGGCGGGAGCCCGGTGGCGAGCGTCGAGGTGACGACCGACGTCTGGGTGGGGAACGGGGCGTCGACGGTCGCCAATTGGGCGGCGGCGAGGGGACGGGCCGCCGGATGGCCGAGTTGGCCGGCTCCCAGGCCGTCGATCAGGACCAGGATGTAGCTGTCGGCCGGGGGGATCACCCCCCGGATGGCTGGATCGAGCCGGGGTGACGGCGAGGAGCCGATCAGTCGATGCTCGATCTCGCCGGCCAGGTTGACCAGACCGCAGCCGTCGTAGCGGGGTACGCGCATCAGCCGACGATAGGGTATGGGCCGATTGGCCCTAACGAAATCGGTCGCTGCGGCCGAAGATCAGGAAGTCACCGAACCGGAGGTTCTCATGAAGTCGATCCGGATTATGGCTCCGGTGGTCCTGCTGCTGGTGGGCTCGTTAGCGGCCCCGTCGGCCGCCGAGGAGTCTACGCGAGTCTCCGCCTTCTGTGGCGGCAAGGCCGTGACGCACTACGGCACCGCCGGCAACAACGTCATCCACGGGACGGGCAACGCCGATGTGATCCACGGCTTCGGCGGCAACGACCGGATCAAGGGCTTCGGCGGCGACGACACCATCTGCGGCGGCGACGGTGACGACCTCATCTGGGGCGGGTCCGGAGTGGACTTCATCTACGGCGAAGCCGGGCACGACTCCATCGAGGGCGGCTCCGGCGGTGATCTGCTCTCCGGTGGGCCCGGCAACGATGTCTTCGATCCCGGCACCGGGACCGGTGGCACCGTCGAGGGTGGCAAGGGCCACGACTACGTCTGGATCCTCGACGCTGGCGACAACGACATCTTCGGCGGCAGCGGTAAGGACACGGTCAGCTTCTCGAGCGCCCCGGTCCGGATGCGGGTGGACCTCTCCACCGGCCACTATGACAGTTGGGCGCCCGGAGCACTGATCGGATCGCTGATCTTCGAGGTCGAAGTGGTCATCGGGTCGGTGTACAACGACATCCTCATCGGCGACGGGAACCGCAACTGGCTGTACGGCTACAAGGGCGGCGACGTCCTCAAGGGGCGGGGCGGCGACGACTTCCTCTTCGGCGAGACGGGGGCCGACACGCTGCTCGGCGGCGGGTACGACGTCCTGAACGGCGGCTCGGGTGTCGACGACTGCGACGGCGAGGTCGAGAAATCTTGTCCGTAGCGGTGGCGTAGCCGGTGCCGTGACCGACGCCCACTTCCATGCCGACGGCGACTGGCTGGTACCGACCGACCTGACCAGGAGCCCATGGGGCCCCGAGGCCCAGCACGGCGGACCATCCCTGGCGCTGCTGGTGCGCGCTGCCGAGGGGGTGATGCCGCCGACGATGGGGGTGTGGCGGGTGACCGCCGAGATCCTCCGCCCGATCCCACATCGGCCGCTGCGGGCCGGGGCGGCGGTGGTGCGTCCCGGGAGGCGGGTCACTCTGATCGAGTCGACGGTGGAGGATCGGGACGGCCCGGTGATGCTGGGGAGGGTGTGGGCGATCCGGCACCGGGATCCTCTCTCCTATCCCGAGCCGCCCGACCCATTGCCGGAGGCGCCGCCGGGGCCGGAGCATCTGGAGGACACTCCCTTTGCGTTCGCGCCATACACGTGGTTCGGGGATTCGCTGCAGACCCGCCTGGTGTCGGGGGCGGTCGATGCTCCCGGAGCCGCCACGGTCTGGTTCCGGTTACGGGTGCCGGTGGTGGCGGGGGAGGAGGCCACCGCCGTGCAGCGTCTGGCGACGATGGTGGACTCCGGCAACGGGATCTCCTGGGGGCTGTCGTTTGGCCGGTACCTGTTCATCAACAGCGACGTGTCGATGTACCTGCTGAGGGAACCGGCCGGCGAATGGGTGGCGATGGCTTCGGTGTCCCACTACGACC
>JAHJML010000050.1 GCA_018821365.1 Actinomycetota bacterium | reverse complement strand
CGCCGATCGGCAGCGAGGCGGCGGCGGCGCCTCCGGGGAGGAACCGGTCGATGACCAGCACCGCGCCGAGCAGGGCCCCCGCCGCCAACCCGGGGCCGCTGGTTCCCACCACGGCGCCGAAACCGGCCACGACGACCAGGTCGGTCATTCGGGGAGCCAGGCCGGTGCTGCGAACGGTGATCCGCACCGCCAGCAGGATCGCACCCGACACGAGGAGCGACGGGGCCCCGGCGCCGATCACGGCGGCGGCCAGCACGGCCGCCACCCCGGCCGTCCATGGCCGGTCGGGGTCGAGTTCCCGGGCGATCGCCCAGGCGAGGAAGGTGGCGATGGCGGCCATCAGTGCCCCGGCGAGAGCGATGCTCCAGTCACCCTCCGACGCCAGTTTCCATGTCATCCAGGCCACCCCGGCCAGAGGTGCGGCGATGAGGACGAAGAGGTTCGACGGGTAGCGAGGGTCGATCGCACGACCAATCCCCGAGTTGAAGGAACCGGGCATCCAGCCAGGCTATACCCGCCGGTACCCGCCCCAATCCCCCGATCGGGCATGACGGGAATCCCTCTCCAGGGGGATGCAGGATTCCGCCGAGCCGATACGTTGGCGGGGACATGACAACACCACCCAACACCACGTCAGCACGGCTCTATCGGAGCCGGGACGATCGCGTGATCGCCGGCGTCACCGGCGGCCTCGCCGGGCACCTGAACATCGATCCGGTGCTGGTGAGGCTCGGTCTCGTGGTCCTCGCATTCGCCGGCGGCGGAGGGATCCTCGCCTACCTGATCGGCTGGATCGTGATCCCCGAGGAGCCGAATCGTCCCGACGAGAGGCGGGACGACTCCTCCCCGACCAGACCGGCACCGGCATCCGGCACGGCCCGCATGGTCGTCGGCATCGCCCTGGTTGCGATCGGCGTCGGGTTGCTCACCCGGATCGCCATCCCGGCCCTCGCCGGGATCTTCTGGCCACTGGCGGTCGTCGGCGCCGGCGCCGCCCTGATCTTCTACGGAGCAACCCGATGATCCAGGACCCGCTCTCGCAGAGCGCCGATCCGGCGATCACATCGAGGCACCGCAGCATCGGGGTCGGTCAGATCGTGGCCGGAGCCATCATGATGATGATCGGGTTGTCCTGGCTGATCGAAGCGGCCGGATGGGCCGATGTCCCGTGGCGGGGAATCTTGGCCGGAGCGCTCATCGTCGTGGGTGTCGCCCTGATGCTCGGAGCCCACCGAGGAGCCCACGGCGGCCTGATCGCCTTTGGGATCGTGCTGGCGGTCCTGCTGTCCTTGTCGAGTGCCATCATGGTCCTAGCCGACATTCCACTCACCGGCGGCATCGGCGAACAGCGGCACCACCCGGCGGCCACCGTTGAGGACGAGTACCGGTGGGGCGTCGGGTCGATGACGCTCGACCTGCGAGGAGCCATCGCCGACCTCGATGGGAGGATCATCGAGGCCAGTGTCGCCATCGGCGAACTCATCGTCTACGTTCCCGAAGGGATTCCGATCCGCATCGAGGCACACACCGGCATCGGCGAGACCAGGGTGTTCGGCGAGGCCGACGGCGGGTTCGACTCCGACATCGAGACCGCCGGCCCCGAGGGAGCGTTGATCCTGAGACTCGATGTCGCCATCGGAAAGGTGGAGGTGCGCAGATGAAGGAACACCCCGGCACCTTCGTGTTCGGACTGGTCTTCGTGCTGTTCGGGGTCGGCTACCTGCTCGACCTCTCGGGGGTCTGGGACATCAGACCACTCCGGTTGTGGCCGGTGACGCTGATCGCCATCGGGGCCGTGATCGTGCTCACCGCCCGCAACTCGGAGGGCGACGGCTGATCAGCAGGAGCGCACCCAGGCGCCCAGGTCGAGGCGCTTCTTGAGCCACGAGAACCCCAGACGGCGGGCCTCCGGACAGAACCCGGAAGGGCGCCCCCGGTACTCGACGCCGAACACGGCCTTGCCCTGCTCGATGAACGGCAGCAGCAGTTCGCACTCGTGGTACTGGAAGCACTGCTCGTCGAGCGCCCAGTCGAAACGGTCGACCAGCACCGCCACCTGTTCCAGGTCGTTCTTGAGGCCGACCGAGAGCCCGCGGCCGTGGGCCGCCGCCGCCAGCCAACGGTTGAACCGGCGTTGCTGCCGTTCGGTGAGCGGAAATCCGGTGCGGTTGGTGTACCCGTCGACGTTGTCCGGTTCCACCCCGTCGCACCCCTTGGCGACGGCCACGTCGAGGCGATGCTCCAGGATCGGACCCAGCACCCGGAGACGGCGAATGTCGAGCCACCGCTCCCCGGGCCAGCCGTTGCGGGCACCGATCACCCGGGGCGGGAAGCTCCCGGCGTCGGGGCGCCAATCCTCCCACGAGCCTGCAGAGAAGTAGCAGACCACGATCCGGCCGTCTCGATGGAGGGCCTCGATCACCGAGGCCGGGGTATCGAAGAGGTCGACGTCGTACATCACGACGTCGAGCGAGGTGTCGATGTCGCCGGTCAGTTGCCACTGCCAGGTCGTCCCCGGCGGCGGTCTCCACACCGTCCGCTCGACCGCCGGCAGGTCGGCCGGCACCGGAGCTCCGGCCCCCGCCGGCAGCGCCAGCGCTGCCAGAGCAGTGGCGACCGACAGCAAGAGGATTCTTCTCACGGGAGGAGCCTAGGGCGAGCCGTTCGGGGATCGCTCGTGGAAGAACGGCAACTGTGAGGCCACCAGCCAGGGATCGGGATCGGCGTCCTGATCGGGCACCAGTTCGGGCTGGGAGGGGAACGCACCGGCGGGCACGACGGCCAGCGGATCGGCATCGGTGCCGGCACGCGGCTCCCGGATCGGCACCTCGCACGGGATCGCCGCCGCCTCCGGCGAGCGGACCCGTTGGGCCGCATGGCGGATCGCCGGCCACACCGCCACCGAGATGCCGGCGACGGCAGCGGTCATCCCCAGGAAGTCGACGAAGCCGGCGATCGACCCGGCCCGATCCATGGCGTTCCATCCCTGCGGTCCCAGCAGATACGCCCAGTCGTGGGTCCCGCCACCAATGAGGGGAAGCGCCTGGATCGGGGCGTCTGCGACGTAGACGCTGACGTCCCATGCCGAGGTTCCGGCCCACGCCATACAGAAGCCGGCCCCGGACCGGTCCTTCTGCCGCCACCCGAAGTAGATCGCCAGCCCGGCCGGGAACGCCACCTGCAGCAGCGACCCCGCCAGGAAGTGGAGCATCCGCGGGCTGCCCATGGCGATCATGTGGCCGAGTTCGTGGACCCCGAGGTCTACCCAATCGAAGATCGGGACCGGGCTTCTCAGCACGAAGGCGAACAGGGAGATCACCGCCGCGCCGACACCGGCGGCCAGGTACCTCCCCCAGGCGTGCCAGTGCGTCGAATCCATGGGCCATCCATCGGCATGGCATCCCTGAATCTGGAGGATCGGCAGCCTTCGGCGGCTGTCAAGGGTCTAGGCATGGCGCCTCCTCATCCGGATACTTGGTCCGTCCTCGATTCCGAGAAGGAGCCATGCGCACACGCCATCGAATCATCTCGATCGCCGCCGCATGTGTGACGCTCGCTGCATCGGCCACGGCGGCTTCCGCCACCGATCGCGGTGAGGATCTTCCCCCGGCACGCATCATCGGTGGCACCGAAGCCACACCCGGCGCCTACCCGTTCGTGGTGGCGATCGTCGACCGCCACACCGCCAATGCGTGGCACGGCGCCCGCTGCGGAGGCTCGGTCGTCGCCCCTGATTGGGTGCTGACCGCGGCATCCTGTGTCCAGGGGGTGGCCGCCTCCCAACTGGATGTCGTCGCCGGCCGCCACGACCTCACCGGCTCCGACGGGCAACGGGTGGGCGTCGCCGAGACCGTCATCCACCCTCGCTACTCCGCCGCCGGCAGGCTGCACGACGCGGCGCTGCTCCGGTTGGAGACACCCGTCACGGTCACACCGGTGACGTTCCCTCGCGCCGAGCGACAACCTCCCGAGGGCTCGGTGGCGATGATCACCGGGTGGGGCGACACCAACACCGAGGTCCGCCACCCGCCCCGCCTCCATCAGGTCGAGGTCACGGTCATCGGCGACGGCCTCTGCCTGGAGACCTACGGGGCCGCCTACGACGGGCGCTTCATGCTGTGCGCCGGGGAGTTGGACACCGGCGGCGCCGACGCCTGTGACGGCGACGAGGGTGGTCCCCTGGTGGTCGCCGACGGCAGCGGCTGGATACAGGCCGGTATCGCATCGTGGGGCCTCGGTTGCGGACTCCCCGACTACCCCGGCGTCTACACCGAGACCGGGCCGCTGCTGGGGTGGATCCACGCCACCACCGACGCACCAGTCCTCACCTGCAACGGCAAGCCTCCCACCATCGTGGGGACCGACTCGGTGGACTTCATCACCGGCACCGATGGCGACGACGTGATCGTCTCACTGGACGGCCGCGATGTCATCGACGCCCGGGGAGGAAACGACACCATCTGTGCCGGCGGAGGCCGGGATCGGGTCGATGCGGGCGCTGGTGACGATCTCGTCCTCGGCGGTGACGGCACCGACACGCTGATGGGCGGCACCGGCAACGACCTCCTCTACGGTGAGGCCGGCCGGGATCGACTGCGAGGCCTCGACGGCAACGACCTCCTCGACGGAGGGCCCGGCGACGACGACCTCGCCGGCGGATTCGGTGCGGACACCATCACCGGCGGAATCGGCAACGATGTGATCCGGGGCCAGTTCGGCGACGACACCATCGTGGGAGGAAGCGGCGCCGACACGATCAGCGGCGGAGAAGGATCTGACGTGATCAGCGGTGGAGCCGGATCCGATGTCATTGCCGGGGCGGATGGTGATGATCGAATCGCGGGCGATCTCGACGATGATCGACTCATAGGCGGAGACGGAGACGACGAGTTGCTCGGCGGGCCCGGCAACGACACCCTGGCGGGCGGCGCCGATGCGGACGTGCTCGACGGTGGTGTGGGCGACGACTCGCTCTCCGGCGGAGGCGGCCGGGACCACCTCGACGGCGGCGACGGGTCCGACCAGATGGATGGCGGCGACGACGCCGACCACCTGTGGGGTGGTGATGGTGACGATGCGATCTCGGCGGGGGAGGGCGACGACGAGGTCTCCGGCGGGGACGGCATCGATGCCATCGACGCCGGAAACGGTGACGACACCGCCGACGGAGGGCCGGGCGATGACACGATCGACGGAGCCACCGGAGACGACTGGCTCGCCGGCGGGGCGGGCAACGACACCATCCTCGGTGGCGACGGCGACGACGAACTG
>JAHJML010000006.1 GCA_018821365.1 Actinomycetota bacterium | reverse complement strand
TTCGAACTACGGGCAGCTCCGCCGCAACACTGACCGGCGCATCATCCACCGGCTCGCAGCCCTCGCCCTCGCCATCGCCCTCATCCTCACCATCAAACTCTTCGACTGGGCCGACCGATGGAACACCCGATGACCACCTAATTGCGCGCGCTCTTAGCCCTCGCTTGCCCTCGACCAGACGGTGGAAGGCCCATCTCCGGTCAGAGTGTCGATTCGCACCACATCGTTGACCATCAACTGGGTTCCGGTGCATCCGATGGTGATCTTCTCCAGGTAGTACGGGTGATTGGCCCGTGTCCCCATTCGGAGAGACCGATAACTGAACGCGGGAGGCAGCTCGCCCAGATCCTGACCTTCGAAGACCCTCGTGACCACCAGAACGGGGTCGCTCACCTCGCCCGCCAGGAAGACGTCGCCATCCAGGGTGAACTCTCCGTTCACCTCACCCGAGACTGTGACCAGGTCCTCGACCGTCCCGCCGCTCGTCGGGGCCTCGATCAGGTACGTCAGGTCGTCGTATCCGAGGGTGAACGTGCCGTCGGCCCTGACCACAAGGGAGCCACCGCCTGAGACATAGTCGATGAGGAGGTAGATGCCGCTCGGATCCTCGTGATTCTGTAGCTCCACCTCGAAGGCTGCCGTGTCGAACTGCCAGCCACCCACCATGCATGCCAGCAACTCGGCGTCGCCGACCGCCGCGATCGTGGTGGATGTGGCTCCCGTGGGCGTGTCAGGTGGCTGATCGAGTCCGAGCAGGAGCGCCGACAGCCGGCTGATCGAGTCCTGGTGTTGGCTCAGGAATGTTTCGCGTCGCTCGCCGCTCCGCAGTGCGGACCGGGCTGCGAAGAGGTCCTGACCGCAATCTGCGTAGAGCCTGCCCATGCGCTGCCGTATCTCGGGCCGGGTGCTCTGGTCGGAGCCGGTGGCCAGGAGCGAGTCGACGTAGCCGAGGTAGTGGCCTTCGGATGTCGTGAACTCGGCGGGGATCCCTTCCTCGCGGAGACATGCTCCGAATTCGTCGACCAGCGAGTGGGTAGCTTCGAGAGCGTCGATCTCGGCGAGGACCTCTTCCCAGGCACTCCGCATCGATCCGAATAGACCAATGGCCTCGATCACGTCGGTCTGTGATCCATCGACCTGCTCTGCGCACGCGCGTGATGCCGCTGCTTCGGCTTCCGACCGGGTGTCCTCTGGTCCCAGCGTCCCTGGTGTGCCCGGCAGATTCGGAAAGCCCTCTCGTGCCAGGGTCTCGACGTCGGGAAAGGCGGCAGACCTGAGCATCGGATCGTCGCGATCCGGAAGGGCTGTGGTCGTCGGTGGCACAAACCCGGCCGCCGCGATGCAGTCGAACACCTGCTGGTTGCGCACTCTCGCGACCCCGAATTCCAGCAGCAGGCTATCCACGTTCGACTCGTGATCGAACGGGGCCACCGCGTTCGAGACATCCACATCGAACCCCGCCAGGGCGGGCACCACAGCTGCAGACATGGGAGTTGTGGTCGAGGTGGGAGACGTGGGAGTTGTGGTCGAGGTGGGAGACGTGGGAGTTGTGGTCGAGGTGGAACTTGTGGATTGAGCCCCGACGCCCTGCGGTTGGTCGGCATACCGGAAGATCAACGGGACGGCGAGGCCGAGGCCGAGGACGAGGAGGAACGCCGCTGCCGCCGCAAGGGGCGAGGGCACCCGGCGCCTTCGCACCGCAGGGAACTGCTCGAGCCGGCTGTCCGCTCGGGTAGTCCCAGCCACGTAATCGAGTGTCCGCTTCATACCCGTCTCGTGCTCATTCATGGCCGAGCTCCTTTCTCAACGACTCCTGCCCCCGATGGATCAGCGACCTCACGGTGCTGGGACGGGCGTTCATCAATTCGGCTATCTGAGCGATGCTCAAATCCTCGTAGTAGCGCAACACCAGGGCTGTTCGCCGTCGAGCCGGAATTCGGCACAAGGCACCCCAGACCTCTTCGATCTCCGGTGGTAGGACGACGCTGAGAGGATCGGGGCGATGTCGTGACTCGACGGCGCGCCGACGCAACAGCGAGCGAGACCGGTTGACCACCGACCGGTACAGGTAGCCCGCCGGATCGGCGATCTCGTCCCAGCGCCGGTAGGCGGCAATGAACGCATCGTGAACCAGCTCCTCTGCCACCCCGTTCGAACCAGTGATCAGATGAGCGAGACGAACCAGCCGAAGCTGCTCTTGCCGGTACACAGCCTCGAAGTCGAGCACGTACGGTGTGCGGGACGGCCGCCCGACGTCATCCGGCACGGCCCCCATCAGCTACGAGTCCAGCTAGTCACGCTCACATACCCACGACGCATCACACCCTCGAAACGTTGCAGCCTCGGCTCGTTTGTGGCCGCGAGGACCCTGCGGCCCAGACCCCGGCATTGCCATCACCGCCACTCCCGTCAAGAAAGGGTACGGCTCCCGGTGTCACCCGCTCAGGGCCGCAGCCCCTCGGGATTCCTGTCGAGAGTTCGCTGCAATCCGGTTCAGCCTTGCATCCATCCTGTGACGTCACCCTGGCGAGGCGATGGAATCGCGCTGCGAGGCTCGGGTATCTCCTGTAGGTGGCAAACTCCAGAGTGAGATGAAACGAAGAGTCGTCATCGTGGCTGTCGGATTGACCCTCGTGGCTGGGGCATGCGGCGAGCCGGCCGATGGTGCCGGGTCGGCCACCGTCTCGACCACCTCGACCAGTCCGGTCGCAGCCCCAACATCGTCGGTTGCCACGACGACATCCTTGGTCGACGCGACCCTGTCCTCGGTAGCTACGACCCTGCCCGCGGTTGCGACGACGGTGGTGATCGGCGGATCCGACTTTGTCGTCATCCCAAACGAGTCTGGGGGCGTGCCTCCGGACCTGGAGGTGGGCTGTCCCGGCGGTCCGACCTTCCCGGTATCGGCTCTGTCGAGTATCGAACCACTCGTCGGAAGCGGCCGCGAACCCATCGAGGCTGCGATCGCCGGATTCCTCGGCAGTGAGGAGGGTGCCGCCTGGCCACAGGCCGATGAATGGCAGGTCCTCTACGAGACCGGCGAGGAGGTCATCCTCGTGTTCATCGACCCGTCCCATCAGACGATCGGGTTCCAGACGGTGGCACTCATCGACGGGGAATGGAGATTGTCGGGCGCCCAGTTCGGAGGAGCCTGCCCACTCGAAGGGCGGCTTCCTGCGGGGCTCAATCGCGTCACCTGGCGTGTCGATCCCGAGTTCGAGCTCGATCCGGCCAGCACAACGATCCACTTGCTGGCGATGGAACTGGAGTGCGCCTCCGGTCAGGCGATGGGTGACCGGCTCCGGTCACCTCAGGTCGTGATCACGACCGACGAAGCGCGGATCACCTTGGCCGCCGACCCTCCTCCGGGTGACATTCAGGAGTGTCCGAGCAATCCCGAGCAGTCAGTCGTCATCGAGTTGGGGATGCCACTCGGTGACCGCGAGATCGTGGACGGACTCGTCGTACTCGGAGATCTCGCGGATTTCATCGGGTGAGTCCAGCACTATCCCCCAAGCCGACCGATGGGACGGGTAGATCGACAGTCCATCGGCACCCCTGACCACCCCGGACCTCAGCAGGCAATCGGAACCCCCACGCTCGGCGGCGGTATGTCGCCGGTCGACGCCCCCCACCCGGCCCTCACCGGCGACTCCTACCGTTGCTCGGAAGCCAGTCTCCGCACCACCGCCGCCACCCCCGCCGGCCAATCGGCCAGCAGAGGACGGAGGGTCTCGGCGGTGGCCAGCAAGCCGAGGGTCGCGGCGGGGACGTCCTGAGCCAGCGCCGCCGAGATGCGGGCGGCCATGTCGGGGAACGCCTGCTCGACCCGCCGCCACGGGTTGAGGTCGTCCACCGCATCGGGGTCGGCAGGCTCCAGCACCAGCGGGAGCAGGGCCAGCAGATGTCCCACGGCGTGCACCTTGACGAACTCGTGCCCGCTGATCCACTCGCCGCGGGCGTAGCGTCCGATCCCCACCAGCAGGCCGGTGACGAACTGCCCCACCAGGTATCCCTCCGACCGCTGCACCCGATCGAGGTGGGCCTCGGTCGCCTCCCTCACCGCCGGCAGCGCCGCCGCCACGCCCCCCTTGTCGAGGAGCACCCGGTAGGTGTTGACCCGGGCCACCTCGAGTTCGTCGAGGCGGAAGACCGCCACCTCCACCAGGTGGCCGTCGTCGTAGACCGCCTTCATCCCGTGCCGGGTCTCCCGCAGCCACAGCAGCAGCCGTCCGGAGTCGGGGAGCCAGGAGGGGTCGGTGCGGTACTGCTCCTCGGACCCGGGTCGCACGATCACCCACAGGTCGTGATCCGACCATCGGTCCGGCTCACGGACCGTCGCCGCAGTGGATCCGAGGGCGACCGCCCCCACGACGTGCTCATCGGCGCCGAGCGAGGCGACCAGGCGTTCCAGGTATTCCGCATAGGCGACGGCGTCCATGAGGGGATTCTCGCGGACCGGCGGCGGATCCACCCGGCCGGGGCGGGCCGGGGAGGGCCTCAGCGCCGCCGGCGGCGGCCGGCCCGGCGGGAGAGATCGGCGTCGCTGGCGCGCTTGAACTCCACCTTGCCGGGTTCGAACCCGACGAGATCGGCGAGACGAGGGTCGTTGCTGAACATCTTGACGATCTCCTGGTGGAGACCGGAGGCCCGTTGCAGGCGCTGGACGTCTTCGATCTGGTCCCACTCGACCAGCGTCACCACCAGGCCCTCCTGCCCGGCCCGGGCGGTGCGGCCCGATCGGTGGATGAAGCTCTTGTAGTCATCCGGCGGGTCGTAGTGGATCACGACGTCGACATCGTCGATGTGGAGACCGCGCGACGCCACATTGGTGGCAACCAGCACCGCCAGGTCTCCGCTCGAGAAGCGGCCGAGGGCCTTCTCACGGTCGCTCTGCTGGCGATCACCGTGGATCGCCACCGCATCCACCCCCTCCTTGCGAAGGTCCTCGGACACCCGGTCGGCATTCCGTTTGGTGCCCACGAACACCAGGGTGCGGGACACGGCGTTGGCGATGGCGGCCACCACCCGGGGCTTGTCCATGTAGTGGACCTGCAGGAATCGGTGCTCCTGGTGGTCGGCCATCTCATCGCCCGCGTCCGCCTCGAAGCGGACCGGGTCGGTCATGTACGAGCGGATCAGGGATGCCACGGCGCCGTCGAGGGTGGCCGAGAACAGCATCGTCTGGTGGCCGCCTCCGACGAGGCGCATCACGGCGTGCACCTGCGGGAGGAACCCCATGTCGGCCATCTGGTCGGCCTCGTCGATCACGACGGTCGTCACGTCCTCGAGGGACAGGTGGCGCCGGTCGGCCATGTCGATCAGCCGTCCCGGGGTGGCGACGACGATGGCGGCGTCACGGACCTTCTTGATCTGGGCGTGCATCGGGGCGCCGCCGTAGATCGCCGCCAGGCCCAGGCCCCGCGCCGCGGCGAACCGGTCCACCTCGGCGGCCACCTGCAGGCAGAGTTCCCGGGTCGGCACCAGCACCAGGCCCCGGGGCGCCGAGGGCCGTCCGGGTTTGGTCCGCTCCACGAGGGGAATCCCGAAAGCGATGGTCTTGCCGGACCCGGTCTGGGCCTGCCCGCAGACATCCCGCCCGGCCAGGGCGTCGGGAATGGCGAGCGTTTGTATGGGGAAGGGGAGGGTGATGCCGGTGGCGGCCAGGGTGGCCACGAGGTCGGCGGCGACGCCGAGTTCCTCGAAGGATGACACCTTCAGGGTGTCTTCGGTCATGATCGTCCGTTCTGTGGAGTGGTCGGTGCCGTCCGCGAGGCGTGGCGAATCGGCCGGCGATCGTCCACGAGGACGGCCGCTCTCCGGCCACGGTACCAGGGGTGGGTTCCCAGGCGGCCGCAACCGACCCTTACCGGGTCAGCACCCGATGGAGCCGCCAGGTGCCCAGGAGCATCAGCACCGCCGCAAACCCGGCCAGCACCGCCAGGTTGGGGAGGATGTCGACGAACGTGCCGTCGCGGCGCACCATCTCGGAGAACCCGTCGATCGCCCAGGCGTGGGGGGTGAACTTGGCGATCGTCTGCATCCCCTCGGGGAAGATCTCGATCGGCACCATGCATCCCCCCACCGCCGCCAGGCCCAGGCCGATCAGGACCCCGAGACCGCCCGCCTGCGAGTCGTTGGAGAAGACCGCCCCCATCAGGATCCCCGCCGCCGCCCCCACCAGGGCAAACGCCGTCACCAGTGCCAGGGCGCCGAGCGGATCACCCCAGTCGACCCTGAAGAGGAGCACGGTGCCCAGCACGATGTAGAGGCCCTGCACCATCGCCACGTTGAAACGCCCCAGGGTCTCCCCCATCAGGATGGTGCCGGTCCCCGTCGGGGTGGACAGCATCCGGCGGGCCACCCCCAGTTGCCGGGTCTGGATGAGGGCCGCCGAACCGGCCAGCGATGTCAGGAACATGAAGAGGACCAACTCCTGGTGAGCCCCCAGGTCGAAGGTCCCCAGGCCCGAGAACTCGGCGGTCAGCGAGTCGTCCCCCGCCTCCCGGTAGGTCACGCCGACCCGTTGTGACGCCGGGGCGACGATCCTCGCCACGGCGAGCGAATCGGCAAACGATCCCCCGGTGTGTCCGGCGGCGAAACGTGCCGCTCTCACGAGGTTGCCCTGTTCCTGGATCACCGCCTCGATCGTCTGCCTCAGCAGGATGGCCGTCTGGTCGGGCCGCGCCACGAAGCCGACTTGGGACGATTCCCCCGATGTCAGCGACTGGTCGTAGTCCACCGGAATCACCAGGCCGCCCTGCACCGCCCCCCGCTGCACCCCATCCACGAGTTCCGCCTCGGTCGAGTAGGTGCGCACGTCGATGTTCTCGAGTCCGTCGAGCGCCGACAGCAGTCCCTCGGTCAGGCTGCCCTCCCCGGCGGCGTACACCCCCACCGTGGGGTTGAAACCGCCGCCGAAGAACGACCCGATCAGGAGCACGATCAGGATGGGGAACACGAAGACGAAGAACAGGTTCGCCTTCTCCCTCACGAACCGCTTGGCGTTGACGAGGCCGATGGCGAGCACCTTCTTCATGGCGCCACCATTCGCCTCAGCCGAAGCGACGCCAATCCCATGGTCACCGCGGCAAAGAGGAGGATCGGCCACACCGACCCGAGGATGCCGGTGAGACCCGTCCCGCCCGCCAGGTCACCCAATCCCCGCAAGAACCAGGCATGGGGGGTGATCTTGCTCATCGCCTCGATCAATCCCCCGGCCTGGGCGACCGGGAAGAAGGCGCCTCCGAGCATGGCCAGCAGGAACGCGGCGATCGACTGCAGATTGCCGGCCTGCTCGGCGGTCTTGGCGAAGGCGGCCACCAGCATCATCAAGCCGAGGGCGGCGATGATGCCGGCCAGCACCAGGGCGGCCACCCCGAAGGGATCACCCCAGTCGGCCCCGAGCGCCACGGTCGTGATGACGATCACCGACGTCATGCTGAGCACGCCGATGACGAACGAGGTGATGGCCTTGCCCATGATCACCGAACTGCGCCGCATCGGGGCCGCCAGCAACCGGTTGAGCGTCCCGTTCTCGCGCTCTTCGAGCAGGCCCAGCACGCCGAATTGGACGATCAGGAACAGGAACATCACCGCCATGGCGGCCGAGTAGAAGGTCGACGAGTCGAGTTCCTTGTCGGCCGCCCCGATGGCCCCGACCGAGATCGGCGCCGGGATCTGCATCACCTCGGAGATCAGCGCATCGATGGCGGCCTGATCCGGTTGCGAGCCCTCCACGGCGAACACGGTGCCCACCGCGACGCCGAGGCCGTTGATCTCGCCGGCGAATGACGAAGCAACCGCCCTGGCCACCTGGGTGCCGATCGTGCTGTCCACATACCCGATCACCTCGATGGGGGCCTCGCCCCCTCCGCCCACGGCGGCCGAGAAACCCGCCGGCAGCACGAACACCGCGTCGACGTCGCCGGCCCCCACCGCTCGCTCGGCGTCGGCGAGCGAGCCGAACACCACCACGCTCTCGACGATCTCGGCCTCGGCCAGCGACCCGAGCACGTCACCGGTGAACACCGCCGCCACCTCGCCCCCGTCGAGATCCACCGCCCCGAAGGACACCCGGATCGAGTCGCCGTCCGCCACCGAGCCGAGCAGCAGGCTGAAGATGGCCGCCAGGCCCACCGGAGCCACGATGCCCCACAGGAAGAAACTCTTGTCCCGGATCCGCTGCCGCAGATCCTTGATGGCGATCAGGACGGCGGCCCGCATCAGTCCCTGAGCGCCTTCCCGGTCAGATGCAGGAAGACGGCCTCCAGGTTGGGTTCGACCACCTCCACCGAGGTGACGCCGACACCGGCGCCTGCGGCCAGTTCGAGCAGCCGCGGCAGCGCCGCCGCCGCCCCCCGGACCAGCACCTCGAGGCCGCCGTCGGAGGCGGTCACCTCGTCGACGGCGGCATGGGATCGGAGGGCTTCGGCCGCCGCCTCGGTGCGATCGTTCGTCGACATCCGCACCCGGTCCCGCTGTCCGACCAGCGCCACCAACTCGGCCCTGGTCCCCTCGGCCAGGATCTTCCCGTGGTCGATGATCCCGACCCGGTCGCAGAGACGCTCGGCCTCCTCCATGTAGTGGGTGGTGTAGAGGACGGCCATCCCCTCCTGGCTGAGCCGCTCGACGCTCTCGAGGATGGCGTTGCGGCTCTGGGGGTCCACCCCCACCGTCGGTTCGTCCAGCATCAGCAGCCGGGGCGAGTGGAGCAGGCCGATGCCGATGTTGAGCCGCCGCTTCATGCCTCCGCTGAACTGCTCGCTGCGATCGTCGGCCCGGTCGGCGAGGCCGATGATCTCCAGCACCTCGCCGACCCTGGCGGAGCGCTCCTTGCCGTTCATGCCGTAGAGGCGCCCGAAGAAGTCGAGGTTCTCCCTGGCGCTCAGGTCGGGGTAGATGGCGATGTCCTGGGGGACGTACCCGATGGCCGCCTTGGCGTCGGTGCTCGACGTGGTGATCGAACGGCCCGCCACCACGACCTCGCCGGAATCCTTTTCGAGCAGGCCCGTCACCATCGAGATGGCGGTCGTCTTGCCGGCCCCGTTGGGACCGAGCAGGCCATAGGTCTCTCCCTCGGCGATGTGGAAGTCGACCCCGTCGACGGCGACCAGGTCGCCAAAGGACTTGCGGAGTCCCCGCGCCTCGAGGATGTTGCCGGCCACCCGTTCCTCCTGATCGATCGGCGCAACGCTACTCAATCAGCGACAACGCCGCTCAAGTAGCCTGGCGGTTCCATGCGACCAGGAGCCAGCGCGTGACCGATTGGACGTTCCGTGCCGGGGGTGTCACCAAGAGTTACGACGGCGGCGAGACCTTCGCCAACCACGACCTCAGCCTCCACGTCGAACCCGGCGAGGTCTACGGCTTGCTGGGACCCAACGGGGCAGGCAAGACCACCCTCGTCAAGCAGATC
>JAHJML010000049.1 GCA_018821365.1 Actinomycetota bacterium | reverse complement strand
GGTTTCCCGGCATAATGGCTTCCCCGCAGGTTCCCCTTGAGGAGTCCCTTCCATGGATCAGATCACGCTGCGCGCCGATGCCGGCCGCCAAACAGGCACCCGGCCGTCCCGACGGCTGCGGCGCGAGGGCAGAGTCCCCGCCACCATCTACGGCCAGGGCATTGGAGCCATCAACGTTGCCGTCGATCAGCGGGAGTTGCATTCCGCTCTCACCACCGATGCCGGCTTCAACGCCCTCATCAACCTCGAGGTCGGCAAGGACACCCATCTCGCGGTTGCCCGTGAGGTGCAGCGCCATCCGGTGCGCGGCGAGATCACCCATCTCGACTTCATCAAGATCTCCCTCGATGTGGCCATCGAGGCCGAGGTCGGCATCGAGTTCATCGGTATCCCCGTCGGGGTGACCGACGACAACGGCATCGTCGAGACGCTGCACACATCGGTGATGGTGAGTGCGTTGCCGGCATCGATCCCTTCCCACATCCCGGCGCACATCGAAGAACTCGGCGTTGGCGACACCTTCACGGTTGCCATGCTGGCCCCCATCGAAGGCGTCGAGATCCTCTCCGACCCCGACATGCCGCTTGCCACCATCGTCATCCCGGCCATCCTGGTGGTCGAGGAGCCCGAAGGGGCCGAGGAGCCCGAAGGGGCCGCCGAGGCCGAAGCTGGTGGCGAGGCCGCAGAGACCGAGGACGAAGCCTGAGCCGCTCCGCACTGCTTCTGGTCGGCCTCCGCAACCCAGGGTCCGAGTACGCAGGCACCCGCCACAACGTCGGCGGCGACGCGGTGGTGGCCGCTGCCGGCCGAATCGGCATCCCTTTCAAGCGAGCCCCTCGCTGGATTCGCGCCGAGATCGCAGAGGCCTCCCTCGGCGCCGAGCGCGCCGTGCTGGCGCTGCCGATGACCTTCATGAACGAGTCGGGCGGGCCGGTGCAGGCGCTCGTCAAGTACTTCAAGCCCGCTCGGCTGCTGGTGGTGCACGACGACATCGACCTCCCGTTCGGCAAGTTGCGCCTCCACGAGGGGCGCGGGACCGGCGGGCACAACGGGGTGGCTTCGATCGTGCGCTCCCTGGGCGACACCGGCTTCTGGAGGCTCAAGATCGGGGTGGGGCGGCCGCCGGGCCGGATGGACCCCGCCGCCTTCGTACTGCGCGGCTTCACCAAGCAGGAGCAGCCCGACATGGATCTGGTGATCGTCGAGGCCGCCGATGTCGTGCGATCCTTTGCCCAGGACGGCGCCGAGACCGCCCGCCAGCAGGCCGGCGAGGCCTATGGGAGGCTGTTCGGCAAGTAGGCAGGCGGGGAGGTCTCGTGCAGGGCTACGTGGGAGCGATCGACCAGGGGACGACCAGCACCCGGTTCGTCATCCTCGACCGGCAGGGCCGCCTGGTGGCGATGGAACAGCAGGAGCACCGCCAGATCCTGCCCAAGCCCGGTTGGGTCGAGCACGATGCCGCCGAGATCTGGGAGAGGACCGTCGCGGTCATCGAGGGCGCCCTGCGGGCGGCCGGGATCACCAGGGCCGACCTGGCCGCCGTCGGGGTCGCCAACCAGCGAGAGACGACCGTGCTATGGGACCGCTCCACCGGGGAACCGGTGGCGCCGGCGATCGTGTGGCAGGACACCCGTACCGACGTCCTGTGCCGGGAACTCGGTGGCGACGTCGGGGGGGACCGCTTCCGGGCGGCGACCGGACTGCCCCTCGCCACCTACTTCGCGGGGCCCAAGGCCCGTTGGCTGCTCGATCACGTCGACGGACTCCGCACCCGGGCCGAGGCCGGCGAGGTGCTGTTCGGGACCATCGACACCTGGCTCCTCTGGAATCTCACCGGACGCCACATCACCGACGTGACCAACGCCTCGCGCACGCTGCTGATGGATCTGGACACGCTCGAATGGGACCGGGACATCGCCGCTGCCATGGATGTGCCGATGGCGATGCTCCCCCGGATCGTGCCGTCGGTGGCCGTGTACGGAGAAGGGCGCGGACCGCTCGAGGGGGTCACCATCGCAGGCGACCTCGGCGACCAGCAGGCGGCGCTGTTCGGGCAGGCCTGCCACCGCCCCGGTGACGCCAAGAACACCTACGGCACCGGATGCTTCATGCTGTTGAACACCGGGGAGAAGCCGGTGCCGAGCCGCCACGGACTCTTGACCACCGTCGCCTATCAGATCGAGGGGCGCCCCACCGTGTACGCCCTCGAGGGCTCGGTGGCGATCGCAGGCGCCGGGGTCCAGTGGCTGCGCGACAACCTGGGCATCATCGACGACGCAGCCCAGGTGGAGGCGCTCGCTGCCACCGTCCCCGACAACGGGGACGTCTACTTCGTCCCGGCGTTCTCGGGGCTGTTCGCCCCGCATTGGCGGTCCGACGCCCGCGGCCTGGTTGCCGGGCTCACCCGGTTCTCCAACGCCGGCCATCTGGCGAGAGCCATCCTGGAGGCGACCGCCTTCCAGACCCGCGACGTGCTGGAGGCGATGGAGGCCGACAGCGGTGTGCCGGTGAGCGTGCTCAAGGTGGACGGCGGGATGGTGGCCAATCAACTCCTGATGCAGTTCCAGGCCGACCTGCTCGACGTCCCGGTGGTGCGGCCGAAGGTGGCCGAGACCACCGCGCTGGGCGCCTGCTACGCCGCCGGGTTGGCGGTGGGGTTCTTCGCCGACCAGGCAGAGGTCGCCGCCCTCTGGCAGGAGGATCGGCGCTGGGAACCGGCCATGGAAGCCGGAGTCCGCAACCGTCTCACCGCCGGGTGGGCCAAGGCCGTCGAGCGCACCCTCCACTGGGTGGATGAGCCCGGGTGATCGGCGACGAGGCCGGTACTATCGGGACCACCAAGCCCTGAGGAGGGGTCCATCTCGATCCCCGACCGCATCGCATACGCGCGCATGATCATGGTGCCGCCGCTCATCGCGCTGGTATTGGCCGCCGATCACATCCCGCATGCCTACGGGATCGCGGCGGTGTTGATGGCCGGAGCGGTCTTCACCGACTGGCTCGACGGGTATCTGGCCCGTCGCTGGAGGATCACCACCATCCTCGGCGGGTTCCTCGACACGATCGCCGACAAATTGCTGGTGGCCGGGGCGCTGTTCGCCCTCGTCGAAGTGGGCCGGGCGTGGGCGTGGGCCGCCTTCGTCATCGTCGCCCGCGAGATCGCCATCAGCGGTTTGCGGGGCATTGCCGCCATGGACGGGGTGCAGGTGCCGCCCTCGATCTGGGGCAAGTGGAAGGCCACCATCCAGTACCTCGCCATCCTGATGGCCCTGCTGCAGACCCCCGACGAGTACTGGGGCCTCCATCTCGACCAGTGGGTGATGCTGGTGGCGGTGGCGGTCACGCTGTTGTCGGGCGTTCAGTACTTCGCCCGGTTCGCCCGGGTGCTGCGCGCCGACCGACTCCGTGCCACCTCCTGACACCTTTCTGACGGGAGCCACCGGCTTCATCGGAGGGACGCTGCTGCGCCGCCTCGTCGCCGACGGGCGGCGGGTGGCGGCGCTGGTCCGGACCCCGGAAGCCGCCGATGCGGTGCGGGTCCTGGGGGCCGTGCCGGTGCGGGGCGACCTGCGGGAACCCGACTCCCTGCTGGACGGCATGGAGGGCTGCCCGGTCGTGTTCCACGCCGCCGGGGTCAACGCCTTCTGCCTCCGCGACCCGTTGGAGATGATGCGGGTCAACATCGAGGGGTCGGTCAACGTGGTGAGAGCCGCCGCCGGGGCCGGGGCCGCCCGGGTGGTCTACACCTCGTCGGCGGCCGCCATCGGCGAAGCGGCCGGGACGGTCGGTTCGGAGCACAGCCCGCATCGGGGCTCCTACCACACCTGGTATGAGCGCTCCAAGCACGAGGCCGAGGTGGCGGTCCTCGCCGAAGCCGCCCGCCTGGGGGTGGAGGTGGTCTCGGTCAACCCGTCGTCGGTGCAGGGCCCGGGGCGCCGCAGCGGCACCGCCCGCATCCTGATCGGGTACCTCGGCGGGAAGCTGCGGTTTGCCGTCGACACCACTCTGTCGATCGTGTTCATCGACGACTGCGTCGAGGGGCACCTGCGGGCCGAGACCGGGGGGGTGCCGGGCGAGCGGTACCTGCTCAACGGATCGGTGCTCACGGTGCGGGAGGCCATCGAGTTGCTCGGGGAGATCAGCGGCATCCGGCACCGGGTCCGCTACCTGCCGGGGTGGACGGTCCGGGCCGCCGGCGCCGTGGTCGGGGGTGCGGCCAGACTGCTGCGGCGCGACCCGGCGCCGTTCTGCGGCGAGATGGCCCGGGCCCTCGTGCACGGCCACACCTACGACGGCTCCCGCGCCACCCGCGAGTTGGGCCTCCGATACACCGACCTCCGCACCGCCCTGGAAGAGACGGTGGCCTGGCTGCGAACCGAGGGATTGGCCCCGTAGCGCTCCTCCCGCGGTTGTGGTCCCCCTCTGGCCCCGGCCTGTTCGGCCGGGCCCATCTCCCCCACGGGGTGGGGGAGAGCACTGGCCGCCCGTCCCGGTACGATCACTCCTCGAATGCCCGCTCCGCTCGCCGACCTGTTGGCCGGATTGCGGGAGCGCCCGAAGCCTGACATCCCGGGTCGACTGGTGGTCCCGCCCCCTCTGCGCGCCCTCTTCCTGGCCCTGCTGGGCCGCCCGGTGCTGGCGGTGGTGCCGGGCGAGCACGACGCCGAGGAGTTGGTGGACGATCTGGCGCTCTTCACCGAGGCGCTCCATCTGCCGGCCTGGGAGACGCTGCCCTTCGAGCACGTCTCTCCCAACGTCGCAACGATGGCCGCCCGGGCCGAGGCACGCCACGCCCTGGGGACCACCACGGTGGTCGCCTCGGTGCGGGCCGCCGTCCAGCGGATCAGTCCCTCCCCGGTCGAGCCGATCACCGCCGCAGCCGGCGACGACCTCGAACTCGAGACACTGGTCCGCCGCCTCACCGAGGCGGGCTATCACCGCACCGATCGGGTGGAGAGCCGCGGCGAGGTGGCGGTGCGGGGCGGCATCGTCGACGTCTACCCGGCCCAGGGCGCCGTCCCGGTGCGGCTCGACTTCTGGGGGGACACCGTCGACGAGATCCGGGCGTTCTCGGTGACCTCGCAGCGCTCGGTGGGCGAGGGCCGGCGACTGGTCGCCTATCCGGCCCGGGAGGTCCGGCCGGGCGCCGAGATGCGGGCGATCGCCCGCCGGTTGATCCAGAGCGAGCCGTGGGCGATGAGCACCTGGGACCGGGTCGCCGACGGTCTGTTCTTCCCCGGCCTGGAGTCGTGGCTGCCGTGGTTGTCACCACAGGCCTCGGTGCTGGAGGGCGGGACCCCGGTGGTGGTCTTCGATCCGGTCCGGGCGGCGGCCAGGGCCGAGGACCTGGCCAAGGAGGAGGCCGAACTCGCCGAAGTGCTCGCCGGCACCTGGGGGAAGGGGGCCGCCGACCATCCCCCCCTCTACCTGCCGTTCGACCTGCCCGACGCCACGCTGGCATGCCCCCCGCAACCGGCGGGGCCGGGCGACGAAGGCCTGACGCTGCGGGCGCTCGATGCGGTCCCCGGTGATCCCGAGTCGGTGGTGGCCGGGCTCCAGGCGCTGCTCGGTCGGGGCATGCGGGTGGTGGTGGCGATGGACGGGGCGCCGGCCGCCGACCGGGTGGCCCGGGTGCTCGGCGAGCACGGACTGGCGCTGCCCCGGGTGGAAGCCGCCTCCCGCTCGGGTGTCATCGACACCGGCATCCATCGGGGCTTCGTCGCTCCCGACCTGGGGGTGGCGGTGCTCGGCGAGCAGGAGATCGCCGGCCGCCGCCGCGCTCACCGCCGCGCCCGTACCGGCAGGCGCACCGAGACGACCGCCGCCTACGGGGACCTGAGTCCCGGCGACTTCGTGGTGCATCGCCATCACGGCATCGGCCGCTTCGAGGGGATGGTCACCCGCACCCTCGCCGGGATCGAGCGGGACTACCTGCTGGTGGCCTACCAGGGTCAAGACAAGCTGTATGTGCCCACCGACCAGTTGGCGGCCATCCGCACCTACACCGGAGGGGAGGCTCCCCGGTTGTCCCGGATGGGTGGTGCCGACTGGACCCGCACCCGCACCCGGGTGCGCAAGGAAGTGGCCATCGTCGCCGAGGAGGTGGTCGCCCTCCACCGGAGCCGGCTGGCGGTGGAGGGGCACGCCTTCGCCCCCGATACCCCGTGGCAGCGCGAGGTGGAGCAGTCGTTCCCCTTCGAGGAGACCCCCGATCAGCTCACCGCCATCGCCGACGTCAAGGCCGACATGGAGGCGCCCGACCCGATGGATCGGCTGGTGTTCGGCGACGTCGGCTTCGGCAAGACCGAGGTGGCGGTCCGGGCGGCCTTCAAGGCGGTCCAGGACGGGCGGCAGGTGGCGGTCCTGGTGCCGACGACCCTGTTGGCACAGCAGCACCATCAGACGTTTGCGGAGCGCTTCGACCCCTACCCGATCCGGGTGGAGATGCTGAGCCGATTCCTCACGCCCAAGCAGCAGACCCGGGTGGTCGAGGGGATCCTGGACGGGTCGGTGGACGTGGTGGTGGGAACCCACCGCCTGCTCAGCGACGACCTCCGTTTCAAGGATCTCGGCCTGCTGGTCGTCGACGAGGAGCAGCGCTTCGGGGTATCGGCCAAGGACCGCATCAAGGCGATTCGCTCCGAGGTGGACGTCCTCACCCTGACCGCCACCCCCATCCCGCGCACCCTGGAGATGGCCCTCACCGGGATCCGCAAGGTCAGCCGGATCGCCACCCCACCCGAGGACCGCCACCCGATCCTCACCTTCGTCGGCCCCTTCGACGAGCGGGCGGTCTCGGCGGCCATCCGGCGCGAGATGCTGCGGGAGGGGCAGGTGTTCTACGTCCACAACCGGATCCAGTCGATCGACCACGCGGTGGCGAGGCTGAAGGAACTGGTCCCCGAGGCCCGCTATGCGGTGGCCCACGGCCGGATGAACGAGGGCCAGTTGGAGCAGGTGATGCTCGACTTCTGGAGTGGCGGCTACGACGTGCTGGTGGCCACCACCATCATCGAATCCGGCCTCGATCTCCCCCAGGTCAACACCCTGATCGTGGAGCGGGCCGATCTGCTGGGTCTGGCCCAGCTCTATCAGTTGCGGGGGAGGGTGGGCCGCTCCACCCAGCGCGCCTATGCCTACCTGTTCCATCCCGAGGAGGCCGTTCTCAGCGAGGACGCCCACCGGCGCCTCGAGGCGATCGGCGAGTTCGGAGATCTCGGCTCGGGCTTCCAGTTGGCGATGCGGGACCTCGAGATCAGGGGGGCCGGCAGCATTCTCGGCAACGTCCAGTCCGGGCACATCAGCGCGGTCGGCTTCGACCTGTACTGCGAACTGGTGGCCGAGGCCGTCGAGCAGTTGGAGACGGGGCGCGAGCCGGAACCGACCCCATCCGAGGTCCGCATCGACCTCCCCGTCGACGCCCATCTGCCCGACGGCTACGTCGCCGACCAGGCGGCCCGGCTCGAGGCCTACCGGCGTCTGGCCGCTGCCGCCACCCACGAGGCGGTCGACGATGTCGCCGCCGAATGGGAGGACCGCTTCGGCCCACTCCCGGCCAACGCGCTGGCGCTCATCGAGATCGCCCGAATCCGGGTCGAAGCCCTACGGATCGGCATCACCGAGGTGGTGGCGATGCGCCGCGAGGTCAAGATCGCTCCGGTCACCCTCACCCAGAGCCAGGAGGTACGCCTGCAGCGCCTCGCCCGCGGCTCGGTGGTGCGGCAGCGAGCCTTGTTCGTCCCGGCCCGTCCCGGGCCTCCGGCGGCCGCGGTGCTGGAGTTCCTCCGTACAATGTGGCCGCCCGCTTCTCAGGAGTGATCCCGTGCGCCGTCCTCTCGTCTCCATCATCTGTGTTGCCCTGGTGGCGGCCGCCTGCTCGAGCCCGCAGGACGAGGAGGTCGCCTCCTACGACGGCAACGTGCTCACCGTCGGAGACGTCTCGGCTCTCTTTGCCTCGGAGAGCATTCCGATCGACATCGACTTCCGCCAGGCGGCCTTCCGACTGGTCGCCCTCGACATCCTGGAAGCCGCCTACGAGCAGGACTTCGCCACTGAGGTCGATGAGGCCGATGTGGATGCCAGGTTCGAGGCGCTGCTCGCCGACATCGAGGGCCAAGGATTGACGCTCGCCGACTACTTCGGGTATGCCGATGCCGCCGAAGGGATGGTGAGGTTCGATGCCAGGCTGAGTGCGATACGCGACGGGGTGATCGCCGAGCAGGTCGTCGATCCCGATTTGATCAGCGACCTGCAGACGGCGCTCGCAGCCGACCCGGCCATCTTCACCGGGGTGTGCGTGCGGCAGATCCGGACCGAGACCATCGAAGAGGCGGATGCGGTTGTCACCAGGATCGAGGCGGGGGAGGACTTCGGGGCGGTGGCCGACGAAGTGTCGCTCGACGACTCGGCGGGAGGCGACCTGGGATGCGCCGCCCCGGGCGACTACGTCGCCCCCTTCGCCGAGGCGACCATGACCGCCCCGATTGGGGAGTTGTACGGACCGGTGGCGACCACCTACGGCTTCCACGTCCTGATCGTCGACCAGCGGGTCACGCCGACCGCCGAGGAACTCGCCGCCGACCCCGGCTACTACCTGACCCAGGATCAACTCGATGCGCTCTGGTTCGATTGGCTGAACGCCGAGATCGCCGCCGCCGACGTCGAGGTCAATCCCAAGTTCGGCGTGTGGGACGCCGAAACGCTGCAGATCGTCGCCCCGCCGACTGAATGACGGGGCCCATCGCCGTCGTCGGCCTGGGACCGGCCGGTCTCGACCGGCTGAGCGGACCGGCAGCCGCCGTGCTCCTGGATCCGGCCAACACGGTGCTGGTGCGCACGATGCGGCACCCGGCTGCCGAGGAGTTGGCTTCCCTCCGCCCCGTCACCGCCGCCGACGATCTGTATGAGGCCTCCGAGGACTACGACGACGTCTACGGATCGATCGTGGACCGGGTGCTCGAGATGGCCGCCGCCGGACCGGTCGCCTATGCGGTGCCGGGGAGCGCCGTCGTGGGGGAACGGGCGGTGGCGATGCTCCGGACCGCCGCCGCCGCCGCGGGGGTGCCGCTGCGGGTGTATGCCGGGGAGTCGTTCATCGACGCCGCCATCGAGGTGCTCGGGATCGATCCTCTCGCCGGGGGCCTCCAGGTGCTCGACGGCAGGGACCTGCCCGAACCGCTGCTGCTCCACCTGCCGACGCTGATCTCTCAGGTGGACTCGGGATTGGTGCTGATGGACGTCAGGGAACGCCTCGGCAGGCTGCTGCCCGACGACACCCCGATCACCCGGTTGGTCTCATTGGGCGGCGCCGGGGAGGTGGTGGAGGAGTCGACGATCATGGGCCTCCGTCCCGAGCACGCCGGGGATCGGGTCACGCTGTTCCTCGACACCTACGTCCCCGGCTGGCCGGGGCTGGTGCAGACCAACCACCGGCTGCGGGCCGAGTGCCCGTGGGATCGGGAACAGACCCACCACACCCTCGCCAAGCATCTGCTGGAAGAGGCGTACGAGGCGCTCGACACGATCGAGGCGATGCCCCCCGACGCTCCCGGCGGGGAACCGGACCATCTCGCCTACGCCGACATGGAGGAGGAATTGGGCGACCTCCTGCTGCAGGTGGTCTTCCATGCCACCCTGGCCGCCGAGGCGGGCGCCTTTGGTGTCGAGGAGGTGGCCGAGGCGATCCGGCGCAAACTGGTGCGCCGCCACCCCCACGTGTTCGGCGAGGTGGAGGCTGCCACCGCCGCACACGTCCTGGCCAACTGGGAGACCCTCAAGCAAGAGGAGAAGCAGCGCCTCTCGCTCCTCGACGGGGTGCCCAGGTCGATGCCGGCGCTGCTCCGCAGCCTGGCGTTGCAGGACCGGGCCGCCTCGGTGGGATTCGACTGGCCCGAGATCGAAGGGGTGATCACCAAGGTCCGCGAGGAGATGGACGAGTTGCTGGCCGACCTGACCGTTCCGGACCGGGCCCGCCACGAACTGGGCGACCTGCTCTTCTCGGTGGTCAACCTGGCCCGTCATCTCGCCGTCGATCCCGAGCAGGCGTTGCGGGCTGCTGCCGACCGGTTCGACCGGCGATTTCGATCCATGGAGCGCAGCGGTAGCCTGGCGGGGTTGACCCTCGAGGAGATGGACCGCCGCTGGGACGCCGCCAAGGCGGACGAACCGGATTGACAGGACTGAGTTTCCACTCCCTCGACGGGTGACGTGATAGGTTGACGCGGCATTAGGAGGGCCCGTGACCACGATTCATTCGATCCGGGCCCGCGAGGTCCTCGATTCCCGGGGCAACCCGACCATCGAGGCCGATGTCACCCTGGCTGGGGGTGGCTTCGGCCGGGCGCTGGTTCCCTCCGGGGCATCGACCGGGGCGCTCGAAGCGATCGAGCTTCGAGATGGTGGAGACCGCTACGGCGGCAAGGGCGTACTGCGGGCCGTCGAACACGTCAACGGCACCATCGCCGCCGCGGTGGTCGGGATGGACGCCATCGAGCAGGAAGCCGTCGATCGCGTCATGCTCGACCTCGACGCCACCCCCAACAAGGCCAATCTCGGGGCCAACGCCATCCTGGCGGTGTCGCTGGCCACGGCGCGGGCCGCCGCCGGTGCCCTCGGGCTCCCCCTGTATCGGTACCTTGGGGGTCCCACCGCCCGGACCCTCCCGGTTCCGATGCTCAACGTGCTCAACGGAGGGGTCCACGCCGCCAACGACGTCGACATCCAGGAGTTCATGGTGGTGCCGGCTGGCTTCCCATCGTTCTCCGAGTCGCTGCGCGCCGGCGTCGAGATCTACCAGGCCCTCAAGAAGGTGCTGGGCGGCCGGGGCCTGACCACCAATGTCGGCGACGAGGGCGGGTTCGCTCCCAACCTGGCCGCCAACCGCGACGCTCTCGAGGTGCTGATGGAGGCGACCGAGTCGGCCGGGTACAAGCCCGGCGAGGAGGTCGGTTTCGCCATCGATGTGGCCGCCTCCGAGATCTACCGCGAGGGCCGCTATCAGTTGGAGGGCAAGTCGCTGGAGGCCGGGGAGTTCGTCGATTACCTCGAGGGACTGGTCGGGGCCTTCCCGCTGGTCTCGATCGAGGACGGCCTCGCCGAGGACGACTGGGACGGCTGGAAGATCATCACCGAGCGCCTCGGCAGCCGGATCCAATTGGTGGCCGACGACACTTTCGTCACCAACGAGGATCTGCTCCGCAAGGGCATCGACATGGGTGTCGCCAATTCGATCCTCATCAAGGTCAATCAGATCGGGACGCTGTCGGAGACGCTCCACACCATGGCGCTGGCCGAGGCCAACTCGTATACCCAGGTGATCAGCCATCGCTCCGGCGAGACCGAGGACTCATTCATCAGCCATCTGGCGGTCGCCACCACCGCCGGCCAGATCAAGACCGGCGCCCCCGCCCGCGGGGAGCGCACCGCCAAGTACAACCAGTTGCTCCGTATCGAGGAGCGACTGGGCGATCAAGCCCGCTTCGGCGGGTGGGGAGTGTACGGGAAGGTCGGATGAGCAAGCGTTCGGGTTCACGGTTCACCTCGCTCCTACTGATCGTGGGACCGCTGGCCTTGGTGGTCGTGCTGGCCGGGATCTTCCCGTTCCGCCAGATCATCGCCGGCAACCGGGAGGTCGACGCCGCCCAGCAGCGGTTGGCGGCGATCACTGAGGAGACCGAGATCCTCGAGGCACGGATCGCCGCCCTGCAGACCGACGACGAGATCGAACGGCTTGCCCGCCAGCAGTTCGGTCTCGTGATGCCCGGCGAGATCGGCTACGTCGTCGTCACCCCGCCTTGGGAGGATCGCGACCGGCAGGCCGCCACCGACACGACCCAGCCCGAGCCGGAGCGGTCGTGGTGGCAGGGCATCCTGGACTTCCTGACCGGCCGGGACCTGACCGGGGATGGATGACGGGCCGGCGGTAGCGGCGCAGATCGGGCGGCCGCTGCGCTCGGCCGCCGACGTCGTCCTCCGGTGCCCGCTGGGCCTTCCGGTGGTGACCCGGGTGCCCCCCATCCTCGACGACGGCAGTCCGTTCCCCACCCTGTTCTGGCTCTCCTGTCCACTGGCGGTGCGCCGCATCGGGAGGATCGAGGCGGCCGGCGGGGTGCGGGCCCTCGAGCGGCACGCAACGGGGACCCCGGAGTTCGACGCCCGGTTGACGGAGGCGCACCGGCGCTACGCCGCCGAACGGGATGCGGCGGTGCCCCCCGGGGCGGCCCACCCGCCATCGGGCGGGGTGGGCGGCACCGACGCCGGAGGCGGGGTCAAGTGCCTCCATGCCCACTACGCCGATCATGCGGCGGGCAACGACAATCCGGTCGGGCGGGCGGTGGCCCCCTTCGTCGAACCGCTCGACTGCCCGGTCGCCTGCGTCGTCGAGACCGACGGGTTGGCCGGGAGGAACCCGGCCTGGCGGGAGCCGAGGTGAGGGTCGCCGCCGTCGACATCGGCACCAACTCGACCCGGCTGCTGATCGGGGACGTGGTGGAGGGCGGCCTCACCGAGATCACCCGGCGGGTGGTGGTCACCGGCCTCGGCAAGGGGGTCGATGCCGATCGGGCGCTCGGCGAGGAGGGCATCGGGCGCACCGTCGAGGTGCTCGCTTCCTACCGGGAGAACATCGAGGAGGCCGGGGTGGAGCGGACCCGGGCGGTGGCGACGTCGGCGACCCGGGATGCCGGCAACTCCGCCGTGTTCCTGGACCGGGCGGCGGCGGCACTGGGGTCCCGGCCCGATGTGGTCGACGGCGCCACCGAGGCCCGGCTCGGGTTCCGGGGCGCCCGGTCGGGCATCGACGGCCCCGCCCCCTATCTGATGATCGACCCCGGCGGGGGCAGCACCGAATTCGTCTTCGGCATCGATGTCCCGCTGTCGGTGCACAGCATCGACATCGGTTCGGTCCGTCTCACCGAGCGGGCGCTTCCGGATCGCCCTGCCGACCAGGCCGCGGTGCTGGCGGCCGCCGGGATGGCCGATGCGGTGCTGGCGGCGGTCGAACTACCCGGCGTGGCGGGGACGGTCATCGGGGTGGGGGGCACCTACACCAGCCTCGCTGCGATCGTGCTGGGCCTGGAGGCCTACGACCGCAGCCGGGTGCACGGTTCGGTGCTGACCCTCGACGACCTGGGCCGGATGGTCCACCTACTGGCCGGCCTGACGGTCACCGAGACGGCGGCCATCCCCTCCCTGGACCCGGCCCGGGCCGGGGTGATCCTCGGCGGGGCGGTGGTGGCCGAGGCTGCCCTGCGGCGGTCGGGGCGGGAGGAGATCGTGGTCTCCGAGATGGACATCCTCGACGGCATCGCCTTGTCGCTGGGCGGCTGAGCGGCCCTGGTGGCGCCGGGCCGACTCCCGGCCGACCACAATGGGGACCGGCCCGGATGGCGAAAGTGGCAGTCGCGGCGGACTTAAACTCCGCTGTCCCCTCGTGGGGCGTGCAGGTTCGAATCCTGCTCCGGGCACGGGGGCTGGAGTGTCGCCGCTCTCACCGTTGCCGCTTGCCGACAGGCTGGACCCAACGGCGATGGTGCGTCAGGCGCTTGCTGCGACCAATGTCGTCCGGTCTCTTGGGTGGGCTCCTCCTCACCGACTCGATGGATCGCATACTGAGTCCGAAGGAGGCAATCGAGCGGTCGACTGGTTGGTGTCGATCTTCGAATGCAGGTCCGACCGCAGTGCGAATGTGCACCGGGCGTCAATGTCGAGCGGTCCGAATCCCGGCGGCTCCCCTGGTGACATCGTGGAGAGCGGGGCGTAGCCTCGGAGCATGGGAGCCGAATCCGGACTGCTGGCATACGTGGACGAGACGGGCGATCTCGGGTGGGGTCCGAACGCCAATCGGATCTTCGCGATGAGTGCTGTGGTGGTCGATGCCGAACACGAGTCCGTGGTCCGAGCCACGCTCGCGTCGATGAGGGACACGCTCGGCCTGCCGGCCAAGACTCCGCTCCAATGGAAGCAGCTTCGGCAGCACGAGAAGCGGCTATTCGTCGCCGACACTATCGGCGGCATGCCCGTCACGATTCTCCAGGTCTGCATGTTCAAGGACCACCTCACAGGGATGAACCGGAGCGCGGAAGCGCTCTACCTGTACTCGTTTCGATACCTGGTCGAGCGACTGAGTTGGCTAGCCAAACGCAACGGCACGTTGGTGCGAATCCGGCTCGCGCAGCACAAGGTGGCGGGTGAGCAGAGCATCAAGCAGTACCTTGCCAAGGTGAAGGCCAAGCCAAATGAGAACGAGGTCGAGTGGGACTACTTGGAGCCCGATCGGGTGTTCGTCCACCGTCCTGACCAGTACGAGATGTTGCAGTTGGCCGACTTGACCGCAGGACCGATCCACAGTGCCCTCGTGCCGACGTCATTGGGGTATCTGATCGACGACTACCTGCTCAGAATCTCCCCGAGAATCTGGCGTCCATATGGGAAGGCGTACCCGAGTTACGGTTTCAAGGTGTTTCCCGGTCCGGCTGCATCCAAGCTCGCGTCGTTGGAAGCCGCGTTTCCGGTACTGACCTTGCTGGGGTAGCACGCAGAAAGGGCCGGGAGCGTCACACAGGGCACCTACTCGGCACCAGACGACATCCCGCGCCCTTCCGATCCCCATGATACAGGCGTCCCATCACAGAATGTGAGAGTCTCACTCTGGTCGCCATTGGGGTGCCTTCTGGTGCGGTGAGGCACACATGACGGTACCCCGCTTCCGGGGGGCGGGCGAAGGACGCTCAGTTGGACCTACATTCGGGCGTGCAGGTTCGAATCCTGCTCCGGGCACGGGTTGACCGCGATCGGTGGCCTCATCGCGGCCGTTGCAGCGCCTCGGGCGATCGCCCCTCAGACCGCCTGGGTTGGCGGGTCGAACGGCTTCTCGTAGATGGTCCCGAAGCTGTCGACCTCGAAGCCGAGGCCCTGGTAGAGGCGGTAGGCGCCGTGGGGGTTCTCGACGTGAACGCCCAGCGCCGCCTGCTCCATGCCCCGGGCTTTCAACTCGCGCATGCTGGCGCAGATCAACGCCGTTGCCATGCCCCTGCCCCGCCAGTCGCGCGCCGTCGAGATGAACTCCGTCCAACCCCGCTTGCGATCGTTCTGGCGGTTCTCGACCTCGTTGATGAAGGAGCGGACCTGCCCGATCACCCGATTGCCGTGCCAGGCCACCTTCCACAGCGACTCGTCCCGGTAGGGGAACTCGAGGAACGCCTGCCAATCCTTCTCGGTCGGTTCCGAGAACCCCCAGTGGTCACGGGACGCCTCGATGTCCGCCTCATAGATCGCACGCAAGTGGTCCGCGGTGACCGGCCGGATCTCGGCGCCTTCGGGCAACGGCGGTTGGGGGATGTCGTCGAGGTTGGAGCGGACCAGGCCGGCGCTGTGCTGGATCGCCCGATACCCGGCGGCCTCCAGCAGAACGGCCCCGTCGGCGCCCTGTTGGTCGACATCGGTGCGGTAGACCCTGGGCCGGTCGGTGTGATGGGTCTCGGCCCGTTCGGCGAGGTGGCCCCGGGCCCACTCGAGCATGGCGGTACCGATTCCCCGGCCCCGCCACTGCGGCGCCACCTTGCACATGTGGCGGTAGATGCGGGGTCCCTCGACCTCGTCCCACCAACGGGTGGTGACGTAGGCGACCGCCGCTCCGTCGACCTCGACGAATCGGAAGTCCCGGCTCAGGTCCATGTGCTCGGTATTGCGGTAGGTGGTCTCCACGTCTTCGGCGGTCACCACGGCATCGTCCTGCCCGTCGGCCCTGGCCTCGGCGACGACCAGATCGGCGACGGCCTGGTAGTCGTTCTCATCGCCGAACGGCCGGGACGACATCCCCGGGATGTCGGGCAGGTACATGTCCATGGGCACGAAGATAGCCGGAAGGCGGCATGGGTTCGGGTGGGCGAAGTGGGGTGTCCTGCCTCCATCGGGTCGCGAAAACGGAGATAACCGGCCCGACGCGAACGACCACCGACCTCTACGCTGGGGGCCGTGCTAACGCTCGGCGATCCGATCGGTGAGGGCCGGACCGCCGAGGTCTACGACCTCGGGGATGGTCGGGTCCTGAAACTCCTCCGGGAGGGCCTTCCCGCGGGATGGCTCGATGTCGAGGCGGAGAAGACCGCCTCCGTTCGGCTGGCCGGAGCACCGGCGCCGGGTGTCCATGGTCCCCGGGAGGTCGGCTACCGGATCGGCTACGTGTTCGATCGGGCTCCCGGCAAGAAGATGCTCGCTCGCATGAGGCGGTCCCCGCAGCGGGTGCGGCAATGGGGGCATCTGCTTGGCGACATCCATGCCCGCATCTTTCACTGTGGATGCGCCGACCTGCCCGATGTCAAGGAGATGCTGGCCTGGAAGATCGTCAGGGCCGAGGCCCTCAGTTCCCAGGAGAAGGCGGCAGCCCGGGACCTGCTGACCAGACTCCCCGGCGGCACGAAGGTGCTCCACGGCGACTTCCATCCGAACAACGTCTTCCTGGATGGGGACGAGGCCACCGTCATCGACTGGGTGGATGCGAGTTGCGGCGATCCCGCCGCCGACATCGCCAGGACGATGTGGCTGCTATCGCCGGATGTGGCCTCCAAGGACGGCGGGCTGCGGCGGCCGGCCCGTGTCCTCGGCGACGCCGCCCGCCGCGCCTATGCCGCCACGATCCTCCCGGCGGCGGGCCGGACGATGAGCCAAGTCCGGGCCTGGCGGCTCCCGGTGCTGGCCGGCCGCCTCTCGGAGGGCATCGAGCACGAAGAGAGGGCTCTCGTCGGCGAGGTGCGCCGCTTGCTCGGCTGAAGGCGCCACAGGACGGTCGCCGCCGATACCTAGGATCACCGAATGGATCACTCCACGCCCTCCATCCATGAGACCGCCTTCGTTGCCGCCGGCGTCCGCATCCTCGGCGATGTCACCGTCGGCGAGAGGGCGGTCCTGATGTTCGGCGTCGTGGTGCGAGCCGAGCTGGACCGTATCGAGATCGGGGCCGAGACCAACGTGCAGGACAACTGCGTGCTGCACTGCGATGCGGGCATCCCCTGCGTCATCGGCCGGAGGGTGACCGTCGGCCACGCCGCCGTGGTGCACGGGGCCACCGTCGAAGACCACTGCCTGGTGGGGATCGGGGCCAGGGCCCTCAACGGCTCGCACATGGGCGAGGGGTCGTGGCTGGCGGCCGGGGCGGTACTGACCGAGGGACGAATCATCCCGCCGTGGACGATTGCGGCCGGCATCCCGGCCAAGCCGTTGCGGGAACTGACCGTCGAGGAGAGGACCCGGGCCGACGAAGGCGTCGATCATTACGTAGGCTTCGGGGAGGCCTACCGCCGGATGGGCCTGGGCGAGGGCCGTTAGGCCCTATCGATCGATCGGCCTGCCGCGCGATCCTGGGGTGGTGACCGGCCCGGCAGTCTGCTGCCGGTTGCACATCTTGTACGTGACAGAGGAAAGGGTGGATTCATGGCCATCGTGGCTCGCAAAGTCGTCCTGGAGAGCGTCTCGGATGCCTCGGGAATGGCGAAACTGATCGATGAGGGCGTCTTCGGCGCCGACGAGGTCATCGCCGTAGTTGGGAAGACCGAGGGCAACGGCGGGGTGAACGACTTTACCCGCATCCTCGCCGACCAGGCGTTCCGCAAGGTGCTGCTCGACAAGGGCACCCGCACCGTCGCCGACATCGCCGAGATACCGATGGTGTGGTCCGGGGGCACCGACGGCATCCTCACCCCCCATGCCACCGTGTTCGCCCGCAATGCGGAGACCGGCCCCGAGTCGGAGAGCCGTCTCTCAGTGGGCTTTGCGATGAGCGAGAAGATCCTGCCCGAGGACATCGGGCGTCCCGCCATGGTCGAGAAGGTGGCCGCCGGGGTGAAGAAGGCGATGGCCGAAGCCGGCATCACCGACCCCGCCGAGGTCCACTACGTCCAGACCAAGACCCCACTGCTGACGTTGGCGACCATCAACGACGCCCGCTCCCGCGGCAAGACCGTGTGGACCGAGGAACCGCTCGAGTCCATGAACCTCTCCAACGGCACCACCGCCCTCGGCATCGCGGTGGCGCTCGGGGAGATCGGCATGCCGAGCGCCGAGGCGATCGGTCACGACACGTCGCTGTTCTCGGCGGTGGCTTCCTGCTCGTCGGGGGTCGAACTCGATCAGGCACAGATCGTGCTGGTCGGTAACGCCCCCGGCGCCGGTGGCAAGCTGCGGATCGGTCACAGCGTCATGGACGACGCCCTCGACTTCGAGGGTGTCTACGAGGCGATCCGGTCGGCCGGGCTCGACCTGCCGGAGCGGGCCCGGGCCGAGGACCTGGGCGGGAAACTGATCAACGTGTTCGCCAAGTGCGAGGCCGATCCCACCGCCAAGGTGAGGGGGCGGCGCCAGGTGGCCCTCGATGACTCGGACGTGCACCATCACCGCCACATCAAGGGCGCCGTCGGCGGCGTGATCGCCGCCGCGGTCGGGGACCCCGCCGTCTTCGTGTCGGTGGCCGCCCTGCATCAGGGGCCGTCCGGCGGCGGGCCGGTGGCGGCGATCGTAGACGTCGACTGACGTGATCGACAGGGTCGTCGAGGGGGCTCGGATGATCGCACCGCCGGTGCTGTCGGCGGCGGTGAGCCTGGCGCTCGCCCCGCTGATCGATGCCGAGCCCCGCCCAGCCTTCGTGCTGGGGGTCGCCGACCCTGCCGTATGGATCGGGGCGGCGGGCGGAGTCCTGACGGTCTCCACCGGCGACGCCGTCCGTCTCCCCAACGGCGTCGTCGTGGCGGAACGGGCGGCGGATCGACCGTTCGGGGAGATCCTGCCCGGCGATGAGGTGATGGTCGGCGGCGGTGCCATCGTCTTCGCCTCGCTGCGGATCGAGGCGGTCAGATGGTTCGACCCCCGGCCCGCCCTTCCGGCATCGACCGCCGCCGCGGTCTCCCGGGTGGCGGCCTCCCTGGAAGGGGTGGCGGTCCGCCCCATGGCGGATCACGGGTTCTTGGAGGCACTGATCCAGGGCGACGACGGGGCCGCCCTCGAGGCGGCCCGCCTGTTGATCGGCTTCGGCGACGGGTTGACGCCGAGTGGCGACGACCTCATCGCCGGGACGATCGCCGCCATGCTGCTGATCGGGGGCAGCCTGGGGGCGGCTACCGCCGTTGCGATGGTGCGGCGCCTCGAGAGCCCCCTCCTGGACCACGCCGCCGCCGCCACCACCTCGTTGTCGGCTTCGCTGCTGGGTCACGCCTTCCGGGGCGAGGTGGCCGCCCCGGCGGGGGCACTGCTGGCGGCGCTGGCAGGACGGGGCGACCCCGCCACGGCGGCGGCGGCGCTCAATGCGGTGGGACATTCCTCGGGCCCTGCGCTGGCGGCGGGCGTGCTGGCGGGGACCCGGGCAGCGATCGAGAGGAGCAGGTGATGGACCACATCGAGGTGCGCAGGCGCACCTACCACGACTCGGTGAGGCTGATGCAGGCCAGCGCCGCGGTGCAGAAGATCGCCGGGGTCGAGGTGGCGCTGATTGCCATGGCCACCGACCTCAACCTGGGATTGCTCGAAGACCTGCACTTCGAGGTCCCGGGTGACACCGTGCCCGACGACATGATCGTGGCGATCCGGGCGTCGTCGGAGGGGGCCATCCCGGCCGCCCTCACCGCCCTGGAGGGGGCATTGGTGGTGGCGCCCGCCTCCGGCGGTGGCATGCTGGCCCCGCCGCAGCCCCACCTGCTGAGCAGCGCCGCCCGCCTCTCCGACCTCAACCTGGGCCTGATCTCGGTGCCGGGCCCTCACGCCTTCGTGGAAGCCGCCGACGCACTGCGGGCCGGGCTCAACGTGATGATCTTCAGCGACAACGTCTCCGTGGAGCACGAGATCGCCCTCAAACGACTGGGTGTCGAGAAGGACCTGCTCGTGATGGGGCCCGACTGCGGCACCGCCATCGTCGGAGGGATCGGCCTCGGCTTCGCCAACGCGGTGCGGCCGGGCCCGGTCGGGATCGTCGGTGCCTCGGGCACCGGCACCCAGCACATCTCCTGCCTGCTCGACGACGCCGGGGTCGGCATCAGCCATGCGCTCGGCACCGGCAGCCGCGATCTCTCCGCCGCCGTCGGCGCCCTCGCCACCCTGCAGGGCATCGAGGCACTCGATGCCGACCCGGCCACCCGGGTGATCGTGATCGTCTCCAAGCCGCCCGCCCCCGAGATCGCCGCCAAGGTGCGGGCGCTGGCCGCGGAGTGCAGCACCCCGACCGTCATGTGCATGATCGGGGAGGACACCCTGGAGGCCGGCGCCACCGCCGCCCTGGCGATCCTCGGGGTGGAGGCCCCGGCGCCGGAGTCGTGGCCGGCGGCGGTCTCCGCCCATCGGCCGGGCACGATCCGGGGATTGTTCAGCGGAGGCACCCTCCGTGACGAGGCCCGCATGGTGCTCAGGGGTTTGATGGGCGAACCGGCGGCCGAACTGGAGATGATCGACTTCGGCGACGACGAGTACACCCGGGGCCGCCCCCACCCGATGATCGACCAACGACTCCGTCTCGACCAGTTGGCCGCCACCAGCGCCGACCCGGCGGTCGGGGTGGCGCTCATCGACGTGGTGCTCGGCTACGGCTCCCATCCCGACCCTGCCTCCGAATTGGCGCCGGTCATCGAGGACGCCGTGGCCGCCGGCCTGGCGGTGGTCGTGTCGCTGTGCGGGGCGGCGGGCGATCCGCAGGGACGGGACCGGCAGGCCGCCTCCCTCAACGAGGCCGGGGCCGCCGTCTTCTCGTCGAACGCGGCGGCCGCCGCTCACGCCCACGCACTGATGGAGGGAGGTTCGGCATGAGCCATCTGGAACGCCTGCTGACCGGCGAGCCGAGGGTGGCCACCGCCGGCGTCGATCTGCTCGCCGAGGGTGTCGAGTCGCAGGGCGCCACCGTCGTCCGGACCGACTGGCGGCCGCCGCTGGAGGGCACCGAGGATGCCCTGGCGACCATCACGGCTGCGGTCGATCTGGATGCCGCCAACCGGGAGGCGGTCGGCCGACTGGTCGGCACCCATCCCCATTGGGCCGGCATCGCAGTCGCCTCCGAGGTCATCCCTGCCATGGGCGAGCGGACCTTCCTGCATGCCGGGCCTCCGCTCGAGTGGGCGGATTGCAGCGGCCCGATGCGGGGTGCCCTGATCGGGGCGATGATCTACGAGGGCCTCGCCGGTACCCCCGAGGAGGCGATCGCGCTCGGGCCCGAGATCGAGTTGTCGCCCTGCCACCACCACCGATCGGTCGGACCGATGGCCGGGGTGGTGTCGCCCACCATGCCGGTCTCGGTGATCGAGGACGCCAACGGCGAGGGCGTCTCCTACGCCACCCTCAACGAGGGCCTCGGCAAGGTGCTCCGCTACGGGGCGTTCGCCCCCGAGGTGATCGAACGGCTGCGGTGGATCGACAAGGTGCTCGCCCCGGTGCTGGCGGATGTGCTCCGTCGGCGCGGCCCGGTCGACCTGCGCTCCATCGTCAGCCAGGCGCTGCAGATGGGCGATGACGGTCACAACCGCAATCGGGCGGCCACCTCGCTGCTGCTGCGGGAACTGGCGCCGTCGCTCATCGACGGGGAAGGCCCCGCCGATCGGCGGGCCGAGGTGTTCCGGTTCCTCAACTCCAACGACCACTTCATGCTGAACCTGGTGATGGCGGCCGGCAAGATCGGCGTCGACGCCGCCGCCGGGGTGCGGGGGTCGTCGCTGGTGACGACGATGGCCCGCAACGGAACCGAGTTCGGCATCCGCCTCTCGGGGACCGGGGATGCCTGGTTCACGGCCCCGGCCCCGGTGGTCGACGGCCTCTACCTGGGGGCCTTCACCGCAGAGGACGCCAACCTCGACATCGGGGACTCGGCGATCACCGAGACGGTCGGCCTCGGCGGGTTCGCCATGGCGGCCTCGCCTGCCATCGTCGGGTTCGTAGGCGGCACCGCATCGGGGGCGGTGCAGCGCACCCTCACCATGTACGAGATCACCCTCACCGAGCACCCCGACTACAAGATCCCGATTCTGGAGTCGCGGGGCACCCCCACCGGCATCGATGCCGTGCGGGTGGTCCGCACCGGAATCCTGCCCGTGATCAACACCGGGATCGCCGGCAAGGAGGCCGGGGTCGGGATGGTGGGCGCCGGAATCGTCGACGCTCCCGTAGCCTGTTTCACCTCGGCGGTGCAGGCGCTCGCAGAGGAGTGCTCGAATGCGTGATTCGCGACCGATGGCGACGGAGGTAGCCCGATGACGATCGCCCACGACTTCGCCTACCTGCATCCGGTCACCATGCCGGATGCGCTGGCGATGCTCTCCGGCCACGAGGGAGCGATGCTCCTCGCCGGCGGGACCGACCTGGTCCCCTGGCTCCGGGACGATGCGATCACCCCCGAGGTGGTCATCGACATCAAGGACGTCCCGGGACTCACCGGCATCGAGATCGACGGCGGCACGCTGCGGATCGGTGCGCTGACCACCTTCAGCGACCTGATCGCCTCGACGGCCGCCCACCGGGCGGTGCCGATGCTGGTCGAAGCCGCTCACACGGTGGCATCGGTGGGCGTCCGCAACCGGGCCACCCTGGTCGGCAACGTCTGTTCGGCGGTCCCCTCCTGCGACGCCGGGCCCGCCCTGCTGGCCTACGAGGCGGTCATGGACGTGATCGGTCCCGCCGGGGTGCGGAGCATCCCGATCCTCGATTGGTTCCTCGGCCCCCGCCGCCAGGCACTCGGCAAGGGCGAGATCGTCACCTCGGTGTCGATACCGATCCTGGAGCGCCATGGCGCCTGCTACGTCAAGCTGTCGCGCTACCGGGGTGAGGATCTGGCCCAGGTCGGCGTCGCCGTCGTGGCGCTGCCCGGCAGGCAGTACCGGGTGGCCTACGGCGCCGTCGGGCCGGTCCCCTTCCGGGCCCCCGCCATCGAGGCGTACCTGGCCGGCAAGGATCTCGATGCGGAGACGCTGGCGGGCCTGCCCACGCTGATCGGCGCGGCGATCTCGCCGATCGACGACGTGAGGGCATCCAAGGAGTACCGAACCCACATGAGCCGGGTGATGCTGGAGCGCGGCCTGGCGGCCGCCGCAGCCCGCCTCGAGGGCGGCGGACCGCCCTACGGCGAGTCTGTGATCTAGGAGGGTCATGAAGCACACCATCGAGATGAAGGTCAACGGAGAAGCCTGGGTGATCGATGTGTCGCCCGCCGAGTCGCTGCTCGAGGTCCTCCGCGAGAAGGTGGGGGTCAAGAGCCCCAAGATCGGATGCGAGCGGGGCGACTGCGGGTCGTGCACGATCCTCTACGACGGCAAGACCATCCGGGCGTGTCTCGCCCTGGGAGTCGAAGCCGACGGGCACGAGGTGACCACCCTGGAGGGCATCGGCCACGACGGGCTCACCACCCTCCAGGAGAAGATGGTCGAGATGTCGTCGTTCCAGTGCGGGTTCTGCGCACCGGGGGTGGTGCTGTCCGCTCACGAGCTCCTGCAACACGAGCCGCACCCGACGGCCGGGCAGGTACAGGAGGCCATCTCCGGCAACCTGTGCCGATGCACCGGGTACGACTCGATCGTCGATGCCGTGCTGGAAGCGGCCCGCATCGGGCCCAGGGCCGTGAGCTAGGGAGACACCATGACCAAGACCTATGTAGGGAAGGCCGATGCGGCCAACGCCATGGAGACCCTGAACGTCATCGGCCGGGGGACCCCCCGCATCGACGGCCTCGACAAGCTGACGGGGGCCGCCGAGTACGTGGACGACATGGACTTCGGGCCGGGACTGCTGCACGCCGCCGTCGTCGAGAGCCCGCACGGCTACGCCAGGATCATCGGGATCGACGCCGCGGCGGCCGAAGCGCTGCCCGGGGTGATCAAGGTGGTGACCGGCAAGGACTTCCCGTTCACCTTCGGGATGTACATGAAGGACCGCTACATCTTCGCTCAGGACATAGTCCGCTTCGCCGGGGAGCAGGTGGCGGCCGTCATCGCCAGGGATGCCCGCACCGCCAAGAAGGCGGCGGCACTCGTCGAGGTGGAGTACGAGGTGCTCGACCCGCTGCTGGACCCGCTGAAGGCACTGGCAGACGACGCCGTGCTGATCCACCCGGATCTCGGCTCCTACGAGCACGTCCCATGGTTCTTCCCCAAGGAGAACACCAACATCGCCCACTGGCGCAAGACCAGGAGGGGCGACCTCGAGGCGGGGTTCGCCGAGGCCGACGTCGTCCTCGAGGACGAGTACACGGTGCCCCGCTACGCCCATTGCGCCATCGAACCGCATGTGGTGGTGGCCCGACTGGATGGGGCCCGCCGCCTCACGCTGTGGACCGCCTCACAATCACCCTTCACCCAGCGCGACGTGTTCGCCCAGGCGCTGGCCCCCCTCGGGTTTTCCCACCAGGACATCAGGGTGGTCACCCCCTACGTGGGCGGCGGCTTCGGCGGCAAGGCCGGCGTGAGCATGGAGATCATCGGGGCGGCCCTCGCCACGGTGGTCCAGGGACGCCCGGTCAAGGTGCGGTGGACCCGCGAGCAGGAGTTCAAGAACACCTATCAGCGCCAGGGAGTGATCGCTCGCATCAAGTTGGGCGCCCGCAAGGACGGGACCTTCACCGCCATCGAGCACGACCTGTACTGGGACGCCGGTGCTTACGTCGAGTACGGCGCCAACGTGGTCAACGCGGCCGGGTTGTCGGCCACCGGGCCCTACCGGATCCCGGCGATCAAGATCGACTCGCTCTGCGTGTACACCAACCTGCCGCCGGGCGGCCCCTACCGGGGGTTTGGGTACTCCGAGTTCCACTTCGGGCTGGAGTCCCACATCACCCGGATGGCCCACGCCCTCGGGATGGACCCGGTGGAGCTCCGCAAGAAGAACGCCATCGTCGAGGGAGACCTGCTCGCCTACGGGGAGCCGATGAATCCCAGCGGCCTTATCGAGGCGATCGACAAGACCGCCGCCGCCATCGACTGGGGGGTCGCCGAGACATCCGACGACCCCAACGTGGCGGTGGGCAAGGGCCTCTGCCTGTTCTGGAAGGCTCCGGCGATGCCCCCCAATGCGTCATCGGCATCCTTCCTCAAGTTCAACGAGGACGGCAGCATCAACATCACGGTCTCCGGGATGGAACTGGGCCAGGGCTACCTGACCGTGATGGCCCAGGTGGCCTCCGAGATCCTGACCGTGCCCCCGGCCAAGATCCGGGTGGAGACCCCCGACACCGATCGGAACCCCTACGAGTGGCAGACGGTGGCGTCGCACGTCACCTGGAGTTGCGGGAACGCGGTGGCGGCCGCGGCGCTCGAGGCCAGGGAGAAGATCTTCAAGGTGGTCCACGACGCCCGCGGCTACGAGGAGGGCTCGCTCTACCTCGAGGATCAGCAGGTGAAGTGCGACACCGACCCCGACTTCGCCATGGCGCTGTCCGATTTCGTGATCGGCGGCATCCAGATGCCGGACGGGACCTTCCGGGGCGGCCCGATCGTGGCCAGCGGCAAGTTCATGCCGGAGTTCACCTCGGCGCTGAGCGACCCCGAGACCAGCCAGGGGGGCCACCCCAACGTCCACTACACGGTGGGGGCGGCCGGGGTGATCATCGAGGTCGACAAGGACACCGGCAAGATCCACGTGAAGAAGGCGGCCCTCGCCGTCGACGTCGGCAAGGCGATCAACCCGGTCCTCATCGAAGGCCAGATCACCGGCGGGCTGCTGCAGGGCCTGGCCACCGTCCTCTACGAGGACATGCGGTTCGATGCCGGCGGACGCCTGCTCAACCCGACGTTCACCGACTACAAGATCCCGACGTCCAAGGACGTCCCCGACGAGATCATCCCGATCATCATCGAGACCCCCCAGCCCGACGGGCCCTTCGGGGCCCGCGGGGTTGGGGAGCACACGATGATCGCGGCGGCTCCCGTGATCGGCGATGCGGTCGCCGATGCGGTCGGGGTGCGTTTGAAGGACATGCCCATCACCGCTGAGCGAGTGGCCATGGCCCTCGTGAGCGGCAGAACCGACGAGACATAAGGAGATGACCGGATGGCGGTCGACCTGGAGAAGATCCTCCGGCCCGTAGACCACCCCTATCCGCCGTATCCCGCCAAGTACATGACCTTGGCGAGCGGGGAGACCCTGGTGATCCGCCAGGCGACCCGGGACGAGGTGCCCACGCTGCTCAAGCACGTGGCGCCCCTCGTCTTCGTGGAGAGGGACTACTACGACCTGGTGGCAGCACGGGTGTATGCCGAGTTGCTCGGCTGGTACCACCACCGCATGCAGGACGAGTACGTCCTGGTGGCCCAGATCGACGGCGAACTCGCCGCGATCGTCAACGGGCGCAGTGTCTCGCCGAAGCGCGGCATGTCACTGCACACGCTGGCGATGCGCCGCGGGTTGCGGGTCGGCGCCCATGCCTTTGCGGCCAAGATGGAGTACCACATCGACATCCTCGGCCAGGACGAGGTCCTTGTCGTGGCCGAATCCCCGATCGGGTTCCGGCGCTGGATGATCGAGTATCAGCTCGAAGAGGTCTTCGACACAGCCCATGAGCTCGGCGGCGTGCCGTCGTACTCGCTCACCAGGGAGCTGTTCGATCGGGCCCGCAACAGCCTGGTGGTGGGGCGCCGGCCGGTCCCCGAGGACCTGCTGGCCAAGGCGCACGAGGCGATCCTGCCGCCGTCCGATCCGCCGACGCCGCCCGCCGATCTGCTGGCGGCCACCCGGGCCAAGTACGACGCCACCGGCTCCGCGTTGATCCTGCAGCGGTGGGCCCAGGACCGGAGTGCCGAAGATGCGTGATGTCTACATCATCGGTATCGGCATCACGACGTTCACCCGGCTCGAGTATCCGCTATCGGAGATCGCCGCCTATGCCTCGATGGGCGCCTTGAAGGACGCCGGGGTCACCGACGTCGACTACGTGCTGGTGGCCAACATGGGCAGCGCCCGTATCAACAACCAGTCGGCCCTCGCCAGTGCGGTGGTCGACACCCTCAGCCTGACCCCGGCCGGAGCGGTCCGCATCGAGAACGGGCCGGCCTCGGGCGCCTCGGCGATCAAGGAAGGGTTCATGGCGGTCGCCTCCGGCATGCACGACACGGTGCTGGTGGTCGGCGCGGAGCGGATGCGGGAGGTGAACAACCTCGAGGCAACCGACTTCGTGGCGACGCTGACCCATCCCATGGCCGAGTACATCTACGGGGTGACCCTGCCGGGACACGCCGCCATGTTCACCAGGTTGTACATGGAAAAGTACGGGGTCACCGAGCGCCACCTGGCGATGGTGGGCGTCAAGAACCAGAACAACGCCATGCTCAACAAGGATGCCCATCTGCATCAGAAGATCACGATGGACGGCATCCTCGACTCCCCCGAGGCGTTCACCAACAACCCGTGGGTGGCCGAGCCGATCAGGTTCTTCGACTGCTGCCCCGTCTCCGACGGCGGCGCGGCGCTGATCCTGGCCAGCAAGGAGGTGGCCGAGGCATCCGGGAAGCCGATGATCCGCATCACCGGCATCGGGCAGGCAACCGACACCCTGGCGGTGCATGAGCGCCCCGAACCGACCGACCTCATGGCAGTCAGGATCGCAGCGCAGCGGGCCTATGAGATGGCCGGCATCACCGCCGCCGACATCGATGTCGCCGAACTCCACGACGCCTTCACGATCCTCGAGATCGCCGAGAGCGAAGAGGTCGGCTTCTTCGAGAAGGGCACCGGCCACCTCGCCCTCGAACGGGGGGAGACCGCCATCGACGGCAAGATGCCGATCAACCCATCCGGCGGTCTCAAGGGCAAGGGTCATCCGGTGGGAGCCACCGGCGTCGCCCAGGTCCACGAGATCGTCGTGCAGTTGCGCGGCGATGCCGGGGAGCGCCAGGTGAAGGACGCCAGGACCGGCCTCGCCTGCAACTTCGGCGGGTTCGGCAACAACGTCGTCGTGTCAACGTACGCGAGGGAGGACTGATGGAACGGGAGGTCAACGCCTACAAGTGCCGGAAGTGCGGCACCTTGCACTACCCGTTCCGGATGGTCTGCAAGAACTGCCGTGCCAACGACTACTTCGAGTTCGACATCGAGCCGCTCCCCAAGCGGGGCAAGCTGCTGACGTTCACCTTCATCCACAACCTGCCGGCTCAGTTCGAGGTCGCTCGACTCGGCCTGGGAATCGTGGAGTTGGAGAACGGCATCCGGGTGACCGGGCAGGTCGATATCGAGGATCCCACACTGGGGATGGACGTGGTCGGCAACGTCGAGGTGGTCAGACACGACACCTACGACGACCGCTACGGGTTCGTGTTCCGGGCCGCCTAGCCACGACCGACGTGATGGAGAGGCGCCGGCCGCTTTGGACCGGCGCCTCTCGCATGTGCCGAGGGGGATGTGCTCAGAGGAGCGAGTCGAGGACCGCCTGGAGGCGGGTGCGGGCCTCGTCCGCTTCCGGTGAGGCACCGGGGGGGACCGGGTTGGCCTCGAGGGCATCGGCGGGCACGTCGTAGAGGTTCCCGTCGCCGTACAGCTTCCAGCGCCGGTCGCGGGCGAAGTAGATGGGATCGGTCGGTCCCAGTCGCTCGGGGTCGTGGTAGACGAAGACCCACTCGCGGGCGGGACCCCCGGTCCCCAGCAGCCGGGGGGCGAAGCTGCGGCCGTCGAGGCCACTGGGTGGTTCGATACCGGCCAATGCGGCCATGGTCGGCAGGAAGTCGCTGAAGTCGACCAGGTCGTCGGTTGCCCGGCCGGACGGGATGGTGCCGGGCCAGTTGGCGATCAACGGCACGTGGGTCCCGGTGTCGGTCGTGGTGCTCTTGCCCCCGGTGACGGCGGTGCCGCCGACGACAGACGTGATGCGTGCGTCCGTTCCGTTGTCTCCGGTGAACAGCACCAGGGTGTCGTTGCGGACCCCGTTGTCGTCGAGTGCCGCGACGATCCGCCCGACGATCTCGTCGATGTAGGACACCATGCC
>JAHJML010000048.1 GCA_018821365.1 Actinomycetota bacterium | reverse complement strand
TCCATCATGAAGGCGTCGACGGGGCCGTACTCGAAGCCGAGGGTGTCGCCGAACTCCTTGCCGGCCTCGACCAGCAGTCCGGCGGCCCGTTCCATCGACTCGAACACCTTGTAGCGGAGTTCGAAGTAGTGGTCGCGGTTGACCAGGCCCCCGTAGGCCCGCGGCTCGGCGGGGTCGAGGGTGGTGAGCGGGTCGAATCGGGGCAGAAAGGCGTCGACGGCGGCCTGGTCGTGGACGATCAGCGGCTCGGAGGTGTGGGAGAGGATGAAGGCGTCCATCGCCACCATCCCCGGCAGGTAGACCTGTTCGGCCACCCGGTACATCCAGATGACGAAGTCCTGCGCCTCCTGCACCGTCTCGGCGAACAGCATCATCCAGCCGACGTCGCGCTGGGAGAGGAAGTCGGTCTGCTCGCTCCAGATGCTCCACCCGGGGGCCATCGCCCTGGTGACGTTGGTGAGGACCACCGGGGTGCGGGCACCGACCGACCAGTGGAGCATCTCGTGCATCAGGGCCAGGCCCTGCCCGGAGGTGGCCGTGTAGGTGCGGCACCCGGCCGCCGAGGCGCCGATGACGGCCGCCATCGCCGAGTGCTCCGACTCCACCGTGATGTAGCGGGCGTCCAGTTCGCCGCTCGCCACCATCTCGGACAGCAGTTCCACGATCGTGGTCTGGGGGGTGATCGGGTAGGCCGAGATCACCTCGGCCCTGGCGAGTTTGGCGCCGTAGGCGGCGGCGTGGTTGCCGGTCAGGAGATGCCGCTCACCCATGGGCGGCCTCCTCTTCGGGGATGGTCAGGATCACATGCCCGGGGCACTCCGTTGCGCAGATGTCGCAGCCCTTGCAGACGGTGTAGTCGAAAGCGGGGCCGGTGTCCCACCCGATGGCGACGTCGGGGCAGAACACGAAACAGGTGCCGCACTGGTTGCAGTAGCCGCACGAGTAGCAGCGCTCGATCTCGGCGAGGAGGGCGGCCTCGTCCATGGTGCCGGCCTCTTCGGCGAGGCCGGCGGCCAGGCGATGCTCGGCATCGAGTCGGACGCCGTGGTGGGGTGGGGAGTTCGGGAAGGTGGCCGGGTTGACGTCGGAGGGGCCGACGACTCCTTCGTGCTCCTCGGATGCCCAGGCCGGGATCTGGTAGCCGCCACCGATGCGGCCGTTGATGCCGTCGGCGGCCCGCCGCCCCCCGGCGATCGCCTCTACCACGGTGGCGGGGCCGGTGACCAGGTCGCCGCCGACGAAGACCCGATCGGCGTTGGTCTCGCCGGCGGCTCCCGCCTGCAGCCACCCGTCGCCTCCCTTGAGGTCGTCGGGGAACGGCTCCAGTGCGGCGGTCTCGCCGATGGCGGAGTAGACAGCGTCGAAGCGGCACTGGGAGGTCTCTCCGGTGGGCTGCGGGCTGCGGCGCCCCGACTTGTCGGGCTCACCCAGCCGCATCGTCTCGACGGTGACCACCAGATTGGCCCCATCCTTGGCGATCCGGCGGGGGAGGGTCAGGAACTCGAACCGGATGCCTTCCTCGACCGCCGCCCGGTACTCCTCGGCGATGGCGGGCATCTCGGCCTCGGTCCTGCGGTAGAGGACGGTGACCTCGGCCCCCAGCCTGCGCAGCATCCGGGCCACGTCGAGGGCGGTGTTGCCCCCGCCGATGACGGCGCAGCGTCCCCCGGGGGGCCGGACGCACACCAGGTGCGAGTCGACCAGGAAGTCGAGGCCGGTCTCCATGAGGGTCTCGCCGTCGATGCCCATGCTGCGGGACTCCCAGGCGCCGGTGGCGACGAAGACGGCGTCGAACTCGGCCTCGAGGTCGGCAAGCGCCACGTCGTCACCGAGGGCCACTCCGGTGCGGAAGCCGATCCCCATGGCCGCCAGGCGGGAGATCTCGGCATCGACCACCCGGGAGGGGAGCCGGTACTCGGGGATGCCGTAGCGGAGCATGCCGCCTGGCAGCGGCATTGACTCGAAGACCGTCACCGCGTGGCCGGAGCGGCGCAGGTAGTAGGCGGCCGAGAGCCCGGCAGGGCCCGACCCCACCACGGCGACCGCCTTGCCGGTGTCGGGGCCGGCGGGCAGATGGGGCAGGTCGGCCGTCTGCTCGCCCAGGTACCGCTCCAGGTCCCGGATCGAGACCGGGCCCTCCCGGCCGCTGCGGTTGCAGCAGGCCTCACAGGTGCGGGGGCACACCCGCCCGGTGAGGCGGGGGAAGGGGTTGCGGAGGGTGAAGACCGCAAAGGCCTCCTCGAGGCGGCCCTCGGCGAGGTGGTGGAGGTAGCGGGGGATCGGTACCGAGGCCGGGCACGCATCGGTGCAGGCGGAGCGCCGTTCGGCCAGGTAGGGGCGCATGTTGCGCCACTCGCCGGTCAGGAGCACGCCGCGGGTGGTGTACAGGGAGACCGGGATCTCCGGGTAGTCGTCGACGTGGGAGAGATCACGCATGGGCACCCCTCGTCATGACGGCCTGGTAGGCCTCGGTGGCGGCGGCGGCGTTGTCCTCGGCTCGCATCGGGACCTCGTGGGCGATCGCTTCGAGCACCTCGTCGAGGCCGACGATGCCGGTGACCCTGGCAAAGGCGCCCAGGATGGCGGTGTTGACGACCGGTTGGGAGGCGCTGCCGAGGCCGTGCTCGACGGCGATCGACGAGGCGTCCACGGTGGCCACGTTGAAACGGTCGGGGACGTCGAGGTCGTCGGGGGCGCCCCGGCTGTTGACCACCACCCATCCTCCATCCCGCAGCCCCTCCAGCGGAGCCCCCGACTCCAACAGGGTCGGATCGAGGACCAGGATGTGGTCGGGCTCCCGGATGTCCTGGCGGACGAAGTACACGTCGCCCGGTTCGGCGATGCGGGCGAAGGCCACCACCGGGGCGCCGCGGCGCTCCACCCCGTAGTCGGGGTACGACTGCACGTAGTGGCCCTTCAGGAAGGCGGCCTGAGCGAGTGCCTTCGAGGCGACGACCGCACCCTGGCCGCCGCGGCCGTGAATCCGTAGCTCGATCATGGCTTGCCACCCATTGAACGCCTCCCAGCAGGTGGTTCGCAGGGCCGAACGGACCTATTCGGAGGGACCGGATCGGGACGGGGTCGGGAGGCCGACGCGGTCAGGGGTGCCGAGGGGCTGGCCACACCGGCGCCGCAGGCAAGGCGAGGTAGCCGCCACCCCGGGCCGGCGGTCAGGTCCGTTCCGGTGTGCCGGCCTCCTCACGAAGCCTCACCGGGCCGGTCTTCTCTGGGTGGATGCCTTGGACGTTCGCGTAGCAGAAGCGGATCGCCTCCATGTCCCGGTGGGGGTCTCCGCTGAGCTCGAGGGCGGGCCCGAGGGCGATGCGCCTGGTGGGCCGGTCGATCGAGGCGAGCACGATCGGGACCCCGGCGCCCAGGGCCATGCGATAGAAGCCCGACCTCCAGTACGGGGTGAGACTGCGGGTGCCTTCGGGTGTCATGCCAATGACGAGGGAATCGGCGGCAGCGTAAGCAGCGACAACCTGCCCCACGACACCCTCGTGGTGGTTGCGGCGCACGGGGATCCCGCCGAGGTGCCGCAGGAACCCGGCAATCGGCCAGCGGAAGATGGTGTGCTTGCCCAGCCAGGAGATCCTAAGGCCGAACCCGGCGGCGGCCAGCAGCCCCAGCAGCAGTTCCCAATTGCAGGTATGCGGGGCGAAGACAATGAGGTACTTGGGTAGATCGGGGGGCTCCCCGGACAGCCGCCAACCCCGGAGGCAGAGCGCCACCACGGCAAGGCGCTGCAACATCAGCCGGACCCCTTTCCCTGCGTTACCGGCCTGCCGGCGACCCCCATCTTGCCCGATCGTCCGACGGCCCGCCCGGCAGCTCATCAGCTGGCCGCCGCCTGGCAAGGCCCTGGCCTGGGGAAGCGCCATATCAGCCGAGCCAGGATCGCCCGCCCTCCCGAGTCGCTATGCGGCCACCTTGATCCTGAATAGAAGCGAGGAAGATAGCTACAGGGTCCCGAAGGGCATGCAACCATTTCCCGCCGACGCCCGGCGGTATCCGGGCGTTCGGGCCGACGACGCCGGCGGCTCGATCCCATGCGCCGCCCGGTGCGAACCGGGCGGCGCTCAGCCCAGTTCGGACTCGACGAGCGCTGCGAACGCCCCCAGCACCGTCACCACGTAGAGCACATCGGCCATGCACCCACTCTCGCCACCCGCGGTTGCGAAGGGAACAGCGTTGACGGCGTCTTGTGGCGAACCATCGGCTTCTTGTCGCCACCCAGACGGTCGAGGCCGCTCGTTATCCGGCATCTGTCGGGGACTGCGGAACTCCGACCGGCCGCCAGGCTCGGATGAGGGCGAAATCGGAAGGTGACCGCGGGGGTCAGCGGTGCCGAGGGGCCTTTGCAGAAAGTTGGCCTGAGGTCTCGTCGGGGTTGAGCGTGCCGTGTGTGGGGATCGAGCCGGTGATGTCGAGGGTGCGTTCGAGTGTAACTCGGATGGCGATTTGGAGGAGTTCGTAGATCCTGCGCTGCTGTTGTGGTGACACGTCGGCGAGCCGGGTTCGGGCGTCTTGGGCAATCTGGTGGAGTTGGGCGAGTTGTGCCTGGGATTGCCGGCTGCGCTGTTCCCAGAGGTCGAGTTGGTCGAGGTGGCCTCGGACCGGTCCCGGTGTCACACGAGCGGTGGTGCGGCGGGAACGCCTGGAGGCGGCCCGGAAGCGCCGGGAGGCGCTCCGGGCCGGCCAGGCGACAGGCGAGCACGCTAGCGACACCGAGCCTCCCCCAGAGGAGCCGGAACAGGAGCAGCTGCCGATCCCCTGGCCACCCGCCAGAGGCAAGCGCAAGCGCTGAACAGGAAGGCCCCCGGCGTAGCCGGGGGCCTCTTGTAAGAGAAGAAGAAGTTCATCACCGGGCTGGGACGATTCGCCGAAATAGCGAGACCGTAGAAACGGTAGACCGCCGCACTGCGCTCGACGTATTCTGGGAGGCACGGGTTGCGCCCAGTAGGTGTTCTCCTTTCGAAGCGAAGGAAGGCAGTCGTGAAGATCGTCAAAGGAGAGGGAGCGGGACAACCACTCGCGCCTCCCGAGCGCCTAACCAACTGGCCCAAGTGGGAGTCAGTCTTGAGATCCGCTCGAGCAGCTCTCCTCTCCCCGAGGGCTGACCGCAAGAAGGAACTGGAGAGGGCGAGGAAGCAGGTCGAAGCAGCACGATCGGAGGCTCACGAGTACAAGATGAAGCATTGGACTCGGCTGGAGCGGGAGATATCAAGGGATGACCCTGAGAGGGACCTCATTCGGTATCGGGACCGGATCGACAAGGCGCTCCGCGATCTAGCCACCTAGATACCCGTTATCCGCCAGTCTCGTCGAATCGATCGCCACCAACCCCGGGGGTGCGGTCCAGACTTGGGGCCGTCAGCAATAGCCTTTGGGACACCCAGCCTTGCGCCAAAGCCCTGAGCGCCTCGCTGACGGACAGCAATCAGATGGACCGCGAGTAGGAGGAAGTGATGGCTTCTCTCAGAAATGCTGAAGCGGCCAAGCTGCTGTTGGAGCTCCCCGTCCTAGACGAGGAGGAGGCGACCCGGAAGCGCGATTCATCGCTGCAGGGCGGAAGACAGGTGATGTTCACCGGGTCGATGGAGGACACCAAGGCATTTGTCGCTCTCATGATGAAGTCGACGCAGAAGGCGCTCGCGCAACTCCCCGAGATGCGGCAGGTGGATATCACGCTCGCGAGTGCGGAGGGCAAGTTCCAGGCCACCTACTTCCAGAATTGGGCCAACGGATCGAAGAACGCCTACAGCGAGGATGTGATCCGCATAGGAGAAGACGTCTTCGAGGTCATCGGAGGGCCCAAGAGCGCGGATCGGATGGCAACAGCCTGGGGCACCGACTCTCCAGGCGCCGAATCCGCAGGACCTACCGTGGTGGACAGGTCGCTACGCGCCCTCGGCGGCCACACTGAAGACACTTGGGGGCTCGGCGTGGTCTTTGGGTGTGCGGTGAGTCCAGACGGAGCCTGGATCGTCTCCGCCAGCGGGGACCAGACACTCCGGGTATGGGAGGCAGCCTCGGGTGAGTGCCTGCGCACCCTCAGCGGCCATACCAACGGGGTGAGCGGGTGTGCGGTGAGCCCGGACGGGTCCTGGATCGTTTCTGCTAGCTGGGACGAGACACTGAGAGTGTGGGACGCAGCCTCGGGTGAGTCCCTGCGCACCCTCAGCGGCCACACCGACCTGGTGAACGGGTGTGCGGTGAGCCCGGATGGGGCCTGGGTCGTTTCTGCCAGCGAGGACGAGACACTGAGAGTGTGGGACGCGGCCTCGGGTGAGTCCCTGCGCACGCTAAGGGGCCACACCAACTGCGTACTCGGGTGTGCGGTGAGTCCGGATGGGACTTGGATCGTCTCCGCCAGCGGGGATCAGACGCTGAAGGTGTGGGACGCAGCCTCGGGTGAGTGCCTGCGCACCCTCAGCGGCCACGTTGAGTCAGTGTTTGGGTGCGCGGTGAGCCCCGATGGGACCTGGATCGTCTCCGCCGGCCTGGACCAGACGCTCCGAATATGGGACGCAGCCTCAGGTGAATGCCTGCGCACCCTCAGCGGCCACACCGACATGGTGCACGGGTGTGCGGTGAGCCCCGATGGGACCTGGATCGTCTCCGCCAGCGTGGACCAGACGCTCCGAATATGGGACGCAGCCTCAGGTGAGTGCCTGCGCACCCTCAGCGGCCACACGCAAGTGAACGGGTGTGCGGTAGGCCCCGACGGGACTTGGATCGTCTCAGCCGGCTCGGACACGCTGTTGCACATGTGGGACGCAGCGGAGTAGCCGCGAGAGGGCCACAACCAGGCCGGCAAAGCGGCTCTACGCGATGAATCGTGGTTGGCGGCCTCGTATTCGTGCGGTGGTCTGAGTATGCCATTTGATGCCGAGTCGTCCGAGTAGTCGGCGCCGGTAGTTGGCGATGTTGGTGAATCCGTGGGCGTTGCGGCGGGTCTTCTCGGCGAGCATGTGGGTGTTCTCGACCCTGGCGTTGGAGGCCCGTGCGGTGCGGTGGTAGGCGAAGACCTCCTCGGCCCAGCGGCTGACGGTGCGGGCGAGGCGGGCCAGTTCGGGGATCTCAGCGTCGGCGCAGTAGGTGTAGAAGGCGATCATCCGTCGACGGGCATGAGCCTCGTCGGTGGCTGCGTATACGTCTCTGAGGAGTTCCTTTCCAACCCAGGCAGCGGAGACCTCCCCCTCGGGGTCGCCTAGGGCGAGCAACGAACGCATCCATTGGAAGCGGTCTTCGCTGAGGCGTTCGTCGCCGGTCAACAGGACCCGCCGGGCTCGGTACAGCGGGTCGGTCTTGCGGCCCCGATGACCCAGGGTGTGCTGTTGGACCCGGCGGCGGATGTCGTCGATCGCCTGGTTGGCGAGCCGGATCGCATGGAAGTGGTCCACCACCAGGGTGGCGCCCCGGAGATGGTCTTCGAGGGCCCGGCGGTAGCCGGCGGCGGGATCCAAGGTGGCGAGGCGGATCCGGTCGCACCACTCGTCTCCCCGGGACTCGAGCCAGGCACCGAGCACATCACGGGAGCGTCCTTCGATCACGTCGAGGAGACGGTGACGATCCAAGTCGACGATCTGGGTGGTGTAGACGGTGCGACGATCCGGGGTGGCGTTGAGGAACCGTTTCTCGTCGACCCCGATCGCTTCCACCCCCTCCAAGCGGGCCGGGTCCTCGATGTGGGGGTCGGTGTGATCGGCCACCGCCTGGTTGGCGGTGTGCCACCCCACCCCGAAGGCGGCAGCAGCCCCCGCGATCGAGTCGCCGTCGACGTTGACCATCTCCGCCAGCCGCCGCCGCGCCCGTTCGGTGAGCACCGCCCGAGGGGCGATCGCCTCGGTGGTCTCCGACCAGGTTCTCGTGGCACAGTCCGAATCGGGGCATCGCCAGCGGCGCTTGGACCACATCAGCACCGTGGGGCGCCCCGACACCGCAAGGTCCCGCACCGCCGTCCGTGCCCGACCCTGACCCACCGCCCGGGTCCCACACCCCCAACAGCCCACCACCTCGGCGGTGGTCTCCACATACAGCCACAACTCGCCGTCAACCAGCTCCTGGGCACCGACCACGAACCCGGGCATCCCCACCATCACGGTGGCACCCCGGCTACCTTGAATAACCGACAAGGGCCTCTCCTTCTGCAGACGTTCAATCCGCAGAATGGCGGGGCCCTTGCCCCCTCCGGTGGATTCCCCGATCACACCCCGGAACTCACAACCCCCCACACTTCAACGCGAAGAGCCGTTTTGGTCCGACACTTGGGCGCGCCAGCGGCGCATCCTTTGGGGTGTGTCTACCGGAAAGGAGCGCCGCTGTGCGTGTTGATCAGCTGATCGGGGATCATCGTATGAGGTTGTTGGCGGTGGTGGCGGATGCACCGTCGGTACGGGAGGGCTGCCGGCGGGCGGGGATTCACCATTCGACGTACTACGAGTGGATGAGACGCCTCGAGAGGGAGGGTCTCGATGGTCTGGTCCCGTTGGGTGCCAGGGAACGGGTCAAGTCACCTGGCAGGGTCCGTCTGGAGGCCGAGGTGGTGGCGTTGGCGTTGGCGAACCCGCCGTGGGGACCCGACCGGTTGTTCTATGAGCTGGGGGCCCGGGGGATCGAGGTGGGATCGATGTCCCAGGTGTGGCGGATTCTGAGGGTGCATCGGATCAACACTCGACGGTTGCGGTATCGGCTGCTGGCCGTCGCCGGGGGCCTGGCCGAAGCCGACGGGGACACCGGGCTGGTTCCGTCACGTTCCCGTCCCTGGGTGGGGGAACTCCACGCCGAACTCCCAGGGGATCTAGTTCAGTTCGATTGCTTCCAGATCGGGCGGCTCAAAGAAGCCCGTCTTGGTCCCACCAAACAGCGGGGAATGGTGTGGCAGTACACCGCTATCGATGTCGCCTCATCGTTCACCTGGGCTGAGATCCACACCACAGCCCGGAACCCCTCAGCCCTCCACACCACCGCCCTGGCACTCCGGGTCGCTGAGGACCTCACCCGCTGGGGATGGCAATGGCATACCGCCTCCACCGACCGGGGCAACGAGTTCGTCGACCACCGATTCGGTGACACTCTCAGGGACCTCGGTGTCGAACACCGCTACATCCCACCAGGACGGCCCCAATCCAACGGCAAAGTAGAACAAGTCCAGTCCACCATCCTGGAGGAATGCTGGAAACCCGCCTTCATCGGATACCACCAGCCCTCCATCACCGGACTCCGCGCCGACCTCGCCGACTTCCTCACCCGCTACAACTGGCATCGACCCCACGGCGGCAAATGGAACAAAGGCCAACCACCCGGTGACATCATCGAACCCAACGCCAGGAACCACCCATGACCCGTCGGCCCACTCGCGCAAACCGACACCTGGAGGGGTGAGAAAGCCGAGCAGCGCTTCCTCGCTCATATGCGATCTTCGCGCCGTCCCTCAGGGGAGGGTGTGTCGGCCCGCAGGGCCGAGACGGAAGG
>JAHJML010000047.1 GCA_018821365.1 Actinomycetota bacterium | reverse complement strand
CCTCCTTCATGGTGGGCGGCGAACTGGTCGCCCTCAACACCAATGCCCATCTCGGGGAGCGGGGCCTGTTCATCCTCGAGGTCGATGAGGCGTTCGGGACCTTCTGCGACCTGACGTTGCGCGGGTTGGTGATCACCAACATCGAGGCCGACCACCTCGACCACTACCAGACCCTCGATCGCCTCGAGGCGGCGTTCCAAGATGTCGCCGGGCGGGTCAACGGGCCGGTGGTGGCCTGTCTCGATGATCCCGGGGCGGCGGCACTGGCCGCCCGGGTCCCCGGCGTGGTCGGGTATGGCACCGGTGGGGAAGCTCCCTGGAGGGTGACCGCGCCGCGTCCCGACGGCACCGGCGTTCGGTTCTCCCTGGTGCACGGGGGTGATGCCGTCGAGGTGTTCGTGCCCCGCCCCGGCCTGCACGTCGCCCTCAACGCGGCGGGATTGCTCGCCCTGCTCGGCGAGTACGGAGTGGACGTGGCGGCGGCCGCCGTCGGCCTCGCTTCGTTCGGGGGGGTCAGGAGGCGATTCGAGGTCAAGGCCCGGGTGGCGGGCGTCACCGTGGTCGACGACTACGCCCACCATCCCACCGAGGTGGCAGCCACCATCGCGGCGGCCCGGCTCGGCAACCCGTCGCGGGTGGTGGCCGTGTTCCAGCCTCACCGCTACACCCGCACCTCGGAGTTGGCCGGGGAGTTCGGACCGGCGCTGGCCGGGGCGGATCGGGTGGTGGTCTGCGACGTGTACGCGGCCGGGGAGCCCCCGATCCCGGGTGTCACCGGCCGCCTGGTGGCCAAGGCCGCCGAGCAGGCCGGAGCCGAGGTGAGCTTCGTGGGCCACCGGTCCGACCTGGCGGCGATGGTTGCCGGCCTGGCGGTGAGCGGTGACGTGATCCTGATGATGGGCGCCGGGGACATCACCCTGGTCGCCGACGAGGTGGCCGCCCGTTTGGGGGCGGGCCGGTGAGCACACTGGCATCGCTGGCCGGGGAAGGACGTCTCTCGACCGGCGTGCCCCTTGCCCCGATGACCACCTACAAGGTCGGCGGCCCGGCCCGCTGGTACCTCGAGGCCGAGTCGGAGCAGGACCTCGTCGACCTGGGACGGGTGCTCCGCCACGAACCGGTTCCCGTCCTCGTGCTGGGGAGGGGCAGCAACGTGGTGGTGTCCGACGCCGGGTTCAACGGCGTCGTGGTGCATCTCGGCCGGGGTCTGTCGGGCCTCGAGGTGGACGCGGCCGGGGTGGCCGCGGCCGGGGCGGCCCTGTCGCAGGCGGCGCTGGCGCGGGGGACGGCGTCACTGGGAAGGGGCGGCCTGGAGTTCATGATCGGCATCCCCGGATCGGTGGGCGGGGCCATTCGGATGAATGCCGGCTGCCGGGGCAGCGAGACGGCGGAGTGGCTGGTGACCGCCAGGGTGTTGGATCTGCGGACCGGCACCATCGCCGATCGCGATCCTGCCGAGCTCGGGTTGAGCTACCGCCACTCGAATCTGGGCCCGACCGAGGTGGTGGTGTCCGCCTCGTTCCGGACGGTGGAGAGACCGGCCGACGAGTGCGAGTCGCTGCTCCGGGAGATCATCCGGTGGCGGCGGGACCACCAGCCGGGCGGGACGCTCAACGCCGGGAGCGTGTTCAAGAACCCGGAGGAAGGGCCCGCCGGCAAGATCATCGACGAGCTCGGCCTCAAGGGCCTACGGATCGGGGGGGTCTCGGTCTCGAGGCGGCACGCCAACTTCTTCGTGGCCGACGCTGGTGCCTCGGCGCAGGACATCCACGATCTGGCCGTCGAGGTGAGGAGCCGGGTCAGGCGGGAGACGGGCATCCTCCTCGAACCGGAACTGCGGTTTGCCGGCCGCTTCGGGGAGGCATCGTGACCGCCCACTTGACGGACGTGACCACCCGGCGCCCGATTGCACCGCCCCGCCGCCCCTGGGCCGCCTGGCTGGGGGTCGGGGTGCTGCTGGTGGTGCTGGCCCTCGGGGTCGCCCTCCACTCCCCGTGGCTGTCGGTGCAGGAGATCGAGATCGCCGGGGCCGAGCGGGTCCAGGCCGCCGCCCTCCTCGATCGGGCCGGCATCGGCCCCGGGGCGATCATGATCTGGCTCGACACCGGGGCGGTCGAAGCGGCCATCGCCGCCGACCCGTGGACCGGCGCGGTGCGGGCGCACCGGGAGTGGCCTGATCGCCTGGTGATCGAGGTGGAAGAGAGGGTCCCGGCCCTGTGGGCCGAGGGGACCGGCGGCTGGATGCTGCTGGCGACCGACGGGACCGTGCTCGAGGTGGCAGATGCGCCCGGGAGCGGGCTGCTGACGGCCAGGTTGGACCTGCCGGGTGTTCCCGTCGGCATGAGGTCCACCGACCCCGTCCCGGGCGAACTGGTGGCTCTGAGCCAGGCACTGGCGACCCCGTTGGCGTCGTCGAGCCGGGTGGTCAGCGTCGACGGCGAATTGTGGATGGAGACGCCCGGCCATTGGGTCCGGTTGGGGACCGCCATCGACCTCGCCGACAAGGGCAGGGTGGCCGAGGTCATGCTGACCGATGGGCTTCCGGAGGGGGCGACCCTCGATGTGGTGGCGCCGCGGCGCCCGGCGGTGATCCCGCCCGCCGCGATGGGCCTCGTGGAACCTGGAGTCGAGGCTGACGGGGAGTCTGGTTCTGCACCTGCGGTTGAAGGTGAGGGTGACGGGGCGTGAGGCCCCGGCGCATCACTACACTCCAGATCGAGGCCCGCGGCGCGCCATCGTGTCGCGTCCGGGTGAATCCGGCAACCGCTCGGATTCGCACCGCCGGGGAGGTTCGCCCGTGACAACTGAGAGATTCAGCCCTCAGAGCTACCTGGCCGTGATCAAGGTGGTCGGGGTCGGTGGCGGCGGTGTCAATGCCATCAACCGGATGATCGAGGCCGGCCTGCGCGGGGTCGAGTTCCTGGCCGTCAACACCGACGCCCAGGCGCTGCTGATGTCCGACGCCGACCTCAAACTCGACATCGGGCGCGACCTCACCAGGGGGCTTGGGGCGGGCGCCGACCCGGAGGTCGGCCGGCAGGCCGCCCTGGCGCACGCCGAGGAGATCGAGGATGCCCTGCGGGGGGCCGACATGGTCTTCATCACCGCCGGAGAGGGCGGCGGCACCGGCACCGGGGGGGCACCGGTGATCGCCGGAATCGCCCGCCGGGTGGGAGCCCTGACGGTTGCGGTCGTCACCAGGCCGTTCGGGTTCGAGGGCAGGCGCCGCTCGGTGCAGGCGGAGCAGGGCATCCAATCGTTGCGTGACGAGGTCGACACCCTCATCGTGATCCCGAACCAGCGCCTCCTCGAGTTGTCGGATTCGGGGGTCTCGATGCTGGATGCCTTCAAGATGGCCGACGAGGTGCTGCTGCACGGCGTCGGCGGGATCACCGAACTGATCACCACTCCCGGCCTCATCAACGTCGATTTCGCCGATGTGAAGTCGATCATGGACGGGGCCGGCACCGCCGTCATGGGCATCGGCCGGGCGACCGGAGACCACCGGGCCCAGCAGGCATCCGAGAAGGCCATCTCCAGCCCGATGCTGGAGACCTCCATGGAGGGCGCCGCCGGAGTGCTCCTCTCCATCGCAGGCCCGTCCTCGATGACCCTCCACGAGGTGAACGAGGCCGCCATGGCGGTGGCGGCCTACTGCGAGCCCGACGCCAATGTGATCTTCGGGGCGTTCGTCGACGACTCGATGGGCGAGGAGATGCGGGTGACCGTGATCGCAGCCGGCTTCCACCAATCGGGCCGCTCGACGCTGCGGCCCCCTACGGCTCGTCGCACCACCGGTGGCGGGCCGTCCCGGCCCGTCGAGCCGGCCGGGCACGAGTCCGGCGAGGACCCCGGCGAGGTCGACGAGATGGAGATCCCGGACTTCCTGAAGGGATGATCCGTCCTCCCGGATTCCGGGGAGCCGCCTTCGGCAGTGCCGACGACGGCAACGGCCGCGACGATCCCAAAGCGCGGGCGGCCATCTCACGCCGCCTGGACATCCCTGCCGGGTGGGCCTGGCTGCGCCAGGTGCACGGGGACGTCGTGATCAGGGCCGAGGTACCGGGGTCGCTGGGCGAGGGCGATGCCGCCTTCTCGACCGTTGCGTCTCTTCCGATGACCGTGGCCACGGCCGACTGCTACCCCATCGTGCTCGAAGGTGACGGCGTTGCCGGCATCGCTCACGCCGGATGGCGGGGCACCGCGGTCGGCGTGGTCACCGCCCTGGCGAACGCCATGGCTGCGGCGGGATCGCCGGCGGTGCGAGCCGCCATCGGCCCGGGGATCGGGGCGTGCTGCTACGAGGTCGGCCCGGAGGTGGCAGAGCGGTTCCCGGGCTTCGGGGCCGTCACGACCCGGGGGACCGGCAGCATCGATCTCCCCGGGGCGATTGCCGCCCAACTGGACGGGCTCGAGGTGTGGCGGTCCGGCATCTGCACCCACTGCGGGGACGGCTTCCGATCGTATCGCCGGGACGGGACCGCCCTGCGTCAGGTGGCGGTGGCATGGGTGGCCTGACCGAGATCCGGGAGCGGATGATGGCGGCCGCCGGCCGGGCCGGCCGTGACCCCGCCGCGATCAGGCTGGTGGCGGTCACCAAGACCGCTACCCCCGAGGCGATCGTGGCGGCCTACCGCGGCGGGCAAAGGGACTTCGGCGAGAATCGCGCCGATCGGCTGGCGGCAGGGGCCGCCCTGCTGCCCGACGCCCGCTGGCACATGATCGGCCGCCTGCAGGGGAACAAGGTGCGGGTCGTTCGAAAGGCGACCGCCCTGCTGCACTCGCTGGACCGCCCGGAGTTGGTGGAGTACTGGGCCGCCGGTGACGCGGTTCCCCCTCCGGTGCTGATCCAGGTCAACGTAGGGGAGGATCCCGAGAAGGCCGGGGTCGCCGTCGGGGCGGCGGGCAGACTGGCCGACCTGGCGGTGGATCGAGGCCTCGAGGTGAGGGGTCTGATGACGATCCCGCCGCTGACGCCGGATCCCGAGGACGCCCGCGTCCACTTCCGGGCATTGGCGGGCCTGCGCGATCGGTTGCGGGAAGCTCACCCCACTCTGGTCGACCTCTCGATGGGGATGACCGACGATTTCGAGGTGGCGATCGAGGAAGGTGCCACCCTGTTGCGGGTCGGACGGGCTATCTTTGGTGAGTTCGAGGAGAACCGAGGCTGACGCATGGCGAGTCTGTGGCAGAAGACGCTGTTCTACCTGGGCCTGGTCGATGAGGACGAGGCCTCCGGGTACGAGGCTCCGGCGCGCTCGTACGCCGACTACCAGCAGGCCGATCACGGGTACATGTACGCCGACCCGGCCTCCCGGCAGGCTCCGGTCCCCGAGCCCGCCCAGCCGCGGCGCCAGGTCGCCGACCCCCGCCGGATGACGGCCCAGTCGCAGATCCCCGAGGATTCCCGGCCGCAGTCGCGCACCGGCGGCGGGGTCGTCGGGAGACGGGTCGAGCCCCCGCTGACGGCCCGCCGCCGCACCCCGGCCGATCAGGCACTGACCGAGGCGGGAGTGATCGTGTCCGGGAGCGACACCCCTTCGGTGCGGACCATCTCTGATGCCGACCTGCACTCGGAGATCATCGTGGCTCGCAGCTACTCCGATGCTCAGGCGTTGGCCGATCACATCAGGTCGGCCACTGCCGTCGTGCTCGACCTGCGCAAGGTGGAACCGGCGATGGTGCGCCGCCTGGTCGACTTCGCCAGCGGCCTGACCTACGCCCTGGGGGGGTCGATGCGCAAGATCGGGCAAGGGGTCATCCTGGTCACCCCCGCCAACGTCAACATCAGCCGGGATGAGCGGGCCAGGCTCGCCGAGATGGGCTACTACCAGACACCCGAGAGCTAGACGGCGTGTCGGGCATCCTCTGCCGGGTCATCCAGGTCTACTCGCTGGTCATCATCGCCAGAATCCTGCTCGAGTGGCTGCAGGTCCCGCCGGATCATCCGGTGGCCGGCGCCAGGCGGGTTCTGCGAGCAGTCACCGATCCGATCCTGGCCCCGTTCCGGCGCCTGATCCCGCCGATCAACGCCGGCGGGGTCGGCATCGACCTCTCGCCGATCGTGGTGCTGGTGGCACTGGGGATCATCGGCAGCGTCATCTGCAGCTAGCCCTCCTCGTCCGGGGAGGTCAGACCCGCTCGACACCCAGGCGGAGAGGGACTCCCACGACCTCGGCGCCGATCGCGGCGGTATCCGACCGCTGCAGCGATGCGGCCAGGACCTCGCCGGCGATCCAGGCGGCATGGGTCTCTATGGCGGCTGCCAGGTCGGGGTCGGCGGTCTGCCAACACACCGTGACTCGGTCCGACACGTCGAGGCCGGCGTCGCGGCGGAGGCCCTGGACGACCTTGACCACCTCGCGGGCCCACCCTTCGCGCTCGAGGTCGGGTGTGACCGCAGTATCGAGGACCACCGACAACCGGGCATCCGATGCCACCACGACCCCCTCCCGCGGCTCCCGGGCCACCAGGAGATCGTCGAGTCCCAGTTGCTCGCCGAGGATGGTCACCGGCCCGCCCTCGATGACGGCGGTGATGGCGGCGGCATCGAGGGCCTCGATCAGCGACGCCGCCTCCTTCATGCGCGGACCGAAGCGGGGTCCGAGCAGTCGGAAGTTGGGCTTGGCGCTCAGGTGGGCGTGGGCCTGCTCGTCGTCGGAGGTGGCGACGGCCTTCAGGTTCAATTCGTCGGCGATCAGATCGCGGTGCTCATCGACGGCGGCTCGCACCGCGGCATCGTGGCTGACCACCACCGCCCCCGGCAGCGGCTGGCGCACCCTAACCTTGCCTCCGGTGCGGAGTCCGTGCCCGAGGGTCACCACCGCCCGCACCACCTCCATCTGCGCCTCGAGGGCAGGTTCGATGAGCGACACGTCGGCCTCGGGGTAGTCGCAATGGTGGACGCTGGCGGGGCCCGCCTCCCCGGGCGGGCGCTGTGCGACGACCAATCCCTGGTACATCTGCTCCGTGACGAACGGCATCACCGGGGCCATCAGTTGGCTGAAGGTGACCAGCACGTCGTACAGGGTGGCAAAGGCGGCGAGGGTGTCCTGCTGGTCCTCGCCCCGCTGGCGCCAGAAGCGGCGCCGGGAACGGCGGATGTACCAGTTGGTCAGGTCGTCGACGAAGTCGATCAGCGGGGGGATGACGTTGGAGAGGTAGTAGCCCTCCATCTCCTCGTTGACCCGTTTGATCAGGCTCTGCAGCATCGAGAGGATCCACCGGTCGATCTCGGGCCGGTGCGACACGGGGGGCGCTCCGGCGAGATCGGCGACGGTGAACCCGTCGGCAGCCGCATAGGTGGTGAAGAAGGAGTAGGCGTTCCAGAGCGGGAGCAGCACGGTGCGGACCACGTGGCGCAATCCGGATTCCTGGAACCGGAGCGGCTCGGCTCGGACCACGGGTGAGTTGATCAGGTAGGTCCGCACCGCATCGGCCCCGAAGCGGTCGATGAGCACGAAGGGGTCCGGGTAGTTCTTGAGGCTCTTGGACATCTTGCGGCCGTCCTCGGCGAGGATCATCCCGTTGACCACGCAGTTCTCGAAGGGAACCGTGTCGAAGATCGCCACCGCGTGCACCATCAGGGTGTAGAACCACCCCCGGGTCTGGTCGAGGCCCTCTGCGATGTAGTCGGCGGGGAACTTGCGTGCAAACGCCTCCGGATCGTCGAAGGGATAGTGGTGCTGGCCGTAGGGCATGGCGCCCGATTCGAACCAGACGTCGAGCACCTCCGGCACCCGATGCATCACGGCCCCGCAATCGGGGCATGGCATGGTGACCGGATCGACGTAGTGCTTGTGGAGATCGGTGAGCCGCACCCCGGACCGCTCCTCCAACTCGTCGAGCGAGCCGATGCAGGACCGGGCACCGCAATCGGGGCACTCCCACACGGGGATGCACGATCCCCAGAACCGGTTGCGGCTGATGGCCCAGTCGCGCGCCTGAGACAGCCAGTTGCCGAAGCGCCGGCTGCCGATGGCCTCGGGCACCCAGTGGATCGACTCGTTGAGTTGGGCCATCCGGTCCCGGAACCGCTCCACCGCCACGAACCAGGTGGGGATCGCCTTGTAGATCAGCGGGGTGTCGGTCCGCCAGCAATACGGATAGGAGTGGACGATCCGTTCGCTGCGGACCAGGGCGCCGCTCTCTCTCATCAGATCGACGAGAGTGGGGTCGGCCTCCTTGACGTTGAGGCCGGCGACTTCGGGGACCGCTCCGGTGAAGCGTCCCTCGGCGTCGACGGGGTCGACCAGCACGTCGAGGCCGGCCGCCGCAAAGGCCAGGAAATCGGCCTCCCCGTAGGCGGGTGCCATGTGGACCAGGCCGGTGCCGTCCTCGGTGGTCGTCTCTTCGCCGGCGATCACCACGAAGGCGCCGTCGGCCGCCTTGTCGGCGAAGGCCGAGAAGGCCGGGGCGTAGCGGGTCCCGATCAGGTCGGTTCCGACGGCCGAGGCGCCCGCCTCGTACTCGTTCCAATAGGCTGCCGCCCGTTCGGCGGCGATCCAGTAGCGGCCCTCCCGGCCACCGAGGGGGCGATCGACCCGGATGTAGTGGATGTCGGGCCCGACGGCCACCCCGAGATTGGACGGCATCGTCCACGGCGTCGTCGTCCAGATCAGCAGCCAGTCCCCGGGACGGACCGGACCGGCACCTTCGACGACCTCGAGGCGGACGGTGATGGAGGGGTCTTCGACGTCCCGGTAGGCACCCAGGTTGACCTCGAAGTTCGAGAGGGGGGTAGCGGCGCCGAAGGAATACGGGAGCACCTTGAAGTCGCGGTACACCAGGCCCTTGTCCCACAGTTGGCGGAACACCCACCACACCGATTCCATGAAGTCGAGATCCATGGTGGAGTAGTCGTTCTCGAAATCGACCCAGCGGCCGATCCGGCGGGTGATCGCCTCCCACACCTCGGTGTTGGCCATCACCCGGGTGCGGCACGCTTCGTTGAACCTGCCGACGCCGTACGCCTCGATCTCGGCCGGTCCCGACAGGCCGAGTTGGTTCTGGACCTCCATCTCGATCGGGAGTCCATGGGTGTCCCATCCGAAGCGCCGTTCCACCCGGTGACCACGCATCGTCCAATAACGGGGCACGATGTCCTTCAGGACGCCGGCCAGCAGATTGCCGTAATGGGGGCTGCCGGTGGGAAACGGGGGACCGTCGTAGAACGTGAACTCGGTGGCCGGGTCCCGCATCTCTACCGAGGTGGGGAAGGCGCCGATCCGGTCCCAGAGGTCGAGGATCTCCTGTTCGAGGGCGGGGAAGTCGGCAGCGGCGGGGACTCTCCTGAATGGGGTGGGTTCGGTTGCCATGGTGTCCTCGGTCGGCCGTCGCGTGCCGCCGGGACGGGGGGACCCGCGGTACCACCCGGCTTGCCGCCCGGAGGCGGCCACTCCATTGCCCTTCTCGGAGGGGACCGGCGGGGTCTAGTAGGCCGGGGGGCCGTTCTTCCCGCGGCTCGGGGATGATGTCCTCCCGGTGCGGGTGCCGGCCTCTCACCGCCGCCGACTCGCTGGGGCCCGCCGGGCCCGGGAGGCGCGTTCCCTTCTGCGCCGTGGCGAAGGATCGTACACCTCCATCGCCCCGAGCACGACGATCGGCGTAGGCTCCCCGGCGATGATCCGTTCCTCCCAACCCGTGCGCGCCGTTGCCGATGGCGTCCACATCGACCTGTGGGTCGTTCCCGGATCGCATCGGCCGGGCTTCGACGGAATCCACGACGGGGCCGTCCGACTGCGGGTGGCGGCGCCGCCCGAGGGAGGGCGGGCGAATCGGGAGGCGGCCGCGGCCCTGGTGGCGGCGGTCGGCGGCCGTCACGGCAGGGGGGTCAAGGGAGCCGGGTCGCGGCGCAAGGTCGTCGAAGTGGTGGGAACCGACGTCCCGACCGCGTTGAAGGGCCTGCAGGGAAGAGGGGTGCCGTTGTGACCGCCGGCGCCAACTTGCCGGGGTCGTGCCGAATCCTGCTAGATTCGCCGATCCTGAGGGAGGTTTCCGGTGGCTAGGGCCCTTGCCAAATCGACGATCAAGCGCCTCGAAAAGCGCCTCGTCGACGAGCGCGACCGCCTCACCGAGGTGATTCGGGACATCGAGGCGGAGCGGGAGGAGGTCCGGTTGTCGGAAACCTCCTCCGAGCGCAGCCCCGACCCCAATACGGCCGAGGGCGGCTCGCTGGCCTTCGAGTTGGAGAAGGAACTCTCCGTGGCTCAGAACGCCAAGGATCTGCTCGAGAAGGTCGTCATCGCCATGGAGCGCATCGAAGCGGGGACCTACGGCTCCTGTGCCGACTGCGGGACGGTGATCCCGGTGGCCAGACTGGATGCGCTGCCCTACGCAATCAGGTGTGTTGATTGCGCCGCATCACGCTGACCCCGCGCATCGTGGCGCTCATCGTCGCCGGCGCCGTGGTCGTCCTCGATCAAGCCACCAAGTGGATGGCCGTGCGGGCCCTGGCCGATGGTCCGATTCCGTTGATCGACGGCCTCCTCCAGTTCAAGCTCGTCGAGAATTCCGGCTCGGCCTTCTCGCTGTTCCAGGGCGGGGGGGCGGTCATCGCCCTCATTGCCATCGCGGCGGTGGCGATGATCGTCGTGATCGTCCACCAACTCCCCAGCCGCCTGGAAGCCCTCGCCATCGGGTTGGTGCTCGGTGGTGCGGTCGGCAACCTGTTGGACCGGATCTTCCGGGGTGACGGGTTCCTGACCGGCAAGGTGATCGACTTCATCGACTTCGAGTTCTTCTGGACCTTCAACGTCGCCGACAGCGCCATCACCATCGGGGCGATCATGGCGGTGCTGCTGGCGTTTCGGAAGCGATGAGAGCCCGGGTACCCGCCGATCTCGACGGTGAACGCGCCGACCTGATCGTCGCCAGGATGGCGGGGGTGAGCCGGACCGTCGCCAAGCAGATGCTGGCCGGCGGCGACGCCCTCGTCGACGGTGAGCGGGCCGCTCCCCGGCAGCGGCTGGCGGCGGGGGCCGGGCTCGAACTCGAGGCACCCGGGCCGGAGGCGCCCCTCGAGGCGGAGGAGGTGGGCTTTGCGGTGAGGTACGAGGACGCTCATCTGGCGGTCATCGACAAGCCGGCCGGCCTGGTGGTGCATCCGGGGGCGGGGCGGCGGACCGGGACGTTGGCGGCGGGTTTGCTGCACCGCTGGCCGCGGGTGGAGGGAGTCGGCGATCCGGGGCGCTGGGGGATCGTCCATCGCCTCGACAGGGGGACGTCGGGCCTCCTGGTGGTGGCGCTCGATGCCGGGGCCTACACCGGGCTGCGGGCCGCCATGGGGCGCCGGGAGGTCACCCGCACCTACCTGGCACTCGTCCACGGATCGAGCGCCGCCCCGACCGGGACCATCGATGCCCCGCTGGGACGCGACCCCCGCCACCCGACCAGGTTCCGGGTCGACCGGTCGGGCCGCCCGGCCCGCACCCACTACCGGCGGCTGGCCACCTGGGAAGGGGCCGGCCTGGCGTTGCTCGAGGTGCGCCTCGAGACCGGCCGCACCCATCAGATTCGGGTCCACACTGCCTCGATCGGGCACCCGGTGGCCGGCGACCCGGCCTACGGGCGGGGGGGCGACGGCATCCCGAGGTTGTGCCTGCACGCGGCGGGGCTCCGCTTCACTCATCCGGTGACCGGAGGCGAGGTGGCGGTCGCATCACCGCTGCCGACGGACATGGCCGACATTGTGCGGGGGCTCGGATCGCCGACCACGGGCGAGGTGCCGTACCGCTAGCGGGCCGCGCCGCCGCCACCGCAGTCCCGATCGGCGCCGGATCTCTCAGCCGAAGAAGGTCCTGGCCACGTCGTACAGTTCGGCGTCGACGCCGCGGATGTCGGCGCAGGCCTCCTCGAGCGGCACCGGCACGATGGCAGCGCCCCGCAGGGCGACCATGATGCCGGAGGCGCCCTCGGCCGCCAGATCGGCCGCCTTGGCCCCGAGTCGGGTCGCCAACACCCGGTCGAAGGCGGTCGGCGTTCCTCCCCGCTGCAGGTGGCCGAGCACCGTCACCCTGGTCTCGAAGCCGGTCAGCCCTTCGATGACCGGGGCCAACTGGTAGGCGACCCCCCCGAGCCGGTCGAAGCCGAAGGCGTCCTTGGCCAGTTTGGTCTTCTCGGGAGGCTCGACTCCTTCGGCTACCACCACGATCGAGTAGTTCTTGCCGCGCCGATGGCGGCGCTGGATGATGGCGGCCACCTCAGCGAGGTCGTAGGGGATCTCGGGGATCAGGATGGCCTCGGCGCCGCCGGCGATGCCGGCATAGGTGGCGATCCATCCCTTGGTGCGCCCCATCACCTCGACCAGGATCACCCGGTTGTGGGCCTCGGCGGTCGTCGTGAGCCGGTCGATGGCATCGGTCACGACCTGCACCGCGGTGTCGAACCCGAAGGTGAAGTCGGTGGCGGCGATGTCGTTGTCGATGGTCTTGGGCACCCCGATCACCTTGACTCCATCTTCCACGAGTTTGAGCGCCGTGCGCAGCGTGCCGTCGCCACCGATCACCACCAGGGTGTCGATGGCATTGGCCACGAGGGTCTTGGACACGCTGGCGAAGCCGTCGCCGTGGACGTAGGGGTCCTTGCGGGAGGTGCCGAGGATGGTGCCGCCCCGCACCAGGATCCCTCGGACGTCACGCCGTTCGAGGAGGCGGACGTTGCCGTCCATGAGCCCCTCCCAGCCGTTCATGATCCCGACCACCTCGGAGTCGTGGACTTCGTGGGCTCGGGAGACGACGGCCCGGATGACGGCGTTGAGACCGGGGCAGTCGCCTCCGGCGGTGAGGACTCCGATGACGCTCATGTCCGCTCCTCGGTGGATTGTCTCTCTTGAATCGGCCCGCTCAGTAGAGGAACATCGGCTTGCCGCCGACGTGGCGGATCTTGGGGCGGTAGGCGGTGACGTCGTAGAACTCGTCGACATCGACCCGCTTGACCCCCTCGCCGGTCACCGAGATCGGCACGTTGGTGTACGTGCCGCTCCGCAGCGCCACCATCCGGCCCGACAGGCCCTCCATGGCGAGGTCGGTCGCCATGACCGCGTAGTTGTTGGCGACCATCAGATCGAGGGAGTCGGGACTCCCGGACCGCATCAAGTAGCCGACGGTCTGGTTGATGATGTTGATGCCGGTGATCTCCTTGAGCATGGCGCCCAGTTGCTCCCCGATGCCGCCGAGCTTGCGGTGGCCGTAGGCATCCGCCTCGCCCCGCAGCGACATCTCGCCGCCCTCGATGACCGCACCCTCGGAGATCGTGACCATGGCGTAGTTGCTCGGGTTTGCCTTGCGGTCGCCGACCAGAAAGGCCGCCAGTCGGTCGATGTCGACCGGCACCTCGGAGATGACGGCGCGGTCCACCCCGGCCAGATAGGCGGTGATGAGCGAGGTCTCGCCGCTGTAGCGGCCGAACAACTCCACCACTGCCAGGCGCTCGTGCGATCCGGCGCTCGTCCGCAGGTTGTGGATGAACTGGACCCCGCGGGTCACCGCCGTCGAGAACCCGATGCAGTAGTCGGTCCCGTGGACGTCGTTGTCCATCGTCTTGGGGATGGCGATCACCGGCACCCCCTCCTCGTGGAGGCGCAGCCCGTAGGAGAGGGTGTCGTCGCCGCCGATGGGGATGAGCACGTCGATCCCCATCGCCTCCAGCACCTTCAACGCGTGAGGAGTGAAGTCGTGGGGCCCGTCGCCGGCCGGCTTCTCGAGGAAGTCGGGGATCGCATCGGACCGCACCTTGCCGGGGTGGGTCCGCGAACTGTGGAGGATCGTCCCCCCGGACCGGTCGATCGTCCTCACCCACGCCCGGTCCATCGGCTGGGTGTACGCGGCGATGGTGGCCGGGTCGTCCGGGTTGCAGTAGAGCAGGCCGGCCCATCCCCGCCGGAGGCCGAGGACCTCATGGCCCTTCTCGGTGGCCCGGTCGACCACGGCCTTGATCGCTGGATTGAGCCCGGGAACGTCGCCGCCGCCGGTCAGAATGCCGATTCGCACGTGTGCTCCTCTCAGGCGATGTCGACGTCGGCGCAGAGGTACACGTCCTGGATGGCGTTGAGGATGGCAATCCCCTCGTCCATCGGCTTCTGGAAGGCCTTCCGCCCGGTGATCAGCCCGGTCCCGCCGGCCCGCTTGTTGATGACGGCGGTGATGGTGGCATCCTGCAGATCGTTGGTGCCGCTGGCTCCGCCGCTGTTGATGAGGCCCATCCGGCCCATGTAGCCGTTGGCCACCTGATAGCGGGTGAGGTCGATCGGATGATCCGTCGTCAATTCGCTGTAGACCTTGTCGTGCGTCTTGCCGGCCTTGATGGCCTGGTAGCCGCCGTTGTTGGTGGGCAGCTTCTGCTTGATGATGTCGGCTTCCAGGGTGACCCCCAGGTGGTTGGCCTGACCGGTCAGGTCGGCGCTCTCGTGGAAGTCGACGCCGTCCACCTTGAATGCCGGATTGCGGAGGTAGCACCACAGCACGGTGAACATCCCGAGGTCGTGGGCCTCCTCGAAGGCCATCGAGATCTCCTGGAGTTGACGATTGGACTCGTCGGAGCCCCAGTAGATGGTGGCCCCCACCCCGACGCAGCCCATGTCGAACGCTTGGGAGATCGAGCCGAACGGCACCTGGTCGAACGTGTTGGGGTAGGTCAGCAACTCGTTGTGGTTGAACTTGAGGATGAAGGGGATCTTGTGGGCGTAGGAGCGGGCGACCGCTCCGAGGACTCCGAGCGTCGAGGCCACCGCATTGCAGCCACCCTCGAGCGCCAACTCACAGATGTTGGCGGGGTCGAAGTAGATCGGGTTCGGAGCGAAGCTGGCGCCGGCGGAATGCTCGATGCCCTGATCCACCGGAAGGATCGACAGGTAGCCGGTCTTCCCGAGGCGGCCGTGGTCGTACATCGTCTGGAGGTTGCGGAGCACCGCCGGGCTGCGATCGGTCTTGGCCGTCACCCTGTCGATGAAGTCGGGGCCGGGCAGATGGAGCTGCTCCTTGGGGATGGTCGTGCTGGTGTGGCCGAGCAGGCGCTGGGTCTGGTCGGCAAGGATCTCCTGGATCCGGGCGTACATGGTGTGCCTCCTGGTTCGAGCCGGGAGCGCGCCGGTCGGTGGAGACAGAGCGGGCGGCCGGTCGGTGTCGATCTCGTGCTTGTGGCGATCATCGATTCTACGGGGTGTGACTCCGTCGCAGAAACCGGTCGGCCGGGTGCCGCCGGGAAGTGGGGGCGTCGGAACGGGCGCCGAACTCGGCTGGTATCGTCCCGGATTACACGGCTGTAAGTACCACGGGAGGCACGTTCGGGGTGAGTGGTCGCGGATTCGCCCATCTCCATCTGCACACCGAGTACTCGATGCTCGATGGGGCGGCCCGGGTGGCCGACGTGGTCGAGGCGGTGGCTGCCGATGGCCAGCCGGCGGTGGCCATCACCGACCACGGCAACCTGTACGGGGCCGTCGACTTCACCAAGGCGGCGCTGGCGGCGGGGGTCAAGCCGATCATCGGCATCGAGGCCTATCTGACTCCCGGCTCCCGGTTCGATCGCCCGGCCCGCCGGGACGACATCCGGTACCACATCACGCTGCTGGCCGTGAACGATGTGGGGTACCACAACCTGATCCAACTCACCAGCAAGTCCTTCCTCGACGGCTTCTACTACAAGCCCCGCATGGACCACGAACTGCTCGCCGAGCACTCCGAGGGGATCATCGCCGCCAGCGGCTGCCTCGGGGGTGAGGTGGCCCAGTTGCTGGCCCCGGATGCCTACAACGAAGAGGGCAACGTCGGGGTGGCGCGGGACTTCGATGCGGCGGTGGCGGCGGCTGCCAGGTACCAGGACATCTTCGGCAAGGACGGCTTCTACATCGAGTTGATGGACCACGGCGTGGAGGGGCAGCGCAAGGTGATGCCCGATCTGATGGAGATCTCCCGGCGGATCGGCGCTCCGCTGCTGGCCACCAACGACTGTCACTACACCCGCGCCGAGGAGGCCGAGGCCCACGACGCCCTGTTGTGCATCCAGACCGGGGCGCTCATGGGGGACGCCGACCGATTCCGGTTCAACGGGACCGGCTACCACGTGCGCACCGCCGCCGAGATGCGCCGCCTGTTCCCCGACGACTCCTATCCGGGAGCCTGCGACAACACGCTGCTGATCGCCGAGCAGGCCGGGTTCGACATGGAGTTCGGCCAGATCCTGCTGCCCCAGTTCCCGGTTCCCGCCGGACAGACCGAGGGGGGACTGCTCCGCCGGTTGGTGATGGAGGGCGCCGGGTGGCGCTACGGCGAGGTCCTCCCGTCGAAGGTGACCGAACGGATCGACTACGAGTTGCGAGTCATCGAGGACATGGGGTTCCCAGCGTACTTCCTGATCGTATGGGATCTGATGCGCCATGCCAGGGAACAGGGAATCCGTACCGGCCCGGGCCGGGGGAGTGCGGCGGGGTCGATCGTCGCCTACTGCCTGAGGATCACCGACCTCGATCCCCTCGCCTACGGGTTGATCTTCGAGCGATTCCTCAACCCGGGCCGGCGCCAGATGCCCGACATCGACATGGACTTCGACGAGCGATACCGGGGCGAGATGATCCGTTATGTGGCCGATCGCTACGGGTCGGACCACGTCGCCCAGATCGTCACCTTCTCGACGATCAAGGGGCGCCAGGCGGTGCGGGACGCCGCCAGGGTGCTCGGGTATCCGTACGGCCTCGGCGACCGGGTCGCCAAGGCGATGCCCCCCGCCATCCTCGGCAAGGAGGCTTCGCTGGCGCAGTGCCTCGACGACCTGGGCGACGACTTCGAACCGGTGGCGCGCGACCACTACACCAATGCCGCCGGCCTCAGGGATATGTACGCCACCGACGACGATGCCAGACGGGTCCTCGACACCGCCCGGGGTCTCGAGGGGTTGCGGCGCCAGGACTCCATCCACGCCGCCGCCGTCGTCATCTCGCCGGTTCCCTTGACCGAGATCGTCCCGATCCAGCAGAAGGGCCAGGACGCCGAGATCGTCACCCAGTTCGAGATGCACGCCATCGAGGAGTTGGGCCTCCTCAAGATGGACTTTCTCGGACTGCGCAACCTGTCGACCATCGAACGGGCGCTGGAGTTGATCGAGGAGAACTACGGCGAGCGCCCCGACATCGACCGGGTGCCACTCGACGACCCGATCGTCTACGAGATGCTGTCGCGGGGCGACAGCATGGGCATCTTCCAGATGGAGGGCGGCGGGATGCGGGCGCTGATGCGCAACCTGGGGCCCGACCGCTTCGACGACCTGATCGCCCTCATCTCGCTCTATCGACCCGGTCCGCTCGGGGCGGGCACCCACAACATGTACGCCGAGCGCAAGAACGGCCGGGCGGCGGTCACCTACCCGCACCCCGATCTGGAACCGGTGCTGGGCGACAGCTACGGGATCATGGTCTACCAGGAGCAGGTGATGGAGGCCGCCCGGGTGATGGCCGGCTTCTCGATGGTCGCCGCCGACGGGCTTCGCAAGGCGATGGGCAAGAAGATCCCCGCCGTCATGGCCGAGCAGGAGCAGTTGTTCGTCGACGGGTGCGTCGCCCAGGGGCACCCCGCCGCGCTCGGCAAGGAATTGTTCGACCTGATCTCGCACTTCGCCGGGTACGGCTTCAACAAGTCGCACGCGGCGGGTTACGCGGTCATCGCCTACCAGACCGCCTGGCTGAAGGGGCACTATCCCTCCGAGTACATGGCCGCCTTGCTGACCTCCTCCAAGCGCGACAAGGACCGCACCGCCCCCTACCTCAACGAGTGCCGCTCCATGGGCGTCAGGGTGCTGGTCCCCGATGTCAACACCTCCGAATCCGACTTCGTGGCCAGGGAGGGGATGGTGACCTTCGGGCTCTCGGCGGTCCGCAACGTCGGCGAGGGCGTCGTGGAGCGCATCGTCGAGGAGCGCCGCAAGAACGGCCCGTTCACCGACTTCGGGGACTTCGTCGATCGGGTCGACATGTCGGTGCTCAACAAGCGCACCGTCGAGTCGCTGATCAAGGCCGGTGCTTTCGACGCCACCGGGGCGCCGCGCCGCGGATTGCTGCTGGTGCACGAACAGATCATCGATGCGGTGGTGGCCCGCCGCCGGGCCGAGGACATGGGCCAGTACAGCCTGTTCGGCGATGCGGAGAGCACTCCCGGGGCGAGCAGTGTCGAGGTGCCCGACCTGGAGTGGGACAAGGCCACCAAGTTGGCCTTCGAGAAGGAGATGCTGGGCCTCTACGTCTCGGACCACCCGCTGTTCGGAGCCGAGGCGACGCTGCGCAGACTGGTGACCACCTCTGTCGCCGGACTGTCGGATCAGCCGGACAAGGCAGCGGTGAGCATCGGCGGCATCGTCGGGGCCATCACCCGCCGCTTCACCCGCAAGGGGGAGACGATGCTGTTCTTCCAGTTGGAGGACCTCGAGGCCGCCACCGAGGTGGTGTGCTTCCCCCGCACCGTCGGCGACTTCGGACCGCTGGTCCGGCCGGATGCCATCCTGGTGGTGACCGGCCGGGTCGACCAGAAGGGCGACTCGGTCAAGTTGGTCGCCCAGGCCATCTCGGAGCCGACCCTGGAGACCGAGGCGGTGGTCAGGCTGCAGGTGCCTGCAGTGCGGATGTCCAAGTCGCTGGTGGGGAGGCTGCGCGGCGTGCTGGGGAACCACCCGGGCGACGTGCCGGTCTTCCTCCATTTGGCGGGGGATCGCAACACCGTGGTGCGCCTCGGCGACGACTTCCGGGTGGAGCCCCGCACCGCCTTGTACGCCGAGCTGAGGGAGTTGCTCGGATCGGGTGCGGTCCTCTCGTGAGGCCGACTGGCTCTAGCCTGGGGGCGGGATCACGAGGAGAGGTACATGGCTGAGTTCGACATCGAGGCCTTCAAGAAGAGGTTCCGGGACCGGGCGGTGGCGGTGAGGGAGCGCGGCATCCCACCCATCGAAGGTGAGGCGCGGCGCATGTTCATCGCATCGGCCGAGCAGGACTTCATCGACTACAGCCTCATCGGTGATGCGGCGTGGTCGATCGAGGAAGGGATGCTGGTGCTGCGCCTGCCGCTCGGCGACGGGGAAGACGGCTAGCCCCAAGGTCTACTCCGACCCGGGCTCGGCGACGCCGGCGGCCGCTCTCCTGGCGGCCGCCTTCCGCTCGGAGTCGAGCCGTTCCAGGTCGGCCCCCCCGTGGTCGACGTAGCGCATCGCGGCGGCGATCCGGGTGTGGCCGGCCTGGTCCCGGATCAACCGGTGCATCTCCTGGCACACCCTGCGATAGCCGGGGTGGCCGCCGCGGCCGGTCCGGAGCTCGAGGAGGTGGAACGCCTCCCTGGCGTCGAGGTGCAGGTAGAAGCGGATCTTGTACGCAAAGGGGACCGCATACTGGGCTACCTCGGCCCCGACCCGTTCGGCCAGCAGGCGGTGGAGTCCGGCGCTCCGGTCCATGGCCTGGTCCCAGCCCGCCACCCCACCGATCTCCGAGAGCGAGGAAGGCGTCAGGTAGCCGTGGCCGACCCCGAGGCGCTGCCACTCCAGGGTGAGGAGGCGGTGGCGCTGCAGGTCGCGGAAGATGCCGTAGTCGCAGAGGATGTCGAAGCGGTAGGCCACCCGCTCCACGGCCCGGCCCGGCTTGTGGCGGCGGTTGACCCGGTCGCCGGCGTAGGCGGAGATGATCCGGCCGATCTCGGTGTCGGGGAGGCGGCTCACGTAGGCGGCGACCTGGTCGTCGGGGAGGTCGGTGACGGCATAGAGCGCCCCGGTGGCCACCTTGCGCTCGGCATCGGGGTCCCACTCGACCAGGGTCACCTCGGGCCGATCTTCAGGGGGTTCCCCGATCCCGGTCCCGATCTCCCGCATCGCCTGTGCCGTGTCCGCCAGGTAGCGGGTCCAGGCCGAGCCGCGGTCGGGCAGATCGACCCTCCTGAGGAAGGATGGGATCACCTTGCGCAACTCCTCCAGCATCAGGCCGGCGTAGAACCTGACCTCCTCCAGCGGATGGGCCAGCATCCTGATCAGCATGGCCTCGTAGGCCTGGCCGCTGGCATGGATGCCCACGTTGCTCAGCGTGGAGGCGGGCAGCAGGCCGCGGAGGTCGTCGCACACCTTGGCCCGGATCGTCGATCGATACACGAAGTCGGAGTCGCCTGCCTGCTGGGGGAAGAGGCTCTCGTGGTAGGCCGTCAGGCGGCCGGTGAGCGCCGAGTAGGTGGCGAACGAGGCGTCCTGCACCGCCCGGTACTCGCCGCCGAGGCCGGCGGCCTCCACTTCGGCGGGGACCAGGTAGCGGTAGCGCCCCCCGAGTTTGCGGTCGTAGTACAGGTAGCGGGTGCTCTGCTCCAGGTAGGAGGCGATCCGGCCCCACTCGAGGACCTTGGTGAGGAGGTTGGAGGCCTGCTCGCAAGCCAGGTGGGCCGCTCCCAACTGGGCGACCGAGTCGTCGCCGTACTCGGTGAACACCCGGTCGAACAGGGCCTCGGCCTTGCGGCGCCCGGTAGCCGGATCGTGGGGGTCGATACGGCCGGCCACCGCCGCGATGCCCACCTCGGGAGCGTCGTGGAACTCGTCGAGGAACAGGCGCCGCAGCGACTTGGTGGTTCGGCTGTAGCGGGCGAAGAGCGCCGCCTTGACCACCTCGGGAAGATCGACCAGGGCGAAGACCGGCCCGGTCGTCGAGGTGAAGAACCGGTCGAGGGTGGCGCGCTCGCCGTCGGTGAAGGACTCGGTGTGGTATTCCGTTGCAGGCGGGGCGGCCGGGCCGGCGGGAAATGACATGGCTGTGATTCAACATAGTAGGGGATCGGAGGCCGCCGCAAGCGGCCGGAGTTCCACCGGCCTCTCGGTAGGCTGCACATCGTGACCGTGATCCGCATGATCGTCGGGGTCCTGATCGCCACCATCGTGGCGGTCACGGTGCTCCCGATGCTCGTGTTGCTCGACCTGGTGGGCGGGGGCGACGGCTGGGGACTCTGCCCCGACGGCCTCTCCTCCTGCCGCACCTCGTACTTCAGCGGCCTCGAATTGGCCGCCGGTTTGATGATCCTCCTGTTCCTCCTCCTCTTCCTGCTCCGCCTGGCTCTCCACGGACAGCGGATCGTGGACCGGCGCAAGGAGGGGGAGATGTACCGCCCGCCTCCGCCTCCGCCCGAGGCCGAGACCTTCTGACCGCTACATCCGGCGGCTGAATCCGAGCGACGCCCCCGCGACCACCACCGCGGCAGCCGCCGGCAGCACCCAGGCGCCGGGGCCGACCGCACCTGCCGTGTCCCCGGCGGCCTTCCAGGCGTCGATGGCCTTGACGACTGCGAACCCCAGAGCGGCGACCGCCAAGGCCAGTCCCAGCCAGGCGATCGGCCGGACCGGCGCCTCGACGCGATCACCGAGCACGAAGAGCAGGAGCACGGGGCCCAGCAGCAGCATGACCGGCCAGGCGGCCCCCTCGATGCCGGCGATCCGGCCCGCCCCGGGCAGGGTGGCGAAGGGGAAAGCGAGGGAGGCTGCCGCGGCCGGCACGCCGATCAGGACAAGGAGTCGGGAGAGGTGCACCTAGCGCTCGCCGGGTCCGCCGCTCCGTCCCGGGTCGATCGGGCGATCCCGGTGTGGCGGGGGGGTGGCGGCCGCCCGGCGCGGATCGATGCCGGCGTGGCGGGGGGACATCTGCT
>JAHJML010000005.1 GCA_018821365.1 Actinomycetota bacterium | reverse complement strand
CTTCTCGCCCTGATGCTCGTAGCCACTGCGTGTGGCGACGACGAGGGGGGCGGCCTGCTCCAAACGATTATCGACCGGGGCAACGTGATCTGCGGCGTCAACGACGCAGTTCCCGGCTTCGGGTTCACCGACGAGACCGGCCAGTTCTCCGGATTCGACGTCGAGTTCTGCCGGGCGGTTGCCGCCGCGGTCTTCGGCGACGCCAGCAAGGTCGAGTTCGTGCCGTTGACCGCAGCCCAGCGGTTCACGAGCCTGCAGTCCGGTGAGATCGACGTCCTGATACGGAACACCACCGCCACCGCCAGTCGTGATGGAACAGAAGGTGCCACCTTCCTGACCACCACGTTCTACGACGGCCAGGGCATGATGGTGCGCACCGGCGAGTTCGAATCGATCGACGACATGGCCAACACCACGATCTGTGTGTTGACCGGCACGACGACCGAACTGAACCTGACGGCCCGCTTTGCAGGGGTCCCGTTCACCGCATCCACCTTCGAGTCGAATGACCCGCTGCGCGATGCGTTCGTGAGCGGGCAGTGCGACGGTTGGACGTCCGACAAGTCGCAGTTGGCCGGCGTCAAGTCCGGTGTCGAAGAGGCCGGCGTCCCGCTGACCATCCTCGACGAGACCTTCTCCAAGGAGCCCCTGGGCCCGGTGGTCGCCGACGGCGACTCCCAGTGGGCGCAGGTCGTGAACTGGGTGGTGTTTGCCACCATCCAGGCCGAGGAGTGGGGCATCACGAAGGCCAACGTGGCCACCCTGGCCGCCGGTGAGGACGCCATTGCGGCTGCCCTCGACTCCGGCGAGCTCAGTGGCCCCAACGCCACCGTCGAGAACATCGCCAAGTTCCTGGGCATCGGCGACACCGATCCCGGACTGGGGCTCTCCACCGACTTCGTGGTGGACGTCATCGGCGCGGTGGGGAACTACGGCGAGATCTACGAAGCCAACGTCGGCGTGCACACGCCGCTCGGACTGCCGCGCGGCGCCAACGAGTTGTGGTTCAAGGGCGGACTGCTCTACGCCTGGCCCTACAGGTAGGCCGATCCGACTCGGAGACATAGAGGGGTGGGCGGCCCGGCCGCCCACCCCCCAACCCTTCTGAGGAGCCGATGACGGCAGCCACCGACGCCATCCGACACGCTCGCCCACCGTGGTATCGCGACATCCGGGTGCTGCGGATCGTCGCCCAGGCAGGAGCGGTCGTGCTGGCATTGGCCGTCACCGTCGTCCTCCTCCTCACGGCCCGCAGCAACCTGGCGGATCGCGGGATCAGCACCGATTTCGGGTTCCTCAGCCAACGCACCCAGTTCGAGATCGGCGAGTCCAGTTTCTCGCCGGCAGATCCGATCTGGCGGGCGTTCCTCGAAGGTGCCAAGAACACCGGTCTCTCGATTGCGATCGGCCTCCCCCTCACCACTCTCCTGGGGGTCCTCGTCGGAGTCTCCAGGCTGTCGAAGAACTTCCTGGTGCGCAAGGCGGCAGCCCTCTACGTCGAGACGCTCCGCAACATCCCACCGCTGTTGGTGATCCTGTTCACCAACACCGTGTTGCTGACCCTCCCCACCATCCAGGAGGGCAGGACCCCCTTCAACCTGTTCGTGATCTCGAACCGCAAGCTGGCGATGCCATCGATCGTCAACGGAGACCACGCCGGCATCTTCTGGATGGCGGTCCTCGCCGCCATCGTGACCGCGGTCCTGATCTGGCGGTGGCGGACCAGGGTGTTCGACCAGACCGGCCGGCCTCATCACCGCGTGCTGTGGGCGTTCGGGGCCTTTGCGCTCATCTCGATCGCCGCCTTCCTGATCCTCGGCGATCCGATCGGCCTGTCGCGTCCGGTGCTGCTCGCCGAGGAACGCATCATCGTCGGCGGCACGACCATGCTGGCCGGTTTTGCCACGGTGACCCTGGCGCTGACCCTCTACACCGCCAGCCACATCGCCGAGGTCGTCCGGGGCAGCATCCTGGCCGTGCCCAAGGGCCAGACCGAAGCATCCTTTGCCGTCGGCCTCACCAACCTCCAGCGCTACCGCTTCGTCCTGCTGCCCCAGGCCGCCCGGATCGCCATCCCCCCGACGATCAACCAGTACCTGAACTTCACCAAGAACACCTCGCTGGCCATCGCCGTGGGCTTCGCCGAACTCACCGTGGTCGCCGTCACCATCATCGGCAACGGCAACCCGGCCCCGCAGACGCTCGCCATCCTCATGCTGGTGTATCTGGTGTTCTCGCTCATCACCTCGATCGTGATGAACATCGTCAACCGCCGTCTCCAGTTGGCCTCGCAGCGATGACCGGCCGACTCGACTTCATGCCCGACATCCCTCCCGAGGAGGAGGCGGCGTGGCTCCCCAGCGCCCGCCTGGCGCCCCGGCAGTGGCTCCGGGAGAACCTGTTCCTCAACTGGTGGAACGGTGTGCTCACCGTGGTCTTCGGTGTCCTGCTGCTCTACCTGGGCTTCCGGGTGATGCGGTTCGTGTTCGTCACTGCCGAGTGGGAGATCGTCAGGCGCAACCTCACCAACTTCATGGTGGGGCGGTTCCCCCGCGAGGACCTGTGGCGGGTGTGGTGCTCGACCTTTGCGCTCCTCCTGTTCGGAACCATGGCCGCCGGTGCCTGGCATGCCACCGGAGCGGAACGAGCCGCCGAGGCCGGCCTGGATCATTCGACCCCGTCGTGGAGCGACCGCCTCAAGCGGTTCTGGCCCGTCATCATGCTCGTGATCGTGCTGCTGACCCTGACCCGCAGCATCGGCCCGCTGCTGGTCGTGATCGGTGCGGTGGCGATCGCAGTCGCCGGACGCTTGCTGGGCCCGCACCTCCCTGCCTTCCTCCGCTGCCGGGCCTGGTTGGTCCTGCTGATCGGGGTCGACCTCTGGCTCGAGTTGCTCGGCGCCGGGGTGGTCCACTGGCTGCTGTCGCTGGTGGGTCTCGGCAGTTGGGGGGTCGGTTGGGACCAGTGGGGAGGCCTCCATCTGACCCTGTTCGTGACGGTGACCGGGATCGTGCTGGCGCTCCCGATCGGGCTCCTGGCCGCCCTCGCCCGCCGCAGCACGCTGCCGGCGCTGCGCACCCTGTCGATCGGGTACATCGAGTTCATCCGGGGGGTGCCGCTGATCACACTGCTCCTGATGGGCCAGTTCATGCTCGGCTTCTTCTTCCCCAAGAGCCTCTTCGGCATCGAGATCAGCCCACCCTCGGACGTCACCAGAGCGCTGATCGCCATCACCCTCTTCACCGGCGCCTATGTCGCCGAGATCGTCCGGGGAGGGCTCCAGGCGGTCGATCGGGGGCAGGCCGAGGCGGCGCTGGCGGTCGGCCTCTCCACCGCCAAGGTGATGCGCTTCATCGTGCTCCCCCAGGCGCTCCGGGCGGTGATCCCCGCCATGGTCGG
>JAHJML010000046.1 GCA_018821365.1 Actinomycetota bacterium | reverse complement strand
CCTACCTTCGTAGCGGGGGCGGGATTTGAACCCGCGACCTTCGGGTTATGAGCCCGACGAGCTACCAGACTGCTCCACCCCGCGGTGTGAGCCGGGATTGTACCAGCGGCCCGAACCCAGCGGGAATCCGGCTACGACCCCTCGATGAGGGCGGTCGCCTCCTGGATGAGGCGCTGCGCCTCGGCGACCTCGTCGGCGTAGGCGCCCAGATCCCCGGCGCGCAGGGCGGCGTCGGCGCGCTCGAAGGCCGCCTCGGCCTGGGTCAGCAGTTCCACCACCTGGGCATCGACCTCGACGCCGGTCCCCGGCGGTGTGGTCGGCTCCTCGCCCGGTTCCACCACCGGGGGTGGTGCGTCGCCGAACACGGCAGTGAGCGCACTGGCCAGGGTGTCCCGCATCACGATCCGGGAGCCGTACACCACCACCACCCGCTTGAACTCGGGGAGGGCCGCCTCGGCCGAACTGCCCCGGATGTAGATCGGCTGCACGTAGACGACCGAGGTCTCGATGGGGACCACCAGCAGGTTGCCCTGGACCACGTCGGAGCCCTCCTGCCCCAGCAGGGTGAACTCCTTGGAGATTTCGGGATCCTGGTTGATGCGGGCGCCGATCTGGCCGGGGCCGTCCACGAAGGAATCCCGGGGCAGTTCGAAGTTGACAATCTCCCCGTAGGCGCCCGGATCGCTCTTGGCCACCAGGAACGACACCATGTTGGGCCGATCGGCAGCGGTGAACGGCTGCAGCAGCAGGTAGGAGAGATCCTCCTCGCCGGGCAGCGTCGTCAGCAGGTAGTACGGGTTCATCAGGCGCCCCCCGGTGGCGGCGTCCCCGAGGATCGTCGAGGGGTCCCTGGCGATCTGCCACGGATCGCCGTTGTTGAAGAAGACCCTGGGTTCGACCATGTGGTAGCGGCTGTACATGTTGCTCTGGATCCGGAACAGATCCTCGGGGTAGCGGAGGTGAGAGCGCAGGTCGTCGCTCATCTGGGCGCCGTCGGTGAACAGCGTTGGGAAGATGTTGCGGTAGGACCGCACCACTGCGTCGGTTTCGTCGATCACGTACAGGATCATGGTGCCGTCGTAGGCGTCGACGGTGCCCTTGACGCTGTTGCGGATGTAGTTGAAGCCCGACCCCAGCAGAGCCGAGCCTTCGGCCAGACGGGAGGTGTCGCCACTCGATGAGTACGGATACCGGTTGGTGACCGTGTACATGTCGACGATCCACACCAGGCGCCCGTCGACGATGGCCAGGTAGGGGTCGGCGTCGATCCTCAGGAACGGCGCCGCCTTGGCGAAGCGCTCCCGGATGTTGCGCACCAGCAGGACCCGGCTGTCGGGGGTGATCTGCCCCGAGATGAGGGTGTTGATGTCGGCGAAGCGGAGGGCGAAGGCCACCTGGCGGAAGAAGCCGCCGATCCGAATGCCGCCGGCCCCGTCGTAGGAGTTGAACGACACCGTCTCGGCGCCCGCCGACTCGACCGGGAAGTCGACCTCCTGCTCCTTGCTGCCCACGATGACGAAGTCGCCGAGGTCGGGAGCGTCGCCGAAGTAGATCCGCGGCTGGTCGATCTGCACCGCCTCCGGTGCCCCATCCTCGGGGTTGATGTCCCTGACCAGGAAGTCGGGCTGGCCCTCGGCGGTGACCGAGTTGGCGGGTGACACCACCGCCCCGTAGCCGTGGGTGTACACCAGATGCTGGTTGACCCAGTTGTCCTCCGGCACCCCGGTGGCGTCCAACTCGCGGGCCGCCAGCATCACCTGGGTGAGTTCACCGTCCAAGGAGTACCGGTCGACGTCCACGTCGTCGAACTGATAGAACGGCCGCAGTTCCTGCAGCTGCCGGTAGGTGGTCAGCAGCACGGTCGGGTCCCACAGGCGGATGTTGTCGATGATGGGGGCGTTGGCGGCGATCCCGGTGCTGTCGAGGTCCAGCGAGGCTTCGAAGGCACGGATCTCGATGCCATCCAACCCGAACGCCTGGCGGGTGAATTCGATGTTGCGCTCGATGTAGGGCAGTTCCTTGCTGATCTCGTCGGGTTCGACGCTGAAGCGCTGGATGGCCTCGGGGATGATGAATCCGACCACGAAGGAGGTGACCGCCCACAACCCGATGGCGGCGGCCGGGAGGATCCATCCCCGGAACCGGATGTTGACGAGCAGCAGGATGGCGGCGAACAGCGAGATGAAGATCAGCAGCCGCAGGGCGGGAAGCTGCGCCGTCACATCCGTGTACGAGGCGCCGGCCACGAAGCCGCGGCTCGAGTACAGGAGGTCGAACTGGTCGAGCCAGTAGGCGACCGCCTTCAGGAGCACCAGGATCGCCACCAGCACCGACAGGTGCACCTTGACCCCGGAGTGGAGCCGCTCCCGGGTGCTCGACTGGAGGCGGATGCCGCCGTTGAGGTAGTGGAGGGCGGCGACGATCAGCGTGGTGATCAGGACGAACTGGAACCCCCATGAGAACAGGTCCCGATAGAAGGGGATCTTGAACACGTACATGCCGATGTCGTTGTTGAAGACGGGATCGGTCACCCCGAAGTTCTCGCCGTGGCGGAACAGCAGCCAGTCCTCCCACCAGGCACCCGCCCCGAGACCGATCAGCAGCCCGAAGAAGCCCGCCACCGCCAGGCGCAGCAGGTTGATGCGAGGCCGCACCCACAGTTGGAAGCGCTCGATCAGTTCCTCATCGGGGGTCCCCGTCGACATCGCCAACTTCGGTGAGAGGCGGTCGGCGAGCACCAGGTTTCCGTACAACAAGGCGGCGGCCACCACCGTCGCAATCAGCACCAGGACCACCCGGGTCAGGATCGCAGTGGTCCAGACCGAACTGAACCCCACCGAGTCGAACCACAGGTAATCGATCCAGAAGGAGGAGATGCCGCGCAAGGACAGCACCAGGACGGCCAGGATCGCCAGAGCGGCGATCAACCAGCGGCGGCCACCGCCGGTACCACGGCGCGCCGGCATGGGGGTGGGGTCGCGTTCAATCATTGGTTCGCCATTCTATGGGATCAGCGGGGGGAGGCGTTCTCAACGGTGCGGTTCGATGGTGCAGGTGCAGTCGAGGTGGGCCGGCGGCGAGTCGAAGCCGGCGGGCGGCGACCCGGCGGGG
>JAHJML010000318.1 GCA_018821365.1 Actinomycetota bacterium | reverse complement strand
CCGCATTTCGTGATTGCCGTTGCCAGGAAGTGGGGGGCCGGAAAGCCCTGCGTTCTTCGGGCGACCATTGACTCGGATATCCTGGCGCAGCAGATTCGTTCGCTGAACATCGAGCCTCCCTCCGAGGCGTTCCTGATCAACAGGGAGGGAGTCCTGCAGACCCCGTCGCGGAACCAGGGCAACCTCCTGGAGAAATCGCACGTCGACGTTCCCCCTTATTCCGAACAGTGGGTCGTCAGGGAAGCCGGGGGCTCATCCGGCAAGACCTCCATCCTGGGCTATGCCTACATCAATTCGTCGCCGTTCATTCTTATCATCATCAAGTACCCCGCAACGTCCCTTGCCAACTGGTTCAACCTCAAGCGCGGCCTGTGGCTGTTTCTGATCTTCAGCATGATCGTGACGGTGCTGATTATCATGACCATGGCCACCTACATGGTGTCGCGCATTCGCGAGGCCGATTCCCATCGGGCCATGGTCCTGCACAAGGTCGAGTACCAGGCCAAGATGGCTTCCCTGGGCCGCATGGCGGCCGGCGTGGCTCACGAGATCAACAATCCCATGGCCATCATCAACGAGAAGGCGGGGATGCTCAAGGACATCGCCACCTTCAAGGATGACTTTTCCTACAAGGACAAGACGCTGCAGCTCGTGGACTCCATCCTCCATTCCGTCGAGCGGTGCAGCCGTATTACGCACCGCCTGCTCGGGTTCGCCAAGTACATTGACGTGAAGATCGAAGCAATCGACATGGACATCCTGGTCAAGGAGGTGATCGGTTTTCTGGAAGTTGAAGCCAATTACAGGAACATAGAAATCAAAGTCGATGTGCTCGATGACAATATCCCCACGATCAAGAGCGACCGCGGCCAGCTCCAGCAGGTGCTGCTCAACATGCTCAACAACTCCCTGAACGCCCTCGCGGAGTCGGGCAGGGACGGCCGGATTCTGATTACGCTGAACTCCGAAGGCCCTGATCATGTTTCCGTGACCATTGAGGACAACGGGCCGGGCATCAGCAAGGAGAACCTGACGCACATCTTCGAGCCCTTCTACACGACCAGGAGCAACGGCACGGGCCTGGGGCTTTCCATCACCTACGGCATCGTGGAGAAGCTCGGGGGGCAGATAGAAACAAAGAGTGAAGTAGGCGTGGGAACCAGCTTCAAGGTGACCCTGCCGGTAAAAAAACAGAATAGCGGGAGTGGATCATGAAACGTCTTCACGTTCTCGTGGTGGATGACGAACTGGAGTTTATCAACACGCTTGCCGAACGGCTGGAGCTTCGCAACATGAAGGCGGACTTCGTGACAACGGGGAAGGAGGCGATCGAGCTCGTGAAACAAAAGCAGTTCGATGTCGTCATCCTGGACATGGTTTTGCAGAGAACGAGGGGAAAGGACGTGCTCAGGGCCATGAAGAAGCTGCGCCCGGACCTGGCGGTCATCCTGGTCTCGGGAAGGCGCTGCGAGGAGGACTATGCCGAGTGCAAGCAGGAGGGCGCGTTCGATTTCCTGGTCAAGCCGGTGAGGATAGAAAAGCTCATAGAGAAAATGCAACAGGCCGTAAAGAGCGCCCGGGAGGGAGCCGGTAAGGAGTGAAAGTGCATGCATGATATTCAACGGGGCCAGCTGGATTTTATCGGAAAAATCAGCGCCAGCGTTTCCCACGAGATCAATAACGTGCTGTCGGTCATCAACGAGAACTCCGGGCTCCTGTCCGATCTTCTCATTCTAGCCGGCAGGGGCGGGGACCTGGACCCCGACAAGCTCAGGCGCGTCAACGGGACGATTCAGAAGAACCTGCAGCGCGGGAAGGCCATTATCAAGAGGCTCAACCGTTTCGCTCACAGCCTTGAAGGGCCTGCAGGACGAATCAACGCGGGAGAAGACGTGGAAAACATCGTCGAGCTCACCCGCCGCATCGCCTACCAGAGCAAAGTGGAGCTGGAAATGGACCCGCCTCAAGAGCCGGTTGAAATCGAAACACGTTCCCTCCCCTTTAAGCAGGCGGTTTTTCAGGGGATCATGATCGTCCTGCGCTGGTCTGAATCAGGAGACAGGATCAATGTCGTCCTGCGCGAGCGCGAGAGCGGCGCCGAGATCACGATCGAGGGGCAGCGGCCCGCGGGGATGGATGATGCGGACGATGAAGGTGCCTTTCTCTCCCTGCTGATGGAGGAGATGAAGGGGAAAGCAATATTCGATCCCGGGAAGGGGGCCATCCGGCTCCACCTGCCTCGATCAGGGTCGGGCGGATAGAAGCCATCT
>JAHJML010000045.1 GCA_018821365.1 Actinomycetota bacterium | reverse complement strand
TCCTCTGGCACTGTCTCACCCGCGGCGTCACCTACGACGAGAACACCCACGTCGCCAACCGCAACCGCGCGCTCCGAAAAGCCGCCTGACATCCATCTGAACACCGATCTGAACTCGGAGGTTGACAAACGGTGTCTCATGGACCCACCAGGGCGGCCAGCGCGTCGGCGACCACCAGGTCGATGGGGCGGGAGGCATCCACCACCTCGAAGCGCTCCGGATCTTGTCGTGCCATGTCGTCGTAGGCGGCGGCGACCCGGGCCTGGAGGGCGATGCCCTCCACGCTGATGCGGTCGGCGGCGTCCTCCCGTTCCAGACCCGAGGCCGGGTCGACGACGAGCAGCAGCACCCGATCGGGCCACACCCCCTGCAAACCGGCCTCGTTGACCTCCCGCACCCGATCGATCCCCAGACCCCGGGCCCCCCCCTGGTAGGCGAGCGACGAGTAGACGGTCCGATCCGACACCACCCGCATGCCCGCCTCGAGGGCCGGTCCGACCAACTCGGCGGCCAACTGGGCACGGGAGGCCGCAAACAGCATGGCCTCGGTCCAGGCGGCAACCGAATCGTCGGAATGGAGGAGGATCCTCCGGATCGCCTCACCGGTGGGGGTCCCCCCCGGTTCGCGGACCAGGAGCACCGCTTCGCCACGCCCTTCGAGCGCGGCGGCGATAGCGGCGGCCACGGTGGTCTTGCCGGCCCCGTCGACACCCTCGATGGCCAGGTACCGCCAGGTCATGATGCGGCCCCCGGCGGCTCGAGAGGTTCGATCTCCACCACGTCGACCTCCTGGGTCGGCTCGGGGTCGTCGCCCCGGGCCGCCTTCCGATACGAGCGGAAGGCCTCGGTGGCCGCCGCGACCTCCGGCCGGGAGGTCGAGTGCACCACCTCCGAGATCAGATGCCGCAGACTCCACAATGTGACCGATCCTGTAAAGAAGATGGTCGCACCGCCGACCACCAGCACCATACGCGACCCATCCGACAGGATGCCGGGCAGCAGTCCGTCGAGCAGGTGGGCGAGCGGCAGCGCCACCATCATCGAGGTGAGCAACCCGATCCGCATCAGCGAGAACAGCGCCGCAAAGGTGCGGCCCCGGATCTCGTCCTCCACCTGTTCGTGGAGGTGGGCAAAGGCGAGCACATAGGTGGACCCGGCTCCGAAGCCCATGATGCTGATCCAGCCGACCCCTCCCAGGATCGTCTTGATGAACCCGGCCCCGGCCAGCGAGAAACCGGTCACCAGCAGCGCAAGGGCAAACGACACGTCCTTGTGGGTGAGCCGGGGCCCGAACACCGTCACCAGCACGATCCCGCCGGCCGCCCCCATCCCGAATCCGGTCAGCAGCGCCGGCCAACCCGCCTTGCCGGCGTGCAGCACATCGAGCGAGTAGGGCTTGCCGAGGACGATGATGATCCCGCCTCCCGCCAGGCCGACCGTCATCGCTGCCACCACCATGCGCACCCGCTGGTTGCGGGCCACGAACAGGATCCCGTCGCGGACATCGCCGAGCACGGCGAGCACGTTGAAGAGGCCGCGCGACCTGCGGCTCTCCGGCAGCACCCTCGGCATGTTGGGCAGCGTCGTCAGGATCGCCCCCGAGATCGTGTAGGTGCAGGCATCCACCAGGAACGCCAGGCCCTCGTGGCTCCCCGGTAGGAACCCCCACAGCGTGAAGTGGCCGGCGAGCGGTGCGATCGCCAGGAACAGGGCGGCGCCGAGCGGGAAGGTCCCGTAGGAGGCGCTCAGTGACAGGCTGTTGGCGCGGACGATCTCGTTGCGCTGCACCAGGGTGGGGACCGTCGCTTCCTTGGCGGGTTGGAACACCAGGGTGAGCGCCTCCAGGAGGAGGTTGACCACCACCAGGTAGCCGATGCTGCCCGCAAAGGCCAGTGAGAGCACCAGACCGGCCCTGCCCACCTCGGTGGCGATCATCACGTACTTCCGATTGAGGCGGTCGGCGATCACCCCGCCGACCGCGGCGAAGAACATCCCCGGCACGATGCGGGAGGTGAGGGCGAGCACGATGCCGGTGCCGCCGGCCAGTTCCTCGGCGATCGAGAGGGTGGCCAGGATGGAAACCCAGTCTCCGGTGCTGCTGACCAAACCGGCGCGCCAGAGGCGAGAAAACGGCCCTGACTTCATCAGGGCCCAGGCGGAGCGGGCGGCGGGCTCGGTCACCAGGGGACGATATCAGGCTGCGGCGCCGGGCTCCCCCGGGGTCGGAGTGCACGGCTTGGCCGGCTTCCCCTGAGCCTCCAGCTTGACCCGGCGGGCCGCCAGCAGTTCGGAGGCGCGTTCGATGGTGACCTGCTCGACCAGATCGTCCTTCCGGAGCGAGGCGTTGACCGACCCGTCGGTGACGTAGGGGCCGAAGCGGCCGTCCTTGACGACCACGGTGCACCCGGTGGCCGGATCGACCCCCAACTCGCGCAGAGCGGCGGCGTTCCGCTGACCGCGGCGCCGCTTGGGCTCGGAGAACAGCGCCAGGGCGGCGGGCAGGGTGATCGAGAAGATCTGCTCCTCGGCCTCGAGGCTGCGGGTCTCGTCGCCCTTCTTGAGGTACGGGCCGTAGCGTCCGTTGAGGGCGGTGATCTCCTCGGCGGTGTCGGGATCGACCCCCACCACCCGGGGCAGCGAGAGCAGCAGCAGCGCCTCCTCCAGGCTGATGGTCTCGACGTCCATCGTCTTGAACAGCGAGGCGGTGACCGGTTTGGCGGCGCCGTCGCCCGCTTCGCCGAGTTGCACGTAGGGGCCGTACCTCCCCGCCCTGGCCAGGACCGGGAGCCCGCCGGCGGGATCGCTGCCGAGCCGGCGGTCACCGCTGGGAGCCTCCAGCAATCCGACGGCCACCTCCAGGGTCAGTTCGTCCGGGGGGAGGTCATCGGGGATGCTGGCCCGATCGGCCCCGCGCTCCAGGTACGGGCCGTACCGCCCCACCCTGGCGATCACCGCCATCCCGGCGGCATCCTCGCCGATGGGGATCGAGTTCACCTCACGGGCGTCGATGTCACCGAGGCCGTCGGAGACCGCCCGCTTGAGCCCCTGACTGTCGTTCCCGAAGTAGAAGTGGGACAACCACGGAACCATCTCCTCGGTGCCCCCGGCGATCTTGTCGAGGTCGTCCTCCATGCGGGCCGTGAACGTGTAGTCGATGAGATCGCCGAAGTGCCCCACCAGCAGGCTGACCACCGCAAAGGCCGTGAACGAGGGCACCAGGGCGGTGCCCTTCTTGAAGACGTAGCCGCGGTCCTGGATGGTCTGGATGATCGAGGCGTAGGTCGACGGCCTCCCGATCCCCAACTCCTCCAGCCTGCGCACCAGCGAGGCCTCGGTGAACCGCTGCGGGGGCTTGGTGTCGTGTCCCTTTGCCTCCAATGAGTCGGCCAGCAGCGGATCGCCTTCCGCCAACGGGGGCAGCCGGCGCTCCTGGTCCTCGAGGTCGGCATCGGGGTCGTCCGAACCTTCCACGTAGGCCCTCAGGAAGCCGGGGAAGGTGATGGTCTTGCCGCTGGTGCCGAACTCGGCGTCACGTCCCGACGTCGACCCGGCTCCCAGCCTGACCGACACGCTCTCGCCGACGGCATCGGCCATCTGGCAGGCGACGGTGCGCTTCCAGATGAGCTCGTAGAGCTTTGCGGCATCCTTGTCGACCTGACCCTTGACGCTCTCGGGACTGCGGAATCGATCGCCGGCGGGGCGGATCGCTTCATGGGCCTCCTGGGCGTTGCGCACCGTCTGGCGATAGACCCGGGGAGCCTCGGGGACGAACTCCTTGCCGTAGCGGCCGACCGCTTCGGCCCTGGCGGCGGCCACCGCAGTCGCCGACAACTCGGTGGAGTCGGTCCGCATGTAGGTGATGTAGCCGTTCTCATAGAGCCGCTGTGCCGTCTGCATCGTCCGTTGCGAGGTGAAGCGGAGTTGGCGGCCGGCCTCCTGCTGCAGAGTGGAGGTCCGGAACGGTGGGTACGGCGACCGCCGATACGGCTTGCGTTCTACGGATCGGACGACGAAGTCGGCCCCCGCAAGATCGGCGGCCATTCCCTCCGCCTCGGCCCGGTTCAGCAGCACCACGTCCCGGCGGGCCAGCGCTCCGGACTCGTCGAAGTACTTGCCGGTGGCGAGCCTGGCACCGTCGACGGCCACCAGGGTGGCGGAGAACCTCCCCTTCGATTCGTCGCGGCCCCGGAAGGTCCCTTCGACATCCCAGTAGGAGGCGGAGCGGAACCGCATCCGCTCCTGCTCTCGCTCCACCAGGATCCTGATGGCGGGGCTCTGGACCCGGCCCGCCGAGAGGCGAGGGCGGACCATCTTCCAGAGGACCGGTGACACCTCGTACCCGAACAAGCGGTCGAGGATCCGACGGGATTCCTGGGCATCGACGAGCCTGAGGTCGAGGTCACGGGTCTGCTCCAGGGCCCTGGTGATCGCCTCCCGGGTGATCTCGTGGAACACCATCCGCCGGACCGGGATCTTGGGGTTGAGCGTCTCCAGCAGGTGCCAGGCGATCGACTCCCCCTCGCGATCCTCATCGGTCGCCAGGTAGAGCTCGTCGGCATCCCTCACCAGCTTCTGCAGCTTGGTGATCTGCGCCTTCTTCTCCTTGGGGACGATGTAGAGCGGCTCGAACCCGCGCTCGGTATCCACTCCCAGACGCGCCCAGTCCTTGTCCTTGAAAGCCTTGGGGACGTCCTCGGCACGGCGCGGCAGGTCCCGAACATGGCCGATCGAGGACTCCACCACGAACCCGGCGCCGAGGTATCCGGCGATGGTCCGCGCCTTGGCGGGGGACTCGACGATGACGAGCTTGCTCATGGAGCCTCACATCGGCGGCCGGCCCGGTCGCCTGAAAGGGGGAAGCGGTTCGCAGTTCTACGCCCGATTGCGGCCCATGTCAAGGCAGTCGGCCGTCCGGCGGCGGCGACCCGGGGTCGGCGAATGGCGACCGGAGGCGTTCTGCCACCGCCGGCCACGTGTAGTTGGCGAACACCCACTCCCGGCCGGCCGACCCCATCCGGGCGGCTCGCTCCGGGTCGTCCAGCAGCATCCGGAGCCCCTCGACGAGGTGTGCGTCGCTGGCGGCCACGAACCCGGTGACGCCGGGGTCGACCGTCTCGGGGCTGCCCCCTGAGTCGCCTGCCACCACCGGCAACCCACTGGCAGCGGCCTCCAGGTACACCAGGCCGAGGCCCTCGACCTCCAGCCCGAACCACCTCGATCGGCACGGCATCGCAAAGACGGTCATCTCCCGGTACAGGCCGGGAAGCGCCGACCAGGGGACGTCGACTTCGAAGCGGACCGGGACCTCGAGCTTGGCGGCCAGACGGCGCAGTCGCTTCTCGTCGCGGCCCTTGCCGACCAGCAGCACCCCGGCCGCCGATCCCTGCCGGCGCAACTCCGCCACCGCTTCGATCACCCGGCGCTGGCCCTTGCGGGGCACGAAGCGGCTCACACAGCCGATCACCGGATCGCCATCGGGAGGCACTCCCGGCGTGAAGGCGTCGACGTCGATGCCGGCTCCCACGTACACGACGCTCCGGCCGGTGAGTCGTTCGACCTTGCGCTGGGTGTAGCGGCTGATGGCGAACAGGGCGTCTGCCTTCCGAAGCGGCCCGGCCAGCAACTGCCGGGAGATGGGGAATGCTGCCGGCAGGGTGATCTCGGCCCCATAACACACAACCCCGTAGGGCACCCCGGTGGCGTCGCGGACGGCGGGGCCCATGGTCGGCAGCGGGTAGGGCGCCCCGTACAGCACCAGATCGGGCCGGAACTCCTCGACGTGGCCGACGACCCACTCCCGCACTCCCCGGGTGGGCCACATGAACCGGCGCCGATTCCGGATCACCCGTGGATCGTCGCCCCGGCCGGCGGGGGCGAGGATGCGGACCTCGCCGTCGATGGCCTCGGTCAGATTGCCGAGGTACTGCTGAATGCCGCCGGGTCTTGGGGGATAGTCATTGGTGACGAGCAGGACCCGCATGCTCAGCGCCCCGGCCGCATGTTGTAGGAGGAGAGCACCGGCCCGTGCGCCGCCACCCGGATGTGGGAGACCTCGGTGTTGCCGGGGAGGGCGAGATGGGAGCGGTTGTCGAAGGAGAGGCCGACCAGGTCGGCGGCATAGGCCCGGATCGCTCCGCCGTGAGTGACCACCGCCACCCCTTCGCCCGGATGGGCGGCGGCGATCTACTGCACCGCGGCGGCGATGCGCCTCCCGGCGGCGGCGGCGGTCTCGCCGATGGCTCCCCGCGGCAGATCACGATGGTGCACGTACACGGCCGCCCAGGCCTCGGGCGATTGCTCCTGCACCTGCTCGGGGGTGAGGTCCTCCCACTTGCCGAAGTCCAGTTCGTGGAGGTCGCCGCGAATGGCAACCCCGACGCCCCGGGCGGCCGCCAGGGCGGCAGCGGTGTCCCTGGCCCGCTGCAGGCAGGAGGCATACACGTGGCCGAACCCGTCATAGACCGCGGCGAGGCGGGCTGCCTGGGCCAGGCCCTCCTCGGTGAGGGCGCCGTCGGTGACCCCCTGCCATCGGCCCTCGACGTTGGCGAGCGTCTCGCCGTGGCGGACCAGCGCCACCAGGGAACCGGTCTCGTCGGGGTGGCGGGCCGCCTCGGTGTGGGAGGCGTCGTTGAAGACGCGGAGGATTGGCCGGCCGGCGTACTCGAGGGTGGTCATCGAGGTGTTGACGAGCCGGTCGATCGGCCACGGGCGGGGGCGGCCTCGCAGGCCGAGGTGCCCGGCGACCACCGACTGGATCACACCCCCGTGGGTGAGGACGGCCACCCGGTCGCCGGGGTCGGTCCGGTCGGCGATGGCGGCGATGGCGGCTTCGATCCGCTCCACCAGCGCCGACGACGACTCGCCGCCGCCGAGGGGGATGTCCTCGCCGCCGCGCAGGGCGGCCATGTCGTCGGGGTAGCGCGCACCGATCTCCGCCGAGGTCAGCCCCTCCCAGCGGCCGAGATGGATCTCCCTCCACGCCGAGTCCACTTCGGGTTCGAGGCCGGCGAGGTGGGCGGTCTCCTGAACCCTGCCGAGATCGGAGGCCACCACCAGGTCGAAGCTCCCCAGCGAGGGGCGTCGGCCGAGTGCGGCGGCCTGAAGGCGGCCCCGCTCCGACAACGGCGAATCACGATGGCCCTGCCAGACATGCGAGGAGTTGCTGATGGTCTCGGCGTGGCGAATGAAGGTGATCTGCATGTGTCCGCCGTCGGGTTGCTGGCCCGCAGGCTAGACACGCCGCCATCAGACCCCGATCAGGTGCGGTGCCTGGCCGCGCACATCGCGATCGCGGTGGCGAGTGAGCCGATGACGATGCCCCCGATCCAGGAGGCGGCGGGCCCGCCGACGGCTATGACGATCATGCTGACCGCCAGTGCCACCGCGGCGATGGCCGCAAAGAGGTGGAGGCAGACTCCGGCGGTCAACGCACCGCAGACGACCCTGCAGACGCCTCCCCGGAACTCCGTCCCCGGCCGGGTGGTCCCATCCGTGGTGAGTCGGTGTGGACCCATGCTGTGATCACACCACCCAGTGGAGATGCGATCAAGGGCCATTGGTCATATTCGAGCAGCCGATCGGGTTCGAGGAGACGCGCAGATTCGGCTGTGTCTAGATGAATGCCGAGGCGAACACCAGGGAGACGATGGTCATCACCTTGATGACGATGTTCATGGAGGGGCCGGCGGTGTCCTTGAACGGATCGCCGATGGTGTCGCCGACCACCGCCGCCATATGGCTGCTGCTCCCCTTGCCGCCGAAGGCACCGGCCTCGATGAACTTCTTGGCGTTGTCCCAGGCGCCGCCTGCGTTGGCCATGAAGATGGCCAGCAGGAACCCGGTCACCAGGGCGCCGGCCAGGAAGCCGCCGAGTGCCTCGACGTCGACGAAGCCGATGATCAACGGGAGCGCCACCGCCAGTGCACCCGGGATGACCATCTCCCGGAGGGCGGCGCTCGTCGAGATGTCGATGCACCGGGCGCTGTCCGCCTTGGCACTGGGGTCGCCGTCCCGCAGGCCGGGGATCTCCCGGAACTGGCGCCGCACCTCTTCGATCATCTGGTTGGCCGCCCGGCCGACTGCCTTGATCGTCAGCGACGCGAACAGGAAGGGGAACATCGCCCCCAGGAACAACCCGACGGTGGTCTCGACGTGGACGATGTCGATGGCCTCGAGGTGAACTGCGTGCGTGAAGGCGAAGAACAGGGCGAGCGCCGTCACGGCCGCCGACCCGATGGCAAAGCCCTTGGCGACCGCCGCGGTCGTGTTGCCGAGCGAGTCGAGGGCATCGGTGGCCTCCCGCACCTCGGGACCGAGGCCGGCCATCTCGGCGATGCCGCCTGCGTTGTCGGCGATCGGGCCGTAGGCATCCACCGACACGGTGATCCCCAGCGTGCTCAGGACACCGATGGCGGCGATGGCGATGCCGTAGATGCCGCCGCCCTCGGGGATCGCCAACTGGCCGGCCCAGTAGGCCCCGGCGATGCCGGCGGCCACCACGATGACCGAGAAGGCCGCCGACTTCATCCCGTCGGAGATGCCGGCGAGCACCACCGTGGCCGGGCCCGTCTCGGATTGCTTGGCGATCTCCTTGACCGGGCGGTAGTGATCGCTGGTGAAGTACTCCGAGATGCGCCCGATCAGCACGCCGACGACCAGGCCGACCACCACCGCCAGGAACAGGCCCCACGGGTTGTCGAAGGCGACCCCGCCCATCTGGTTCTCGGTGCCGCTGAACTCGCCGAAGATCAGCCACACCAGGCCGGCCACCCCGCCGAGCGTCAGGATCGCCGCTCCGTAGGTGCCCCGATTGAGGGCGGCCGCCAGGCGGGTGCCGGTGGGGCGCACCAGGAACGATCCGATGATCGATGCGCCCATCCCGACGGCGGCCACCGCCAGAGGGAACATCAGCAACTGGAACAGCGGGAAGTCGAAGCCGACACCGCTGAAGAAGGCCGCCGCGTAGGCAATCGGAGCGATCAGCGCCCCCACGTACGACTCGAAGAGGTCGGCACCCATCCCGGCGACATCGCCGACGTTGTCGCCGACGTTGTCGGCGATCACGGCCGGGTTGCGGGGGTCGTCCTCGGGGATGCCGGCCTCCACCTTGCCGACCAGGTCGGCGCCGACGTCGGCCGCCTTGGTGTAGATCCCCCCGCCGACGCGGGCGAACAGGGCAATCGAGGAAGCACCGAGGCCGACCGCGGTGATCACCTCGATGGGGCTGTCCACCTCCAGCCACTCGGCGAAGACGAGGTACGCCAGCGACAGCCCCAACAGGCCGAGGCCGGCCACGGTGAAGCCCATGACCGCCCCGCCCCGGAAGGCGAGTGGGAGGGCCTTGCGAATCCCTCCGGTGCGGGCCGCCTCGGTGGTGCGAGCGTTGGCGGAGGTGGCGACCCGCATGCCGATGAACCCGGCGAGAGCCGACAGCGTCGCCCCGAACACGTAGGCGAGGGCGCCCCACCTGCCGTAGTCGAGCACGAAGAAGATGAGGACGGCCATCGCCACGACGAAGACCGCCACCCATTGGTACTCGCGGCGGAGGAAGGCCATGGCGCCTTCCCTGATCTCACGGGACAACTCCCGCATCCGCTCGTTGCCGGGTGGGGCGGCCAGTACCTGCCGCGCGAAGAAGAGGGCCAGCAGCAGCGCCGCAACACCGGCGCCCACCGCGATATACGACCAGACCAGCGGGTCCACGGAAACCACTCCCAGATAGAGGATTCGAGCCACCGGGAAGTATAGGAAGCGGTCCCCACGTCCTCGGCTACTTGCGCCAGAGCTCCCTGGTGAGCAGCAGGAGCACCGGGAAGATCTCGAGGCGGCCCATGATCATCAGGAACGAGAGCAGCCACTTCCCGGTGGCGGGGATCTCCAGGTAGTTGCCGGCGGGCCCCACCTCTCCGATGCCCGGCCCGATGTTCCCAAGCGCCGACGCCACGGCAGAGGCGGCGGTGCCCACGTCGATGGGCGAGCCGGCCTGCGACAGGATCATCCCCAGGAAGAGGACCCCCACCCCGAAGAGCAGCACGTAGAAGAGGAAGAACGACTGGACGCTCTCGACGACGGCGTCGGAGACCGGATCCCTTCCGAGCCTGGCGACGAACACGCCGCGGGGGTGCACGATCCTCCGCAGATCGTTGCGGGCTGCGCTGGTCAATACCCCGAGGCGGAAGGTCTTGACCCCCCCTGCGGTCGATCCCGCCATGCCCCCCAGGAACATCAGGCCCACCACCCCGATCTGGAGCGCCACCGCCCACTGCCCGAAGTCGGCGGTGGCGAACCCGGTCGTGGTCACCAGCGAGACGGCCGTGAACACCGCATTCCGCACCGCGGTGACGATCGCCCCGCCGAGGGTCCCCACCAGGAAGAACACCGACGCCACCCCCAGGATGAACAGGTAGAGGCGGAACTCAGAGTTGCGAGCGTATTCGCGCGGGTTCTGGAGCCCGCGGAAGTGGAGCGCGAACGAGACGCCCGCCAGCAGCATGAAGACGATCACCACCCACTGCGAGTAGGCGCTGAAGCCGGCGAGCGAGCGGGAATCGGTGCTGAACCCTCCGGTCGACATGGTGGTGAACGCATGGGCCACCGCATCGAACAGGCTCATGTCCCCGAGACACAGCATGACCACCTCGACTCCGGTGAAGGCGGCATACACCCACCAGAGCCGCTTGGCCGTCTCCCGGAACCGGGGAGTGAGCCGGTCGGGGCTGTGCCCGGGAGACTCGGCCCTCGCCAGTTCGACGGCGCCGACCCCGAGCAGCGGAAGGATCGCAACTCCGAGGACGATGATCCCCATCCCCCCCAGCCACTGCGTCTGCGCCCTCCACAGCAGCATCCCCTTGCCGAGCAGCGCCGGGTCGGGAAGGATCGACGAACCGGTGGTGGTGAATCCGGCGGCGCTCTCGAAGAAGGCGTTGGTCGGACCGTCGATCGCACCACTGATCAGGTACGGCAGTGACCCGACCAGTGCCACCGCGAACCAGGAAAGCGCCACGGCCGCAAACCCTTCCCGGGCGGACAACTCGCCGGTTCGGCCGACCAGCTTCCAGGCGAGGCCGCCGGCGACCACCGCGATCGCGGCGCTCTCCAGGAGTGCCAGCGCATCCCCCGGCTCGCGGTAGCCGAGCGCCACCACGACGGGGAGCAGCATGGAGAGCCCGGTCGCCGTGATGACGGCACCGACGACGAAGACGAGGCCCCTCCGGTGCATGGTCTACCCGAACACCCTCTCCACGGCGGGAATGGCGTCGGGGAGGGCCACCAGGATCAGGTCGTCGGCGGGTTGCACAACGGTGTCCCCATGGGGAATGAAGGCTTCGCCATCGCGGATGATCCCTCCCACGATGGCGGAGCGAGGCAGGTTCACCTCACGGAGGCTCCGACCGGCCGCCTCACTCGCCCCGCCGACTTCGATCTCGATCGCCTCGGCCGAGGAGTCCTGAAAGGTGGTGACCGAGCGAATCCGCCCTCGCCTCACGAATCGGAGGATCTCGTTGGCGGCGGCCAGACGGCTGGAGACACCGGCATCCACACCGACCCCGGCCAGCAGGCCGACGAACTCGAACCGATGAAACCGGGCGACGGTCATCGCGACGCCGAGAGCCTTCGCCACCAGGCAGCCGACGATGTTGACCTCGTCCCAACCCGACAGTGCCAGCACCGTGTCGACGGCATCGATGCCCTCGGCGGCCAGCACCCTGGGGTCGGTTGGGTCGCCACAGACGACCACCAGCCGCGAGCTCTCGGATGCCATCGACCGGCATCGATCGACGTCCTGGTCGATGAGCACCGTGTGGATCCCCTCCTCGGCGAGCAGGCGGCTGGTCAGATCGGCCAAGCGGGTACCGCCCAGCACCATCACCTTGCCCGGCTCATGGGCCTCGAGTCCCATCAAACCCAGGGCCTCGGTCTGGTGGGTTCCGGTGCACATCACCATGACGTGGTCGCCCACCAGGATCTCGGTGTCACCCCGGGCGATCACGGTCTCCCCGTTCCTCACCACGGCCGTGACGATCCACTCCCAGCCGGTGACCCGATCCCGCAGTTCGGCCAGCGTCATGCCCGCCAGGGGAGCCTCCGGTTGGACGTGGCCGCCCAGCAGCACCAGGCCGCCGTCGGCGAATTCGACAATCTCGGAGACCCCGCCCTTGTGCACCAGTTGGACCAGGTCACGGGCAAGGGTGGCGCTCGGGTCGATGACCAGATCCACCCCTTCGAGGCCGTGCCCGGTGAGCAGCGTCTCGTCCTCCACCCTGGCGATCTTGCGGGGCACCTGGTACCCGGCCGCAGCCTGGCAGGCGAGGATGTTGACGGCGTCGCTGCTGGTGACGGCAATCAGGAGCCCGGTCGACTCGATGCCGGCCTCCTCGAGGACGCGGCGGCTGGCGCCGTTTCCGTGGATGACGAGGCAATCCACGGAACTCTGGAGTTCCGCGGCCTTCTCGGCGTCCGCTTCGATGACGACGATGTCCTGGCCTTCGAGGGCCAGTCGTTCTGCGAGGTGGTAGCCGACGGCACCAGCCCCCACGATGATGATCCGCATGAGCGCGGGCCAGGGTAGCGGTGCTGCGAGGGGGCCCCGATCCCGGGGCGACGAACCCACCCGACTCGAGGCCCACTACGCTTGCGCCTCGACCATGACCCACGAGCGACTCCACTCCACCTGGCTGCACTCCGAGCGCGCCCTCCCCTCCCGCTTCGTACAGCCCATGCTCCGGTTCACCCAGATCGAGTCCGCCGGGGGGGTGGTGATGCTGGCGGCCGCGGTCCTCGCCCTGGCCTGGGCCAACAGCCCATGGGGCGACAGCTACAACCAGTTCTGGGGGACGGAGTTCAGCCTCGAACTCGGCGCCTTCCACTTCCAGGAGACCCTGGTGGAACTGGTCAACGACGGCCTGATGGTCATCTTCTTCTACGTGGTGGGACTCGAGATCAAGCGGGAGCTGGTGCTGGGAGACCTGCGGGACCCCAAGGCGGCATCGCTGCCGGTGCTGGGGGCGCTGGGAGGGATGATCTTCCCCGCCTTGCTGTACCTCCTGATCGTCGGCGGCGGCGAAGCGGGCCGGGGGTGGGGGATTCCGATGGCCACCGACATCGCCTTCTCGGTCGGGGTGCTCTCACTGATGGGTCGGAGGATTCCGGTCGGGGCCAAGCTGTTCCTGCTGACGCTGGCGATCGTCGACGACATCGGGGCGATCCTGGTGATCGCCGTCTTCTACACCGACCAACTGGCCTTTGGGTGGCTGGCCATGGCGCTGGGCGGACTGCTCCTCGTCTGGCTGGCGAGCCGGGCGGGGATTCGCTCGCTCGCCTTCTACATCGCAGCGTCCGTGGCCACCTGGTACTTCCTGCTGGAATCGGGGGTGCACGCCACGCTGGCCGGTGTGGCGCTCGGGTTCCTGACGCCGGCCTTTGCGATGTACACCGACGAGGAGTACCAGAGCAGGGCGAGCCGTCTGCTCGCCCGTCAGCAGTTCGACGCAAAAGCGCCTCGGGCCGCCGAACGCCTCGACACCGATGCCTTGGAGATGTCGGCCGTCGCCCGTGAATCGGTGCCACCCCTGGCTCGCATGGAGCATGCCCTGTTGCCGTGGTCATCGTTCCTGGTCGTGCCGGTCTTTGCGCTCGCCAACGCCGGGGTGGACTTCCGCGGCGTCGACATCGGCAAGGCCATCACCCACCCGGTGGCCCTCGGGGTAGCGGTCGGCCTGATCGTCGGCAAGACGGTGGGCATCAGCATCTTCTCTTTCGTCGCCGTCAAACTCGGCCTTGCCAGACTGCCGCGTCACACCGGCTGGGCCCACATCGTGGGCGTGGCGGCGGTGGCGGGCATCGGCTTCACGGTCGCCCTGTTCGTCACCGCCCTCGCCTTCGATCCGGGCGAAATCGCCGATCGGGCCAAGACCGGCATCTTCCTCGGATCGATCATCGCCGGGGTGCTGGGGACCCTCCTCCTGCGAACCCGCAAGCCGCGTCCGGATCCGTCGGCACCGGACTCCGATCCCGCTCCCCACCCGAGCGGACACCACTAGAGTCCCGCGCCCTTGAACAGACGAAATCTCACCCTCGCTTCCGTCGCCCTGGCGGCGGTCACCGCGGCCGTCGTCGGCGGAGTCGTCCTGTTCGGGGGATCGGACGTCCCCGAGGCGGCAACCACGACCGCCGCTCCCGTGACGTCCACCCGCTTGACCACGACGACCAGCACGACCACCACCACCACCACGACGACGGTGGTCCCCCGAGTGATCCTCCACGCGGAGGGTGCCCCTGCCGATCTGGAAGCGGCGATCTTCGCCCTCTACAGCTGGATGGCCGATCCCGCCGCCCTGCCGCCGCCCCTTCCCGATGGCATGGCCTCCTTCCTCGAAGCCGCCAGGGGGGACGAGACCGTGGAGTTGACCGCATCCGTCTACCAGGACGAACTGGCCGATGGAACCGGGGTGGCGGTGGCGAAGGTGGGAAAGGACGTGATCCTCGCCGTTGCCGCAGGGAGCGCCTGGGAGATCGTCGGAGCCAAACTGTCGAGCTTCGATATCGGCGCGTGGTACGGCGATCCGATCCGTCACATCCTGGTGATCGGCACCGATGCCCGCCCCCACGAGAGCCAACCCGATCTGCGGGCCGACAGCATCCATATCGTCGCCGCCTCGCTCGATGCCGGAGGCGGCGGCATCGTGGGCTTCCCGCGGGACTCCTACGTGGACGCGTCGTACGGATTCGACAAGTTCAGCAGTGTCAACGTCCGGGCGGGCAGAGAGGAGATGGTGCGGATCGCCGAGGACCTCTCCGGCATCGAGATGGACGGCTACATCCTCACCGGCTTCGCCGGCTTCAAGAACCTGGTGAATCACTTCGGCGGAGTGGAAGTCGATGTCCCGTTCCGCATGTCGGACGACGACGCCAATGCCTACCTCGATGCCGGGCTACAGGTGCTCAAGGGCGGCGACGCACTGGCCTTCTCGCGGAACCGCCACATCGCCGGCGGCGACTTCACCCGCTCATTCCACCAGGGGGTCGTCATGAAGGCGGGCCTCGCCGGAACCCAGGCCAGGAGCATCGGGAAGCTCCCCGGCCTGCTCGCGGTGCTCAGCACCTACACCTGGACCGACCTGTCGGCCGCCGAACTCCTCCAACTGGGGGCGATCGCCTATGAATTGGATCCCGAGATGGTCGGCAACGTGGTGCTGCCCGGCGCGGTCGGCTCCGCCAACGGCGCCAGCGTGGTGCGGCTCACCTCGGGAGCGGATGCCGTCTTCGAGGACCTCGTCGACGGGGTCGTCACCGGCGACTGACCGGCCTCCTCGCCGCAGTCGCGGCGTTCATCAGGTTCACCGCCAGGAACGATGCCGCGGTGACCGCCAGCATGACAGGCCAGGCCACCGCCGGCAGCCCGACCGTGTCGAACAGGGTCTGACCCAGCGGCGTGTAGACCACCCCGAGGTGGAGGAGCCCCGAGGTGGCCACGCCCACTATCAGCACCCGGTTGCGGCCGGGGCCGCCTCCGATCCTTCCCGTCGCACGGGCTCGCACCGAGTAGGCATGCGCCAACTGCACGACCACCAGCGTGGTGAACACCATCGTCCTGGTGACATCCCACGCCAGATCCATCAGGTAGTTCCCCACCACCAGCGAGCCCAGGGCGGCCGCCGCCAGGATGGTCCCCTGGCGGAGCAGCGCCAACTGCCTACGACCGCTCAAGATGTCCCGACTCCGATCGGGGGGCCGCTCCATCGAACCGGGCGAGGGCGGATCGATGCCGAGCGCCACGGCGGGGAGGCCGTCGGTGATCAGGTTGATCCACAGCAGTTGCACCGCCAGCAGGGGATCACCGAGGGCTCCGAACACCAGGAAGCCGATGAACATCGTCAGCACCTCGCTGGCGTTACACGACAGCAGAAAGTACACGACCGTCTTGAGGTTCGAGAAGATGCTGCGGCCCTCGCGCACCGCCGCCACGATCGAGGCGAAGTCGTCGTCGGCCAGCACCATGTCGGCGGCGTCCTTTGCCACATCGGTGCCACTGCCCATCGCCACCCCGATGTCGGCCGCCCGCAGGGCGGGAGCGTCGTTCACGCCGTCGCCGGTCATGGCGACGATCTCGCCCCTCCTCTGCCACGCCTCGACGATCTTGACCTTGTCGAGGGGATCGATGCGGGAGTACACCCGGTACCGGTCGACCTCGGCCGACAACTCCTCGGCCGTCATCTCCCTCAGCCGATGGCCCGGCATCACCTCGTGGTCCCCGAGGATGCCGACCTCGGCGGCCACCGCCCGGGCGGTCACATCGTGGTCGCCGGTGACCATCACCACCGCGATGCCTGCCCGGTGAGCGGCGGCGACGGCAGGGGCGGCCTGGGGGCGCACCGCATCGCTCATCCCCACGAGTGCCACCATGGTGAGACCGGCCTCGATGCCGTCGGCGTCGTCGGGGAACGAGTCGCTCTCCCGGTAGGCAAGCGCCAGCGTCCGCAGGCCGGTCCCGGCAAGACGGGCGGCCGTCGCCAGGACCTGCTCCCGGAAGGCGTCGTCGACCGGCAGGGGGCCATCGGGTCCCTCGTAGGTGGTGCAGCGATCGAGCACCACCTCGGGAGCGCCCTTGACCGCCGCCAGACGGCGGCCGCCCGCGGTGTGCAGCGTCGTCATCCGCTTGCGGCGGGAATCGAAGGCGATCTCGTCGTCCCGGGGGAACACCGCTCGCTCCGCCTCCACCCGAATCCCGGCCTCCTCGGCCGCCATCAGCAGCGCCACTTCGGTGGCGTCGCCCAGGTACCCGTCGGGGGTCATCCGGGCGTCGTTGCACAGGGCTGCCACCCGGGCGAAGCGGAGGGCCCTCAGATCGGCGGGATCGAGGTCCGCAGGAGCGGATTCGATGCCTGCCAGTACCACCGCTTGCACCCTGATCTCGTTGCGGGTCAGCGTCCCGGTCTTGTCGGTGCAGATGACGCTTGCCGAGCCGAGTGCTTCGACCGAGGGGAGGCGCCGGACGATCGCATTGCGGGCTGCCATCCGCTGCACGCCACCGGAGAGGGTGATGGTCACCACCGCCGCCAGGCCCTCGGGGATGGCCGCCACCGCCAGAGCGACGGCGGTCAGGAACATCGCCTCGGCGGGCTTGCCGCGCACCATCCCGGTGGCGAACACCACCGCGGCGGTCGCCACCGCCAGCACCGCCAGGCGCCTCCCCACCTTGTCCAACTCGATCTGCAGCGGGGTGGGCGGCTCCTTCTTGGACAGCACGCCGGCGATGCGGCCCACCTGGGTCGCCTGCCCGGTGTTGGCGACTATCGCCGTTGCCCGCCCGGCCGAGGCGGCGGTGCCGGCGAACACCATGGAACACTGGTCCCCGAGCATGGACCCCGCCGGCACCGGGTCCTCCTGCTTGGTGACGGCGAACGACTCGCCGGTGAGGCTGGACTCCTCGGCCTCGAAGTGGGCCTCGGCGATGATCCGGCAGTCGGCAGGAACCCGATCCCCCACCTCGAGGACGATCAGGTCTCCGGGGACGAGATCGGCGCTGGCGATCCTCCGCTCGGTCCCGGATCGCACCACCACCGCCTCGGGTGCCGAGAGTTCACGGAGTCGGGCGAGGGCATCCTCGGCCCTCGCCTCCTGGATGTAGCCGAGGACGGCGTTGACGATGACGATGGCAAGGATCACCCCCGCATCGATCCACTCCTGGAGCAGCAGGCCGCTGATCAGAGCGGCCGCCAGCAGCACCCAGATGAGGACATCGCGGAATTGGTGGGCGAGCAGGCCGAGCCGCGATGGTCCCCGGTCGTTTCCCAGCGTGTTGGGACCGCGTTCGACGAGTCGCCGGGCCGCCTCGCCGGCAGAGAGGCCCTCGACGGGATCGGTGTCGAGCGCCTTCAGCACCTCGGCGACCGTCATCGCATGCCAGGCAGGCCCGCTGGGAGAGGCGCCATCCATGAGAAAGCCGATGCTACCGCCGGGCCGTCATGCCGACGGGCCGGCGGGAGCCTGTCGGATGCCCGGTGGATCGACGGTCTCCTCGATGGCAGGCACTCCGGCCTCGTCGGGCCGCCTCCCTACCATCGGGCCGGTGGAAGACGTCCTGGCCGCCTGGGCCGCAGACCCCGAGATCTCCGAGCGAATCGCCCACATCGAGTCGGTGGCGGCCCACGACGCCATCTTCGAGGACCTCGACCCTCCGATGGCAGCGCCGTTGGCGGCGGCCCTGGCGGAGCGGGGCATCGAACGCCTCTACCGCCATCAGGCGCAGGCGATCAAGCGGGCCCGGGCCGGGATCCACACCGTGGTGGTGGCGGGAACCGCCTCGGGGAAGTCGTTGGGCTACCAGGTCCCCATCGCCGAGGCCGCCCTGGCCAACCGCAGGGCCACCTCGCTGCTGCTGTTCCCCACCAAGGCGCTCACCCAGGATCAGTACCGCTCGCTGTACGGGTTGAGGCTGGCACCGTTGGTGCCCGCGGTCTACGACGGCGACACCGACCAGGAGACCCGCGCCTGGGTGCGCCGCCACGCCAACGTCGTGCTCACCAATCCCGACATGCTCCACATCGGGATCCTCCCCCACCACGCCAGGTGGGCCACCTTCCTGGCGAGGCTGGAGTACGTGGTGATCGACGAGGTCCACGTGCTGAGGGGGATCTTCGGCAGCCACGTGGCCAACGTGCTGCGCCGCCTCCGCCGCCTGGCCGCCCACTACGGAGCCAACCCGACCTTCCTGGCCTCCTCGGCCACCATCGGCAACCCCGCCGAACTGGCCGGGCGCCTGGTCGGGGTGCCGTTCGAGCAGGTCGACCAGGACACCTCGCCTGCCGGCACCAAGCACTACGTGCTGTGGAACCCCGAAAAGGACGAGGCCGGCGAGGGACGGCGCAGCGCCCTCGCCGAGACCACCGACGTGTTCGTGGATCTGGTGCGGCGGGGCAAGCACACCATCGCCTTCACCCGGAGCCGCAAGGGCACCGAACTGGTCTACCGCTGGGCGAGGGAGCGCCTCGGCGGCGATCTCGGCGCCCGGATCGCCCCCTACCGGGCCGGCTACCTGGCGGAGGATCGGCGCCGCACCGAGGAGCGGCTCTTCTCGGGCGAACTGCTCGGGGTGACCGCCACCAACGCCCTCGAGTTGGGCATCGACGTCGGCGGCCTCGATGCGGCCGTCCTCACCACCTTTCCCGGGACCATCGCTTCCTTCCGCCAGCAGGCGGGGAGGGCGGGCCGCACCCTCGAGGAATCGCTGGCGGTGTTGGTAGCGGGCGAGGATGCCCTCGACCAGTGGTTCATGCGGCATCCCGACCGCCTGTTCAGCCGCCCCTCCGAGGCGGCGGTGGTCAACCCGGTCAACCCGGACGTGCTGGGCGCCCACGCCGGGTGCGCCGCCTACGAACTCCCACTCGGCAACGAGGACGTGGAGTACTTCGGCGAGGAGTTGGAGGAGTTGCTCCCCGCTCTCGTGGACCGCGGCGAGTTGCGGCCCCGGGGAAGGCGCATGTACTGGGGTCCCCGCCGGGCACCGGCGCCCGGCATCGACATCCGCTCAGCAGGCGGGACGCCGTACTCGATCGTCGACCAGGACGGCTCGGTGATCGGGACGGTCGACGAAGGCCGGGCCTTCCAGCAGGTCCACCCGGGAGCGGTCTACCTGCACCAGGGCGACTCCTACCTGGTGGAGGAGTTGAACCTGGGGGGCCGGGTGGCCCGGGTCGCCCTCGGCGAGGTGGATTTCTACACCCAGCCGCACCGGGAGACCGACCTCTGGGTGCGGGCCCGCCGCCGGCACACCCGGGTGGGCCGCTTCACCGTCGCCCACGGGATCGTGGAGGTGTCGGATCGGGTGACGGCCTACAAGAAGAAGTCGATCCGGGACGGTTCGGTGCTGGGCCACGAGACGCTCGACCTGCCCTCCCGCACCTTCGAGACCCAGGCGTTCTGGGTGACGGTGCCCGACGGGTTGATGGACCAGGCCGGGGTGGGGCACCTCGACCAACCGGGCACCCTCCATGCCGCCGAGCACACCGCCATCGCCATGCTGCCCCTGTTCGCCATCTGCGACCGCTGGGACGTCGGCGGCCTCTCCACTCCCTTCCACCCCGACGCCGGCGGGCCGGTGTGGTTCATCTACGACGGCTACCCGGGCGGGGCGGGGATCTCGCCGATCGGGTTCGAGCGCTCCGACGAGCACCTGCGGGCCACCCTGGCGGCGCTGCGGGAGTGCGACTGCTCCGCCGGGTGCCCGTCGTGCGTGCAGTCCCCCAAGTGCGGCAACTTCAACGACCCTCTCGACAAGGCAGGGGCGATCCGCCTGCTGGCGGCGGGACTGGCCTGACCCACGCCCACCGGCCCGGCGGCCTAATGTCGGCCAGGCGGACGACGGGAGGGGAAAGCCCATGCGCCGATTGGTGATCAGTTCGCTGGCATCGTTGCTGGTGATCGGTTGTGGGGGCACGGGGGGAGATGCCGGGGCGGCCACGACCACCACCGGCGTTTCCACCACCACCGGCGCTTCCACCACCACCTCAACTGCGGTCCTCGGCGACGACTCTGACCCCTTCACCGATCCGCTCTCCGTCGAGGTCGATCCGTTCGAGGTGGCACTCGGTGAGCGTCTCGATGACAGCGGCATGCTTCCCACCCAAGCTGCGCTCGACCTGTTCTCCGCCGCCTACGGGCAGATTCCCGAGGGCCATTCCGACCGGTTCCCGGACCTCGACCCACACGCCGGCACCCTGGCGATCGCAGCGCTGGGCGCCCACTACGACGAACTGACGGCGGAGCAGCAGAACGCCTTCCTCGACGCCGTCGAAGGCCCGGACCGCGACCTCGGGTCCCAGGGGGATGTCCTCGCGTCTGCTCCCACCCCCGACGCCCGATTCGTCGACGCGATGCAACCCGCCCACGAGTTCGAGGCGTTGGTGACCCGTCAGCGGGATGCGATTGCTGCCGAAGTCGGGCGCCCACTCGCGATCGAACTCCGGGTGGTCGTGATGAGCGGCCCGGCACCGCCCCGAGTCGCCGCAGACGCTCAGGCACAGCGCGGAGGCAGGGCGGTGTGGACCGGGCAGCCGGATTCCTGCGTGATGCGATTCTGGCCGTCGGCGATCGGTCGTCTCGACGACACCTACGTCGCACACGAGGTGTTCCACTGCTTCCAGTTTGCGATGGCTCCGGACCTGGGGGCCTTCAACAGCAGCCCGATCTGGGTCATCGAGGGCCAGGCCTACTGGGCGGAGGATCGGATCGCCGGTGTCGATCGCGAGACGCCGGGCGACTTCCACACCTGGCTGTGCCGGCCCGGTGACGCCCTGACCAACCGTTCGAGGTCGGCCATCGGCTTCTACGCGGTCGTCGAGCAGTTCGGGTTCGGGTATTTCTGGCAGTACTTCGACGACATGTTCGGTCTCTCGGACACCCAAGCCATCGAGGCGATCGGCGCCGACAAGCACGACGTGGCCCGGGCCCTCGCCACATCTCGCATGAACGACGACGACACCTATGAGGCTCCCTACTGGCATCTCGAGGCCCCCGGGTTTCCCCGGTCGGCTTGCCGCCGCCGGGCTGCGGCCGACCTCGACCATCCCTTCGAGTGGTCGGCGAACCTCGGCTCCTTTGCCGCCGGCCCTCCCTTCGTGGTGGATATCGAAGGGGACGTCGTCAAGGTGCAAGCCTCCGGTGATGGGGCCCTGGAGTTCTTCAAGGGGACCCTCCTGGAATGGGTCGGCGAGGTCGACACCACCATCTGCCTGATCGAAGGCGGATGTACCTGTCCCGATGGCAGTCCGATCGGTGACCAGGAGGCGTCACCCGGCCCGGTGACCGCGGCGGTCGGGGCCATCCGGGGACCGGCGTCGATCACCATCCAACCGTTGTCCGTGGAAGACGCCTGCCAGACCGTCCCCGGCGACCTCCCCCGCATGGTGCTGCGCGGCAATCCCAACTGGGACCTCGTCGGCGGCGTCTGCTTCGTCGACGACGCCGGCTATCTGAACCTGCCGATCGGGTACGTCGACAACTGGGATGCCCGACTCCAAGATGAGCCGTGGACGCATGCTCATGCGTTGATCTTCGTCCGGGCCGACCCGGGGATCCGGGACACAGGAACCCTCTACATCTGGGAAGGCGACGGCCCCTTCCGGGATGGCGACGGCGATCTGGTCGTCACCCTGTCGGAGGATTTGCTGACGGGCACCTTCTCGTGGAAACAGGGGTCGGGATCGTTCTCGTGCCCCCGGGTGCTGACCGCTGGCGAGTTCGCCGACCTGGTGGCGGGTCGGTAGGTGGCGGCCCGTCTCGAACGCCGCCGGTCGTAGACAGCCGGGGCACAGCCGCGGCAGCCTGTCAGACTGGCCACCATGGAGGCATGTCCCACCTGCGGATCGATGGGCGACGTCGAGACCGGGTTCTCCAAGAACGGGTTCCCCCAGTACGACGCCCCCCTGCCCGCCGCCCTCGGTGAACTGGAAGAGGTGGCCTCGAACGTCTCCGGGGGCCGGGGTGACACGCTCTACCGGTGCCCGGCCTGCG
>JAHJML010000044.1 GCA_018821365.1 Actinomycetota bacterium | reverse complement strand
GCCTGAACCGGAACCGGAACCCGAACCGGAACCCGAACCGGAACCCGAACCGGAACCCGAACCGGAACCCGAGCCGGAACCCGAGCCGGAACCCGAACCGGAACCCGAGCCGGCCTCCGGGGGGGAAGGGAAGCCGCGACGAGGCTGGGCGTTGTGGGTGACCCTGGGTGTGATCGTCGCCGGGGTGGTGGGATTCACCGCCTACCAACAGTTCAGTGGCGATAGCGGAGACGACACCGGCACCACGGTGGCGGCCACCACCCCGCCGCCGGCCACCACGGCTCCCCCCGCCACGGCTCCCCCCGCCACGGCGGGAGCCGCCGGAGCCGAGTTCATCGGCCAGTGGATCAAGGTCGACCTGTGGCATCCGACCCTGCCCGGCGAGTTGATGGTCGTCGGCCCGACTTCGGAGGACGGCCTGCTGGCCATCGAGACCTTCGATTCGAGGGCTTCCTACCGTGATCCCCAGGAGCCGTGCCGGGAGGTCTGGAGAGGCATTCTCGACGGCGATCGGCTGGTCGGCACGGTCGAAGAGGGGGAGTGCCTCGGTGGCGGCCGACTCGACCCGGGGTTCGGTACCACCTGGACCCGCCACGGCGACCAGATGGTCGACGAGGGCGGCGGCGTGTGGAGGCGGACCAGCGGCCGACAGCCGTGGGAGTTCTTCCCTTCAACACCCCTGGCCGGCACCTGGGTCGGCATCGGACCCGGCGGCGCCACCTACGTGAAGACGATCGAGGAGGGCCCCACCGCCTTCGTGGCGCGCTTTTTCACCGACGACGCCGCCTGGTGCGACGGTCGCCCCTACTACGGGGAGTACGACGCCACTCCGGCCGGCGGCGACACCATGCAGCTCAGCGGGACCGGAGGCGCCTGTGGCGGTGACCCACTGGGCGGCAACGATTACGTCACCGATCTGGTGTTCGACCGGGCCAGCGGCACCCACTTCGACGTGAACGATTCGCCCCGTATCGACTACCGGCGCACATACGACATCCTGCCGGGCGCCGTCTACTCGGGGCCCGCCCCCGCCGGCGCCCCGGTGCCGGACACGGCGGCCGACCTGGATGCCCTGCCCGCCACCCGGGTGCACCTCTACGAGCCCACCGACGAGTTCCTGTCACATTGCGGAGACGAGAACGGCGTGCCCACCTGCCACCCGACCGTTCTGTCGATCGGGGCCGAGGAACCGCTGATCATCCACCACGGCTTCAACGGGGAGGATGGCGACGTCGATCCCGAACTCGACCGGTTCGCCCTCGAGATCGACGGTGAACCGGTGGTTCCCAGCGGCATCGTCATCGAGTGGGACGGCACCACGTATGCGGTCCACTACTGGTACTGCTACTTCCGGGGACTCCCCGGCGCCCACACGCTGATCGGTCGGTGGTACGAGGATGGGGATCTGACGCTCCTCAGTGAGCGGCGGTCGGATCCGGTGGGTTAGGGAAGCGGCAACAGCGGGAGGGAGGATGCTGATGCGTTGCGGCAACTGCAGCGAGGAGATTCCCGACACGGCCAAGGTGTGCGGCTACTGCGGGACGCCGCTCCGGCAACCGCCCACCACCGAGCAGGCCCTATCGGCGGATCCACCGCCGCCCCCACCCGTCTTCCCCGTACTGCCACATCCGCAGCCGGTTGCCTCCGCGGTGCCCACCCATTCGATCCTCGCCCAACCGGAACCGAATCGGGTCACCTGGGTGGGTCTCGCCGCCCTCGTCGGGGCCGTCGTGGCCGCCCTCTCGGTGCAGAGCACCTGGCTGTTCGACCGCGTCTCGATGTGGGACATCGGCGACTCGACCTGGGAGTGCGCCCGGCAGAGCGCCAATGACTGCTCCTACGGGGATCTCCTCTACTCGACGGAGATCTCCGGCGGGTTCTTCGGCCTCGCCTCGATCTGGCTCGTGGCCGGTACCGCCGGGGTGCTGGCGATGGTCCTGATGGCCCGGCGGGGACGCCGATCCGGCGGCGGGCTGTCGGGGTTGGTGGTGACGACAGTGACGGCACTGCTGGTGGTCGGTGGATGGGACGCCTACCAGTTCTACCGGTTCGAGATCGAGTCACCCGGTGTCTACGGGTACGACCCCGGCCCGACGATCCTGGCGGCCGGGATGCTGGTCTCGGCGGTCGGCCTCGCCCTGGCCCTGGCCTGGTCGGGGCGCGGCGACGCCCTCTGAGGTAGCGGCCGAATCTCGACGCCGGCGAGCACTACGTGCTCCCGCGGGGCATCCCCCCTTTCGACCTGCTCGATTCGCGACCACCGGGCACCCCCGAAGGGAACGTCACACCGCCCGATGCAATCTCGTGGGCCTCCCCGTACCATCGCCGCCGTGGAGACTCGTGGCCCATCCGGTACCGGCGCCCGCGCCGCAGAGGCCTTCGTCTCGTGGTGGCGCGAGCGACGTCTCCGGCTGGGTGATCTCCCTCCCCGGCACCGCCGGTTGTCGTGGCTGGCGCTGGGGACCGCAGCGGCGTCGGCGGTCGTTGCCGTCGCCGTCGGCTTCGGATGGAATCCTCCCGGCGGGGCACAGATCACCGCCTACGGCGGATCGGCCCCGCGGTTCCTCATCCCGTGGACCTGCGCAGTGCTCGCAGTGCTCTCGTTCATCATCGTGGCCTCCACGGCCGGATCGGCGTGGCGGTTCCCGTGGCTCGTCCGGGCGTCCATCGCACTCGGCGGTGCCGCCCTCGCCGCTCAGACCGTCTCCTACGGCTGGATCGCCGATGAGACCGCCGCCGCCGGGTTGGCGGCCGCCCGGATCGCGGCATGGGTGGGGCTGGCCGTAGCAGGATCGCTGCTCGTCATCCCGCAGCGACTGGTCGACCGGCGGCCGCTCGTGATCAGCGCGATCGCCACGGTGCCCTTCCTCGTCGCCGTGGTGGTGTGGGCCACAGCAAGCGGCGAGGCCAGCGTCGAACTGCCCGATCTCGTGCTGTCGCCCCGGGACATCTTCGCCCAGGCCACCATCACGGTCATCGGATTGCTCGCCGCCTCCGCCGGGATCCTCGTCCTCTGGAGCATCGTCCTGTCCTCGCGGCAGGCCCGCGACATGGGCGACGGACTGTCGGCTGCGATCACCCCGATCCCGATCCTCTTCCCTCTTGCCCTCGCCGTGAAGATCGTCTGGCTCGTCCTCTCCTACACCGGGGTGCTCGATTGGAATGCCGGCGCCTTCTCGCTCAGCAGGAGCGACGGACTGGTCGCATGGGTTCTCGCCCTGGTTCTCGTCGCCGGAGGGGGAGTGTGGCTCACCCGATCGCACACGGCGACCCCACCATCGGTTGACCAGACGGGGATCGTCGTCCGGTGGATCGGGACCGGGTTCGCCGCGGTCTTCATCGGCGCCGTCGTGCTCGGCCTCATGTCGGCGGTCTTCAGCGTGTGGCCGACCACCGGACCGAGCGAGTTCCTCAACGACGGGATCGACTGGCTCGTCCTGGGTGACGCGCTGGTGCCGCTGTGGGCAATCGTCGTCACCTCGGCGTTGGCGGCCGCCGCCCTGGTCTTGATCCGCCGTGGCGGGTCGACGGGGCACCTGTGGGCCGGCATCGTGCTAACCGTCTGGATGGCTCCGCGGGCCCTCGAACTGGTCTTTCGGGTCCTCGAGATCGAACCCCCCTTCGACGCCCCGTCCCTCGCGACCATCGACGCCCTGGTGACCCTGCTCGCGCTCGTGCTCGCCGTCCTCTGGTGGACCGGCCGCCAGACCGCGGCGCCGCCCCAGGTGTTGTTCCTGGTCCTCGTGGTGGCCACACTGGTGGCCCACCCCTTCAAGGTGCTGCCGGCCGGATGGGTCGACGGCCGGATGTTCTACCTGCTGATGGTGTACCCACTGCTCTACCGATTCCTCTTCGACTCCACGTCGCTGAACGAGACCGAAAAGGAGCAGCGGCCGGGGATGATCTTGCGCACCACCGGGTATGTGGCCCTCCTCACCGCCATCAACGCGATGCTCGTGGCATCCGGGCGGGTCGCCCCGGGTGTCGAGGGCTTCGAAGGGGGCCTGCTCGGGGCGGTGGGAGAGCAGTACCTCCTGGTCCCGACGGCCGCCCTCGCCGTGGCCTTGCTCATTCACGACAAGACCAGAGACCAGTCGGTCCGCTCGTCGACCAGCACCCGGCGCTGGTTCTGGGGCGAGGTCGCCGGGACGGCCGCGGCCCGGAAGAACCGTCACCGCTGAGCCGGCCCTCAGCCTCCGGCCACCAGGCCAACCGCGACCAACGCCAGCACGAGCCCCAACCGACGTTGCCGGGTGAGACGTTCGTGCAGCACCTCCCCTACGCGGTCGGTGCGACAGGAACCGCCTGGGGGTCGTCCAACTCGTACCCGTACCGCCGGGCGTATCCGGCCCAGCGCTCGGTGATCCGGCGCCGCAAACCGGGGGTCGACTCGTGCCGATTGGTGAGATACCCCGCGGCCGCCTCCACGTACCCCTCGATCGCCGGACGCACCCCTTCGAAGCCGCCCAGGCCCAGGCTCTGGTAGATCCGGGCCATCACGGCGACGGGGTCGGCGACCAGATCCTCGTAGCGCACGTCGACGACCCGTCCCGGCCCGATCCGCTTCCGGTCCTCCTCGAAGCGGCGGTACATCGCCTCGAACACCCCCATCAGATGATCCTCCAGGTCGGGCCGGCACCCGGTCTGCAAACCCAGCGAATCGGCCATCCGGCGCCACGCCTCGAGTGCCGAGGGCACCACCACGTAGGGGTCGCGCACCATGTGGACGAACGACGCCCCGGGGAACATCTCGGCCAGCGTCGCCGCCCGGGCGGTGTGCGCCGGGGATTTGAGCACCAGTCGCCGCCCGTCGCCCAGGGTCACCGCTTGAAGGAACCCCAGCAGCGCCGCTCGCCAGCGCCGCCCCTCCTCGCCCAGCATCTCCGCAGGGTCGAGCGTCGGGCCGTCGCCACCGCGGCGAGGGAAGGCCCAACCGGCATACAGGGACGGCAATCCCTGGACGCACAGGGCGAACTCGTCCTCCTGGGGGAGGTCCCACCGCAGCCTCATCCCGTCGATGGGGCGGTGCTCCGGCAGCAGCAAGCCTCCCAGTCGGGTCATCATTCGCCGGGTGACCAGGAAGTGGCGGGGCGCCATGCACTGGTAGGTGGTCGGGTAGGCGAACCGATCGTCGAGGGCCAGCAACTCGTGGAGCAGGGTGGTGCCGGTCCGCCAATGGCCCACGATGAACAGCGGCGGGATTTCGATCCGAGTGCGGCTCACCGCCCGGCCGAACCGGATCCGCTGCACCACCGCGGCGCTCGAGTTGAGGACGCTGAACACCGAGACCGCCAGCGCCATCGGGATGCGGGACGGTGAGACGGCGAAGTGGTTGCGGACCAGCAGGCGCAGCCACACCGGCATCGTCATCCCGTGCCAGGGGCGCGGCGTCCGCCGCGGCAACCCGGCAGGTGCTCCGTTGGCCATGGTGTCGGCTCCGACCGGTGAGGGGACCAGGACCCGCACGCTCAACCTACACCCCAAACCTCTCATTTGGTTTTCGCGATGTTGCCGAACCTGTGTTCGATGAACTACGTTCGTGTTCTTCGAACCGGCGGCGCACCCAGTGGGCTCCCCAACCGCATCATCGACCGGAGGCCGGTCCCGTCTCGCAGCACTGAGCCGCGACCTGCAGGCCCTGGAACGGGGTGAGATCCCGGCCCGCTTGGCGGCGGCATCTTCCCCGGCGGTCCGCTTCCGTCTCGCCGCCCGCGCCATCGATCAAGGGATCGCCGCACGTCGGGCCGAGGAGGCCCGGCGGGGCCTGGCGGCATTACAGGAGCGGATCGGGCGGATCGTCGCCGACGCCCGGGACGCCCGGAACCGGGTGCCGCTCAGTTTCGAGACCGAACACCGCAGCGGCGTCGAGGTGTTCTGGTCGCCGGTTCCGGTGCTGGCCTTCCGAGCCTGGGCGGTCAAGGACTTCCTCTGCGGCGTCTACGGGTCCTGGACCGAACCCGCCTACCGAGCCGGGTGCGTCGAGAGCGGCGGCGAACGGTTCGACCCGGCGGTGCCCCACACCGACGGGTCGTGCGGACGGCCCCCCTGCGGAATCTACGCCGCCCGCTACCCGGAGCAACTGGTGGGGGAGTGGCTGCCCCGGGCGGCCGGCCGAGCGGTGGCCTTTGGGATGGTGGCGATGTCCGGCAAGGTCGTCGAGCACACCGGCGGCTACCGGGCCAGCCACGCCCGGGTCGCCGCGGTGGTGATCGCCTGGTCGGCCCGCATCCTCCCCATCGACGGTGATGACGAACTGCGGGCCCTCTTCGCCGACCCCGGGGAGACCCTGGCCCGGATCGAACGGACCGATCCCGGCCGCTTCCAATCGTGCCACGGAGACCAGATCGAGGGGCGGGTCATCGAGTTCCTCCAGTCCGCCCGGCTCGTCGAAGAAGCCTCCCGTGGCTGAACCGGCCCGCCGCCTGCCTGTCGGCGACGATGCCGATCCGGTCTCCCGCCGTGACGAGATCGACCGGCTCCGCGCCGAGATCCAGCAGGTCAACCGCACCTGGGGACGCAACGCCCGGTTCCCCGACGAGGCCCGCCGTCTCGAGGACGCCATCATCAACCGGCGGATCGCCGCCGCCTCGCTCGAGTTCCGCCTCGAAGAGGCCCACCGCAACGCCGCCGAACTCGCCGGCCGGATCAAGGCCCTCAGCAGCGAGATCGGCGGGTTCGAACGGGGCCTCGAAGCCCTGCTCCGCAAGATCCTCGAGGAGGCCACCGAGTGGTCGAGGCCGCTGTGGTCCCCGATCCCCGTCTTTGGGTATCGGCTGTGGTGGATCACCCATGCCGGCCTGTCGGGGGCCACCGGCTTCGTGTGGTACCGGCCCCACCTCAGCGCCCGGTGCGGCGGGGCCGTCGGCACCGACGACGGCGAGGTCCCCCACACCGACGGCCGCTGCGGGAAGCCTCCCTGCGGAATCTACGCCCTCAAGAACCCCGAGACCATCCTGCGGTTCGGGATCTCACGGTCCCCCGACGTGGCCGGCCACATGCTGGGCCTCACCGCCCTCAGCGGGAAGGTCGTCGAGCACGACGGCGGCTACCGGGCCCAGCACGCCCAGGTGGTGGCGGTCGCCGTCACCCGCCCCAACGGCGCCCTGGTCTCCGACGATCCCGAGTGGATCGGCCGGCTGTTCCGCGATCCGATCGGGGTCGCCACCGGACCCCAGCCGCCGTCACAGAGGGGACCAGACGCCCGCAGCGACATCATCGAGTTCTTCGCAACCTGCAAGCTCAAGGAGGAACAGAAGTGGACATTGGGGAACAGAAGCGGGTGATCCAGGTCGAACCCGAACCGATCCACGCCCCGGCCCGGCCCCCGGTTCCCGCACCGGCCCCGGCGATCGCACCGGACCCCGAACGGGAGTTGGAACCGGTGCTGCTCCCGGCTCGGTAGCCGGGAGCAGCCAGGTTCTCCGGTGGATCACCGGCGGGGCGGGGCCGCCTGCGGGCGGCCTTCTTCAGCCGATCACCCGCCGGCCGGCGATGTCGAGATCCTTGGTGGCGAACCACCTCCAGTCCGACCACACCACCAGGAACTGGTCCAGAGACGACCCGTAGGCCACCGCCGGGTCGTCCTCGTGGCCGGTGGCTCCCGGACCGCTCACCCTGAACTCGCCGCTCGCCCTGGAGCCGTCGGCACCGATGCGGCGGGCGTAGGTGTCGGTCCCGCGGGTCGCCGACTTCCTCCAGTCCTTCCAGACCACCAGGTACCGCCCGCTTCCCGGGTCGAAGGCGACATCGGGTGTCAACTGGTCGTGGGATTCGGCGCTCATCTTGATGTCGCCGCTGATCCGGGTGGCGTCGGCGTCGGCGCGGCGGCCGTAGATGTCGTTCTCGCTCGTCCCGTAGTTGCGGCCGTCCTGCCAGACGACCAGGTACTGAGTGTCGTTGCCGTTCCAGGCAATCGCCGGTCGCTGCTGGTTGCCGGCGGACCCTCTGTTGATGCGGAAGTCCCCTCCCAACTTGGTGGTGCCGGTCGAGATGCGCCGACCATAGATGTCGGTGCCCATACCGGCGGCGAAGTTACGGTCGTCGGACCATACGACGAGGTACTCACCGGAATCGCCGCGGGCGGCAACGTCGGGGATGCCATCCCACGCGGTGGCGGCCGGTCCGGATATCGAGAGGTCACCCCCCACGAACCCGCCGAGGGCCGTCACCCGGCGCCCGTAGATGTCGTTGCTGCGCAGCGCGAAGTTGCGATCGTCCTCCCACACCACCAGATACTGGTTGGCAACCGCACTCCACGCCACTGAGGGCGAGTACTCCCACCCAGTCGCAGCAGGACTGCTGATCCGGAAGTCGTTGCCGATCGGGGTGCCATCGGCGGCCAGGCGCCGCCCGAAGATGTCACGGCCTCGCGAGGCGGTGGCCCGGTCGTCGCCCCACACCACCAGGTACTCGTTCCTGGTGGCGTTCCATGCGATATCCGGCCACGTCTCGTGGGAGACGGCCTTCGGTCCGCTGATGCGGAAGTCGGGCCCCAGGGTGGCACCGGCCGCCGACATGCGCCTGCCGAAGATGTCGTAGGAGGACGAGTCCCGCCCATCGCTCCACACCACCAGGTACTCCCCGGCCGTCGCATTGAAGGCCACTGCCGGGACGGAATCCGGGCCCAGGGCGCCACCACCGCTGAATCGGATCTCGCTCCCCACCGTCTGGGCGACCCTCCCCGTCGCTCCGTCCGCTTCTGCGGCGGCCGCCGCCGGGACGGCAATCGCCAATGCCATGGTGAGGGAGAGCACCGCACCACCAATACGCCTCGATCGGTACTGCATCACAAACGCCCTTCCGCACCCCCACCAGCCCATGAATCGTACTCCTTCGAGCCGGCCCGGTTTCCGGGCCCCCCGGGGGCGATCCACCGGCGGCATTTCCCGATCGAGATGCCCGGCCGTAGGAGGCATCCGACCCGTGTCGTCCCCGATCCCCGGCAGGAACCTGTGCCACAATGCCCCCAACGGTGACGAGGGGGTTGCGGTGAGAGCCCGCCAATCGATCGTGCCGGCGGCACTGCTTGCCGCCGCAATGCTGGTGTCGGTGCTGCCGATATCGATTGCCCCGGCCACCGCCCAGGGCGAGATCCCTCCCGGCACCCCCGAATGCCCCCCGGCCCTGGCGGAAACCGTGCTGCGCGACGACACTCAGGGCGTCCGAATGACCCCCGACGGCGAGTCGGTGCTGATCGACTGCACCTACTCGTCCCCCGACTGGGACGTCACCCCCCGCTACGACCCGGCAACCGGCCTCTACCGGGCCTGGGGCTCGGCGGACATCCACCTCAGATTCGACATCGGCCCCCGCCGCAACCCGTGCCCCGCCGACGCCGGAGTGCTCGACTACACCGAAGGGGAGGACACCTGGCCCTCGGGGCTGGCAGGTTCCTGGATCGCCGGGTCCGGCCGTCTTCCCAGCGCCACCCATCACGCCGAGCTGTCCTGGAGCCTCGTCGTCGAGGACGGCATCACCCCGGACCTCGTCGAGGCGACGGCGATGGACCTGTTCGCAGAGGCCGAGCAGGGAGCCGTCTCCTGCCTCCCCGACGAACCGGGCGAGCCGATCGGCCGCCCGCAATGCCCGGCGATGATCGGCGACTACGTCCTGTACGAGAACGTGTCGGAGGTCGAACCCGAGATCGTCGAGAGGGATACCCGTCCCGACTACCTGCGGTCCCGCTGCACCTACCACCCCGGCTACCGCCCGGAGGACTACGACCCGCTCGAGGAACACGTCATCAGTCTGAGGATCGGATGGATCGAGGAGCCGGTGTCGGCGGACGACGGACTCGATCGCCCCGGGGAGACCTGTACGTCGTTGCGGGTCCCGGTGGACCTCGGTGAGGACCGCTACCTCGCCGAGAGCGACACCCATGTGGTGCGGATCGTCGGGGACGGCAACGGGGGCGACCCCGCCGCCATCGCCGCCGCTTTCGACGAGATGATCAGCGGGCTCGAAGGGGTAGCGTCGCCCTGTCCCGCGACGGCGCCGGAGGAACCCGAGGAGGCTCCGGTCGAAGAGCCCGAACAGCCTGCTCCCGACTCGTGCGCTCCGCAGGGCGCCGTCACCGACCAGCTCGGCTCCCCGATGCCGGGTCTGCGGGTGCAGTTGTGGCTGTCGGGGGAGGTTGCCGACCAGCGCGTCACCGACGAGGACGGGTGGTACCAGTTCGCCGATCTGGGATTCCTCGCCGATGCCTACCAGTTCGACCCGGCCGCCGACGGGTATGAGGTCGGAGTGGTGCTTCGAGATGCCGTGGGGGGCGAGGCCCGCTTCGAGATCCGCTACGGCGAAGAAGGAGTGCTCCCCGAGGTGCGGAGGGGCCCCCGCACCGTGGCGGACGACCCCGCCTGCTCGGCCGACTTCGACTTCACCAACATCGGCGACGACTACACGGTGGTGGCCGGACCCGAGATCCCCAACGCATGGCGGAGCCTGGCGCTCGCCTACCAGAGCACTCGCAAGGCCAACGGGCTCGCCGAGGACGTGCTCGGCACCCCCCTGACGATGACCCCGTTGAAGGTGTACATGTACTGCCGGGGGAGGCCGCCGGGGGTCCACGGCGGCCGCTGCGGCACCAGTCCGGCCTTCTTCCGGGGCGGGTTCTCCAGCGAGGAGGAACCCGAAGGCCCGCCGTTCATCGCTCTCAACGTCCCCTTCAGTAATCAGTGGGACACCGGGGAGCGCCCCTTCAACGGCGAGTACCACGAGTTCGGGCACGCCCTGATGGCGGACGCCTTCGGGGGATTCATGCCCAACGTCCCCGATTCGGTCAACCATGCCGGGTATGCCAACCCGACCTCCACCGACTCGTGGACCGAGGGCTTTGCCGAGTGGTTCTCCACTCAAGTCACCCGCCACGTCGACGGCAGGGTCCGTTGGTGGCTGTATCCAATCAGCGGGCAGATCATCAGCCTGGAGGACGACCGGGTGGTCACCGGCAACCAGGGCAAGGACGAGGAGTTGGCGATCGCCGCCATCCTGGTGGACATGGTGGACGGCGACGCCGACTACACGGCGCCCACCCGGCGGCAACTCACCGTCACCGGCGCAGCCGACTTCACCGACCCCGATGACCCCGAACGCCGCGGCGTCGGCGTCGAGATCCGCAACGACACCGGCGTCGAACAGCGCGACATCGGGATCAAGGGCGACTTCGGGGGCTTTGCTGGGGCGTTCTCCACCCGGGTCGACGGGTTCGTCGAACCCGACGTCCTCCAACCGGGCGAGACCGGCACCGCCGTCATCCCGTATCCGGGCGGGTCACAATGGAGCGACCTGAACTCGGTCGAGGTGGTCGGCCTCGCGGTGGGGGACGATGACGGGATCGCCCGCACCGCCGCCGAGGTCTGGCAGGCGATCCTCGCCTACCGGAGCACCTCCCAGCACTCCAAGGGCCACGTGATGGACGCCTCCGAACTCTACGAGGCGCTCCGGGACGGGTTCCCCGCCGACACCGCCGCCATCGACGCCGTCTTCGTCGCCCACGGGGTGTTCGCCGACACCGAGCCCCGCAACGGCATCCACGACCCGGGGGAGTCGATCGGGATCACCAGCCCCGACGGGAGCCGGCTCCGCACCGACTACCAGACGCCCGAGGTGTTCCAGGCGGTGGTCGACACCGGCGATGTGCCGGCCCGGGTGCAGGTCCAGGTGCTCTACCCCGAGCCGCGGGATGCCCTCGGCTACGCCTACTCCGCGGTCCCCGACCCCGAGACCGCCGTCGTCTCGGTGGCGGTCCCCCCGGCGAGCACCGGAGCGGTGGTGCGGATGGTGGTGCGGGCCGACGGGTACCTGCCGGTCCTGCTCCCCGACCTGCACGCCGAGGATTTCTGGGCGCAGGCCGACGCCAACGGGTATCGGCCGTTCATGACCTACCAGGCAGCGCTGACTCCGGGCGATGCGATGGCAGACGCGGTGGCGGTGAACGCTTCCGGCGCCCCCATCCTGCCCGGTGGGTTCCCTCTCCCGCTGATCCTGGCCCTGGCAATCGGCGTCTTGGTGATCGCCGCAGGTGGGGTCTGGTGGTGGCGGCGCCGGGTGGCGGTGTCAGGGGCGGGCGGCACCGTCCCGCCCCCGCCGCCATCCGACGAGTGAGGCGGGGTAGCCCGGGGGATCGGCGGTTCAGTCGGTCCGGTAGGTCTGGTAGATCCGGCGGCGATGACCCACCCGCAGTACCACCACTTCCCGGGTCTCCTCGTCGATGCGGTACAGGATGCGGTACGTGCCTCGCCGAGCGCTCCAGATGCCTTCGAGTTCGCCCCGCAGCGGAGCACCGACACGCCGTGGATTCTGCCGGAGGGGTCCCGTCACGAATTCGATCACGGAGAAGGCGACGGCCTCCGGCAGCGTCTCTCGGATGGCGCGGGCTGCAGGCGCGCTGACGACGATCTCGTATGGCTCGCCGGTCACCGGGGGCGAAGGGCTCGGACCGCGTC
>JAHJML010000043.1 GCA_018821365.1 Actinomycetota bacterium | reverse complement strand
GGCTCGACGGGGTGGGGCACCGAGTTCGCACGATCGATCCAGGGCGCCTGGGGCGATCTACCCACCAGGGACATCGACGCAGCCACCGAGCACCTGATCGGCGCCGGCTTCATCGACCCCGCCCGGACGGCGATCACCGGGGGGTCCTACGGCGGCTACATGGTGGCATGGCTGATCGGGCAGACCGATCGCTACCGCACCGCCGTATGCCACGCCGGGGTCACCAACCTGCTCGGTCAGTACGCCACCGATACCACCTACGGCCGGGCCGCCGCCTTCGGAGGCCTCCCGTGGGACGGGCTCGAGACCGTCCAGCGCTGGAGTCCCACCGATCACACCGGGGGCATGTCGACGCCGACTCTGGTGATCCACGGGGAGCGGGACTACCGGGTGGTGGTCACCCAGGGCCTTGAGCTGTACGGGATCCTCAAGGCGAAGGGGGTCGAATCCCGCCTCGTCTACTACCCGGACGAGGGTCATTGGATCCTGAAGCCGCAGAATTCGCTGCACTGGTACGGGGAGTTCCTCGGCTGGCTGGACCGATTCCTGGGAGACTGAGACCGCGACCAAAGGCGGCACCACATGACCGACACGCCTCCAGACAAGGAACACCCGCCCAAGAGCAGCGCCGACCTCATCCGCGAGGCCCGAGAGTCGCTGCGCGGCAAGGCCGCCGGTGGCTCCCAGGCTTCCGAGGACCTCATGGAGAGCGCCAGGGACTGGCTCGGATCGACCGATCCCGGGGCAGGCTACGAGGCGGCCATGGAACCGGTGGACGATGCCGTCTCGTCCCCCTCTGCGGCCCGGGCCGAGGCGGAGGCGGAGGCCATGTTCGAACCCCGGCCGACGGCCACGACCCCGACCCGGTACCGGCCACGACAGGCTCCCATGCCCCCGGGACCGTTCGGTGACGGGGGCCGGCAAGCTCGCACCGTCCTGGTGATGGTGGTGCTGGTCGGCCTGGTGGCGCTGGGGGGTGTGGCGGTGAGCCTGCTCGCCGCCGGTTCGGGAGAGACCGACACCGTCCCGTTCGAGGTGACGGTTTCCTCGACGGGATCGATCACCAGCGCCTCGGATCCCTGCAGCGGAGCGGAGATCAGCGGCGACCTCGAGGCCGTCATCACCTACTGGAACGATGCCGAAGCGCCGAGGGTGACCATCGACATCATCGGGCCGAGGTTGTCGGGATCCGACGGCGCCACCTACGCCCTGGTGCTGACCGGTTCGTCCACGGGTTCGCCCGGGCAGCAGGAGTTCGCGTTCGAATCCGAATCGATGACGATGACCCGATCCGACGGCGTCGTCATCGAGGACGCGGCCACCATCACCATCGAGATCGTCGACGGCCAACCCGATGACTGGTCGTACACCTCTTCCGGCGGTGCCTGCCCCGGGTGACCGATGGCGTCGATCGATCGAGACGCGGGGTAAAACGCGTCGTAAGATGGCCGCCTCCCAAGCCAGCACGACGGTGCGGCGGAGGCAGCCACCATGTCAGCAACCGAACCTACCGATCAGCCGGGCGCCCAGAACGAGGCCGCCGACCCACAACCTGACGGGTGGTGGGCGGCCGTTGGCGGCTTCTGGAACCGTCGCAAGCGGTGGATTCTCGTTGGGGTCGCAGTTCTGGTGGTGACCGCCATCGCCGTGCCGGTGGCGCGGGTGTGGATCGCCTGGGGCAATGTCGAACGGGTCGCCTTCGACCCCGACGCGGCCCGCATCGCCATCGAGAACCAAACCCTGGCCGTCGGCCCGGTCACGGACACCACGTTCCCCGCCGACGCGCCCGCCCCCACCACCCCGACGGTAACGGTGCCGCCCCCGCCCGACATCCCATTCGACGGAGCCCTCGACGATGGTGACCACACGGCCGTATTGATCATCGGGTCCGACCTAGGGGGCTACCGAGCCGACGTGATCATGCTGGCCCTCATCCCCTCCAACGGGTCCAACCTCGCCCTGGTCTCGATCCCCCGCGATCTGTATCTCGACGATCCGTGCGGCGGCGGGCGGGAGCGGATCAATGCGGCGCTCAACGGGTGCGGGGAGGTCACGGGGCCGAATCTCCTGGCGATCGCCGTGGAGGATTTCACCGGGGTCCCCGTCGACTATTTCGTCCTCTTCGACTTCGACGGCTTCTCCCGGGTGATCGATGCGGTGGGCGGCGTCGAGATCTGCGTGGACCACGACACCTACGACAGAAAGACCGACCCCGAGTTGGCGCTGCTCGCCGGATGCCACGAGGTCGGCGGGAAGATGGCGCTCTCCTGGGTGAGGAGCCGCCACACCCGCGAGGTGGTCGACGGGGTGACCCGGACGATGCCGGGGGTGAACGATCTCGCCCGCAACGCCCGTCAGCGGGCGATCGTCCTCCAACTGCTCGGACGCCTGTCCTCGTTCCCGAACCCGGCGGAGTTGGTGGGACTGGTCGAAGCGGTGCCGGGTGCCTTCACGCTCAGCGACGGCCTCTCGCTCACCACCGCCATCGGGATCGCCTGGGATCTGCGGGGCACCCCGATGGAATCGGTGCTGACCCCCGAGATCCCCGTCACCTTCTACAAGGCCTCCACCGGCGCCCAGGTCCTCCTGCCGGTCGAATCGTTCTCAGACACCATGGGATGGGACGAGCAGTAGAGCGAGCGACGGGACCGCGGTCTGGAGCAAACACTCCCGCCATGGCGGTCGCACGCGGCTCGTGATCCGCCGGCTTGACGACATCTTTACCGAGGACTGGCTCCTGCCTTGACGTGGGCGTGGTCTTGTGAATGCAATCACAAACCACACCCTCAAAGGAGGGCTCATGACCAAGAGACTCAGAGTGCTAGGAGTGATCCTCTCATTGGCCGGACTCGGCTTCGTGGTGGCGGGCGGCATCGCCTACTCCCGGGTTCAGGATGGATACGGATCGCTCCAAGCCTTCAGCGAGCAGCAGAACGTGACCTTGAGCTATGACGAGTCGGGCCAACTGACCGACAGGGGCACCACCGAGGGGGCCCAGGCCATCCTCAGCCTCCTCACGAATGATTGGTCCTATCCGGTGGACCGGGCCGATCTCGATCCCAATGATCCTCTCGTCAACACCGCATCCGAGTACATGTACCAGATGGCGACCATCGCGTATCACACGCTCAATGGCGCCCAGACGGTGGCGTTGCCCGAGGATGTCGAGTACAAGGGTGAGGTCTTCGCGGCCGGCACCTATCAATTCGACGTCGACGGGCGTTACTGGGCCGGGTTCGATCGCCAGCATCCCATCGAGGGGCCGGCGCGGGAACAGGCCTGGAGCGGCACGACCCATGCCCTGATCGCCGAACTCGGGGTCGGGACCGTCACCCACAGCACCCTCCAGATGGGTTTGGCGATCGCGGCGATCCTCGCCGGCATCGGATTGCTGGCCGTGCTCTGCGGGCTTGGGTTGGTCTGGGCGGCCGGCGCCAAGAGCACCGGGACCACCACCATCGATGTGGCCGCACTCGGTTTCGACACGTTCGAAGCGCCGGATCTCGTAGGAGCAAGCGCCTAGATCCCCACTCCTCCCGAGTGGCTAACCGGCTCGAGGCCCCCGCCAACCGGCGGGGGCCTCGAGCTTTCGCGAGCAGTCGTGCCGCGCACGAGCCGTTCGACGGATCCATGCAGGCGCCGAACGTAGCGTCGATCGTCCGAACTCAGCGGTCGCCTCCGGGAGGGTCCCACGCCGACATCCGAACAGGACCCGATATCGGCCAACCCTCTGCGCTCGGCGAGTCCTCCCTCGCGGCCATTCCGCATGACGAATCCATCAGGGTCGTGCGGCCCGGAATCTGATCATCGGCGCTCATGCGGACCCCGGGTTCTCAGTCGGGAGGACCGGCATCCTTGCCCACCGCAAGCGGGAGCGTCACCGTGAATGTCGACCCCGCTCCGAGCCCTTCGGAGGCAGCAGTCACATCGCCGTGATGGAGTCGGGCGATGCGGCGGGCGATGGTCAGACCGATCCCGGTGCCGCTGTGCCGGTGTCGATCCACCCGGTAGAACCGCTCGAAGATGAACTGGAGTTGCTCCGGGGTCATTCCGATGCCGGTGTCGGCTACCCGGACTCTCGCCTCGTGGCCCCTCCGCTCCCAACTCACCCCGACCCTCCCCTGAGGTTCGCAGTGGGTCAGGGCATTCCCGATGATGTTGGTGAACACCTGCATCAACCGATCGGGATCTCCGACAATGGGCAGCGAGTCGGTTCCGCCTACGGTGAGGACGACCTCCTGGGCGTCGAACTGCGGTCTCAGCCGATCGGCGGCCTTGGTCGCCACCTCGCCCAGGTCCAACTCGGTTCGCCGCAACTCGAATGAGCCTTCCTCCGCCGCAGAGAGCGCGCTCAGGTCACTCGCCAGGCGCTTGAGCCGGGCGGCCTCTCCGGCGGTGACGGCAAAGATCTCCTCAGTCGGTTCGAAGACCCCGTCCAGCAGCCCCTCCATGTACCCCTGGATGGTCGACAGCGGTGTCCTCAATTCGTGGGCGACTTCGGAAATGAGCCGGACTCTTCGCTCTTCTACCTGTTCCAGGGCACGCCCGAGGGCGTTGACATCGTGGGCGAGGTCGGACAGTTCCGTCTCCGTTGGAATCGGCACCCGTTCCTCATAGGCACCGCCGGCCAGGCGGCGGGTGGCTCCGCGGATCCGCTGGATGGGTCTGAGCCCCCTCACCGCCGCATAGCTGCTGGCGATGAGGGCCACGGCACCACTGACCAGCACCGCGATGGATACCGATCGCTCGAAGGACGAAGAAAAGCCCTCCCTGAGGCTCGAAGCCATCGACTCGGTCATGACGCCACCGGACATCCCCATGCCCGGCTGGCCCGCCATGTCTCGAAGGTGCGACTCGAAGAACGAGCCGGCCAGCGATCGGCTGACCACGGCGGTGGTCAGCACGGCGATGACTACCACCAACAGATAGGAAGCGACAAGCCGCAGCCACAGACTCCGTGTGAACCGTTTCACAGCGGCTTCGACACGAACCGATAGCCGACCCCGCGTACCGTCCCGATGTAGATCGGATCGGTGGCATCGTCACCCAGTGCCTTGCGGATCGATCCGATGTGCACGTCGACCACCCGGTCGACACCGAAGTGATCCCATCCCCACACGTTCTGAAGGAGCTGATCCCTGGTGAACACCCGGCCGGGCGACGCTGCAAGCGCCACCAGGAGATCGAACTCCAGGGTGGTGAGGGGCACCTCACGCTCCCCCATCCTGACCTGCCTGCTGAGCGGGTCGATGCTCAGGCCGGGATACTCCAAGGTCTCGTCTCCCGGATCGTCCCGCCGGCCCCGCCGGAGGACGGCCTTGATGCGGGCCGACAACTCCCTGGGACTGAACGGCTTGGTGACGTAGTCATCGGCCCCGGCCGTCAAGCCGACGATCCTGTCGGTTTCCTCGGAGCGAGCGGTGAGCATGATCACGGGCACGTCGGAGCGTGACCTGAGCAGTTGCAGGACCTCGAAGCCGTCCAGTCCCGGCATACCGATGTCGAGCACCACCAGGTCGGGACTCTCCCGGCGAGCGACTTCCACGGTGTCGGGGCCGGTCGATGCCTCGATCACGCTGAACCCTTCCGCCTCGAGATACGCCTTCAGCATCTCGCGCAGCTCGGTCTCGTCATCGGCGATGAGAATGGTGCGGGGCCGCATCTACGCTCCCTTGCTCTGCCGCATCGTACGTCGCCGGAGGCGACCGCCGAAGATGGGCGGCACGCTCCGGGACTTGCCGTGGGAGTAGGAGAGAGCGATTGCTACAACCGAGGGGACCCTCCCATAGCGGAGGTCCCGGTCATCCACTCATGCATCCCATCGTGCCCACCGGCACCACCGAACTCATCCGTCATCCACTCATGCATCCCATCGTGCCCACCGGCACCACCGAACTCATCCGTCATCCACTCATGCATCCCATCGTGCCCACCGGCACCACCGAACTCATCCGTCATCCACTCATGCAT
>JAHJML010000273.1 GCA_018821365.1 Actinomycetota bacterium | reverse complement strand
GAGCGATCTCATACTCAAAATCACCTTCGTTGTCATCGAACGTACACTTTTCGACAAGGAGTGAATCACCACCGGACCGGATCGTGCAGCCCGTGTTAAGACGGAAGACACACCCACGAATCCACGGGGAGGAGGATCCGCACCTCATAGCACCGCCCTCGGAGTTTCCGCAGGTTACCGTGAGATTCTCAACAATCGTGTCGTGTCCGATCCCAGTCTGGAACCAGAATGCGAAATTGCCGCCGCAGTCTATGATGCAACTATCAGCCAAGCCGCTCTGTGACCGGATCGTGAGGGCCATTGGATAGACATGGATGTCACGATTGCCGCTTCCGGCAAACGTCCCATTCGCCAATTCAATGCTGTCTCCATCCGCGGCAGCGTCAATCGCTGCCTGGATCGTCGGATAATCCCCCGTTCCATCCGGCTTGACGAGGTGGGTTGCCGCGTGGGCAGGCAGGGATATGACGGCCAAGGGCACCATGAACAAAGCTAGGCAGCGCATCGCAGACCTCCTCGTCACGTTCGGATACCCTGCGCAACAGCCGAGACGTTCATATGATAGCACATTGGCCAGCTAACGTTGACTCTACCTCGCCATGGAACGAAAAGGTGAGCGGCCGGGCCGCAGGCGCTCACCTGGCGTGCGATTGGCGTAAGCCAAGCGCATGACAGTCGGGGACGTAGTCCCCGGTCCGCTCAACCTGGTGTTCTATGGCCGATCATTCTGTCCAGCGTTCGATGGTCACACTCCACCCGCCGTCAGGCACCATGCTCGTCAGGCCCTTTGTCGTATTCTCCTGATCGAACGGCGCGGCCGCCTGAGAGCCAAGTCATGAGACGTCTGGAGATTGATCCAGAATTCTGGCGTGGTCCCCAGTGCCTGGGAGAGAAGCCATGCCGTCTCGGGGGTAATACCGCGCTTGCCCCGAATGAGCTCATTGACCCGCTGAACAGAAATGCCTAGGTGACGGGCGAGCGCAACCTGTGTGAGCCCGAGAGGTTCCAGGAATTGATCCTGGAGGATCTCACCGGGATGCGTCGGAATCCTGTTCTTCGGTAGCATCGTGACTCCCTTGCTGCAATCTAGTGGTAGTCCACTATGGCGACATCAAAGGCATGCGGTTCTTCCCAGCGGAAGATGATGCGCCACTGATCATTGATTCTGATGCTGTAATGTCCTTCCAGCTTGCCTTTTAGGGCCTCTAAACGGTTGCCGGGTGGAGACCTCAAGTCCTTGAGTTTCGTGGCGGCATGCAAGACGTCGAGTTTCTGTAGGGCAATGCGGATGACGTCATGTGGCAAACGCCGAACGCGAGCACCAGATGTCGCATGGTATAGGGCGGCCGTGGCCTTGTTTCCGAACGATCGAATCACCCGCGAACCTCCTAGCAGAGTATGCCATATACACGGATACCGTGCAAGAGCGAACACGTGCAAGTCGGGCAACTTCCGTCATGCGAGCAGGACTTTTCGGCCATAGAACGCCGACATCACCAGTGGGTGGGCTGGCGCGGCCCTGGCTTCGCAGGGCCGGTGGCGGCCCACCCACGTTCGCGCCAGGGCCGTGACGGCCCGCACATCTGGTGAATGTAGTGATGTTACACTGGCGCTTCATACGGTCACTCTAGCAGATTGTCATGCTCCCGCCTGAGCCATTCAAGAACATCGTCCTGAAACACACTCGTTTCTTCGACGAGCTCTCTGACCTCAGCATCAGATACCATCCCCGCAGCATCATAGTCGACCACATTACGTTTCTTGCGACACGAGTCGAAGTAGTCGGCGCGGTCAGTGTGATCCGATCCGAGAACCGCTGACAGGGCCTGAAAGGTTGTCCAATGGTGCGCAACGCCAGCGGTTCGGTACCCTGCGGCGCGTAAGACTACTGTGGCCAATTGAAGAGCTGCGTTGTAGGCCGTGGCGAAACGGCGATCTGCAGACAATCCTTCAAACGCGGCATCCTCCATGTCACGGGTGACAAGCATGAGAAGATCCGCGATCTCCTTCGCAGAAGTCTGGTGCGGGCGCAGCCGTCCATCAGCTAACAATCGCTTCAAGGTCATCCTGTGTTCCTATGAGCCAAACCTTGGGACTTCTGACAAGCTCTTCGACAAACCGGTTACCCCGCTTAGCCTTTTGTCGAAACTCCTTGGCGGGGAAGACAACTGGATTGAATTCCCTGCCCAGTTCGCGCCCAACAGGTCCGAGCGCGCGGGATGTTTGTCTGGAGGTCAGGTCGCCCACAATAAGTACATCGACATCACTTTCGGCAGTCTCTGCACCGGAGGCGAAGGATCCGAATACGAATGCTATTCTGACGTTGTCCTGATGAGGGGCCAGCGCTGAGCGCAAGGAGTCCCCGAGCCCAACCGTCTTAAGTGCGATACGCTTGAGTTCCTCGAAAACGGGGTGGTGACGCTCGGCAGAGTAGTAAACACGATTTCCCCGCCGGGCGACCGAGACCAATCCTGCTTCTTCAATCCGATGGATTGCCCGTTGAGTCTGTAGGAGCGTGCTACCGCTCAGCTCGGCGAGTTCACTTTGGTAGAATTCCCGCTCCGGATGTAGGAGCAAGACGGAGAGGACATGAAGCAGGGAGGGGCTAGGGAAAAGCCTTTCAAGTGAAGACCTTACAGGGTTGGCGCTTGCGGATTCGCCCACAAGAGACCTCCTAACGCGTGTCCAGTACAACTACACGACGTAGTCAATTAACTACACATCGTAGTCCATAACGTCAAGGGAAAATCTCAGTGCAATCAGCGGAAGTAGGTCGATTCCATCTCCAGTGTAACGCTAGCATCACCAGTGGGTGGGCTGGCGCAGCCCTGGCCTTCGCAGGGCTGTGTCTGACCGCCCGCGTTGGCGCCAGGGATGTGCCAGGCCGCACATCTGGTTCCGGGTAGGAGCCGGGGTTACCCCCGGCGCCCCCCACAGATCCGGACGTGAAGATTTCCCTCATCCGGTTCCTCAGCTCCCCAACTTGCGCGGGGGACATGGGCCAGTGTCCCGGCCCATGCGCATGGCCGTTGCTGCCCTTGTCAGCATGCATGGACGATCTTTGGCCTCGGCAAGGGCAGAACCGCCCTGTACAGCTTCTCGTAGACTTCCCACGTCAGATAGCCGTTGCGCGTCCGTCGGCCCAGCCAATGCTTCCAGGACCTCTCCGCGTGTTCGTACACTACCTCCAGGGCTTTGTAGTTTCCCCGGATGCCATAGAAAGCATAGTGGCCTCGGAGCTTGGCACTCAGACAGCGATGCTGCTCAGGTATGCTCCAATGCCGATGGTCGCGGCACCACGTCCAAATCGCCTTGAACGCGCGCGCCACGCGGGCACGCCGCGTTTTGCGCTTGATGGTCCATCCGCCCTTGCGCGTCTTCCCCCAGTAGTGGGTAAAGCCGAGAAAGTCGAATGTCCCGGTGCCCTTCCCCGCTTTCGCTGCAGGCCGGCTGAACTGAACCAGGCGGCTCTTGGTCGGGTGGATCGCGAGTCCGAATCGGGCGAACCGCTTCGGAAGGACTGCGTAGACACGCGCCGCGTCGGTCTGCTCCGTGCAGCCAATGAGGTAATCATCGGCGAATCTCAGCACAAAGCTCGGCCCACTCAGGCGTGGTTGCACGTCCCGTACCATCCACTCGTCCAGCACGTAGTGCAGATACACGTTAGCAAGGATGGGTGAGATCACACCCCCCTGAGGTGTGCCAGTGTCGGGCCGCAGGAGCCTGCCCTCTTCCAGCACCCCCGCATTGAGCCACTTGCCGATCAGACGCAGCAGGGCTCCATCGTTGACCTTCCGCTTCAGGAAGGCCCGTAGGTGTCCG
>JAHJML010000042.1 GCA_018821365.1 Actinomycetota bacterium | reverse complement strand
GGTGGTGATGCCACCACCAACGAGTTCCTGTCGTACCGGATGGATCTCGACTACGGCGACCTGACCTCTCCCACCCGGGAGATCGCCACCTTGAGTGGACTGCGAGCCGGCGACCAGGTCTCCGTGTTGAAGGACATCTACGACGGGTTCGAGATCGAGTACGTCGTCGACCCGAATGTCGGTGAAGTCTTCAAGTTGTACCCGCAGGGGGGCGGCGACCTGCTGCTGTGGGGACCGGTCGACGGTCACGAGGACGAAGACCTGGTGAGGGGGATCTACTCGCCCGACTCCTGCGGAGCGTGACCCCCCACCCCGTCCTCGCCCACTCCTGGGGGTGGGACGAGATCCTCTACTTCGTGGTCCCGGTGCTGCTGGCCGTGGCGTGGGTTCGCCGGGTGGAGAGGCGTGCCCGCTCCGGCGAGGAATCCGCCGACGGCGACGACGGCGACGAGGGCGGCGGGGACGGCGGCACCGGAGACGGGGACGGCGGGCCGGGCGCCTCGCCGGGCTGAGTCACAGGGCGATTCGGACGCTCCGGGAGGGACCGGCAGGGTGTCGCCGGGCGTCCTAAGATGACCCGCCCCTACCAAGGATTGCAGTGCAGCGCCGCACCCTGGCAGCCATCGCCATCGGAGCCGTCGTCGGCGGCATCGCCGCCCTCGCCGTGCTGGCCCTGGCCGCCTCCCGGGTGGTCCGCCACGGTGTCGACCTGGTCGGTGGCGGGGCCGCCTTCCGGGTCTCCGAAGGCGCCATGGATCTGCTCATCGTGGTCGGAGGCGCACTGGCGGGACTGCTGCTCGGGGCGATCGCCTATGCGGGGGCCAAGCAGGCCGGCCCCGACAGCCCGCGGGTGTCGCTGGCGCCCCTGCTGATCCTCGGAGCCGTCATCGGCGCCACGATCGGCTTCGGGGTGGCCAGGGCGGCGCTCGGCGTCGCGGCGGACCGCACTGCAGAGATCGCCACCGTGTCGGTGTTCCGGGCGGCCCTGGTGGCCCTGATCTCCGGAGGTGCCACCGGGGGGATCATCGGGGGCACGGTCGAGCGGCTCAGCCGCCCCGAGGCGTTTGCCTTCGGGGGCGAGGCCTGGCCGGCTAGTCCCGTCGTGTTCGCCCGTGATGCGCTGCGGGCGATGGGACTCCCGGCGCTCGGCATGGTGCTGGCCGTCGGCATCGTGTTCGGCCTCTCCAGGGTGCTGCTGGATGCCACCAAGGAGGTCGCCTTGATCGTGTTCGGCGGCGTCGCTGCCGTCGTCCTCTTCGGCGCCGCCTTCATCGCCTCCCACCCGCCCCGTCGCGGCAGGTAGCCGTCCGACGATCAGGCCGACGGGGTCCCGATCACCGGGCCTCTCCGGGCGGTCCGTTCGTCGGCAGCCGCCCACTTGAACCAGATGGTGGCGATCAGCGTCCACAGGAACAAGCCTCCCCCGATCTTCATGATCAGGCCGGCGATCAACTGGTCGTCGATCACCGAGAGGCCCCACAGCCTGGGGAGCCCGGAGTACACCGGATACACCGGTGTCGAGGCGAAGGTGAGGAAGGAGGCCGGGATGGTGGGCACCAGCGACTGCAGGAACAGGTAGCCCATCGCCATGAAGGGCGTCAACTTGGGGATCTCGGGGATCGGACCGACGATCGGCCACCACATCAGCGTCGCCGCCACCATCAGGGCGAGGTGCAGGCCGAGGTGGGCGGCCTCGTTGTGCAGCATCAACGCCACCACGCCGGGGGCATGGATGTAGGCGAGGACGCCGTTGAACAGCAGCAGCGCCACCAACGGCCTGGTGAGCACCCGCAGCACCGGCAAGATCGGCGCCACCAGCATCTGCATCAGCCAGGTGGGGGTGCCCAGCAGCAGCATCGGCGGCACCACCAGCGCCAGCAGCAGGTGCTCGATCATGTGGAACAGGAACAGGCTCTGGTCGCCGATGTCGTGCAGCGGCCACGACCGCGCCAGCAGGAACACCAGCAACCCCCCGGCGAACCAGGCGATCTGGCGTCTGGTGACCGCCGGTTTGCCGCTGGGAGCACGGAGGGGGCCGAGCCGGCGGATTGCGTACCCGTAGGCGATCGCCAACGCCGCAACGAGCCCGACCACGTCCCAATGGACGTGGAAGGCGATCTGGTCGAATCCGATGGTCGGCGGGGCCACCGGTCAGTCCCCGATGAGGACCCCGAACGTGAACAGCACCGCTCCGAACAGGATTGGTGCCGCCACCAACCCGATGTAGAAGAGGGCGCGGTAGCGCTTGAGGTCGTACTTGAGATGCATGAACCACCCGACCACCAGGGCGAACTTGACGGCCGAGAGGGTGATCAGCACCGGGGCCACCACCGGGTCGAAGGCATCGACGTAGGCCACCGAGATCTCGATGGCCGTGATCACGAACAGGATCCCGGCGATGACCCAGTAGTCACGGGGGGTGGGCTGATGGTGAACGGTTGCGTCGGTCATGCTCACACCTGCAACAGGTAGACGATGGTGAAGATGGCGATCCAGACGATGTCGACGAAGTGCCAGTAGAGGCCGACCATCTCGACGTTCAGACCCTCGGTGTCCCGGAACTTCCCTCCGAAGGACATGAAGGCCAATGCCAGCAACAGGACCACCCCGACGGCGACGTGGGCGCCGTGGAACCCGGTCAGCACGTAGAACGACGACCCGAACGGACTGGTGCTCACCGTGAGGCCCTCATGGACGAACTCGGTGAACTCGAACACCTGGCCGGCCAGGAACACCATCCCCAGCAGGGCGGTGGCCAGCAGCCATACCCGCATCTGCCGCCAATCCTTGCGTCCGGCGGCGTGGTGGGCGAGCACCATCGTCAGCGAACTCATCAACAGCACGAAGGACGACACCGAGGTGAAGGGGATGTCGAAGACGTCGGCCGCCGCAGGTCCGTCGTTGACACGGGTGCGATAGAGCAGGAAGGTCGTGATGAGGGAGCCGAAGAAGAGGAACTCGCTGCCGAGGAACACCCACATCGCCGTCTTGCGGACGACGGCGGGGTCCGGGTGGTGATCGGAGTGGTGATCGGGATGGGCCGCGGTGACGGCGGTGTCCGTGGTCATCGACGGTGCTCCCTCACGAGGTTCTCCATGGACCAGCCGAACAGGCCCCACATCATCACCACCGCGCCGAGACCGGTGACCAACAGGCCCCAGGGCACGTAGACCAGGCCCATGGTGGTCAGGAACATCCCGAAGGCGCTCAGGAACGGGTAGTACGAGGGCGAGGGCAAGTGGAGGCCGGCCGGCGGGCCGCCGGGCACGGGCGGCCGGTAGTCCGCCCTGGGCACGGTCCGGCCGTGCTCGTCGACCCCGTACTTGCGGTGCCAGAAGTCGTCCTCGGCCTGCACCACGGGGATCTCGTCGAAGTTGTGCGGCGGGGGCGGCGACGAGGGGGTCCACTCCAGCGTCCTGCCGTCCCACGGGTCGGGGCCGGCCACTTCGCCCCTGCGGTAGGAGCGCCAGGCGTTGATCAGGAACAACAGCACCCCGATGGCCAGCACGAACGATCCGATGGTGGCGACCATGTTCCAGAGGTCGAAGCCGAGACCCTCGCCGTAGCGGTAGGTGCGGCGCGGCATGCCGTTGAGACCCAGGATGTGCATGGGGGCGAAGGTCAGGTTCATCCCGACGAACATCGTCCAGAAGTTCCACTTGCCGAGGCGCTCGCCGAGCATCTTGCCCGACACCTTGGGGAACCAGTAGTAGATGCCGCTGAAGATCCCGAAGATCGCCCCCCCGAACAGCACGTAGTGGAAGTGCGCCACCACGTAGTAGGTGTCGTGCTGCTGGGCGTCGGCGGGGACCACCGCATGGGTGACCCCGGAGAGGCCGCCGATGACGAACAGGAAGATGAACCCCAGCGAGAACAGCATGGAGGTGTTCATCCGCAGCGAACCGCCCCAGATGGTGCCCAGCCAGTTGAAGATCTTCACGCCGGTGGGCACCGCGATGAACATGGTCGTCAGCGCAAAGGCGGCCTCGGCGACCGGGCCCAGGCCGGTGGTGAACATGTGGTGGGCCCACACCCCGAAGCCCATGAAGCCGATGGCCATGCCCGAGAAGATCACGAAGGTGCGGCCGAACAACGGCTTGCGGGCAAAGGTCGGCAGCACCTCGGACACGATCCCCATGGCGGGGAGGATCAGCACGTACACCTCGGGGTGGCCGAACAGCCAGAACAGGTGCTGCCACAGCACCGGATCTCCCCCGTTGGCGGCATCGAAGAACAGGGTGCCCAGGTTGCGGTCGAAGTACACCTGGAACAGGCCGACCGACACGATCGGCAGCGAGAACAGCAGCAGGAACGAGATGATGAAGGACATCCAGGCGAACACCGGCATCCGCATCAGGGTCATCCCGGGCGCCCGCACCGTCAGCACGGTGGTGATGAAGTTGACGGAGGAGGCGATCGAGGCGACCCCGAGCACGATCAACCCCAGCGCCCAGTAGTCCATCCGGACCACCTCGCCCACCTGGGTGGAGAGCGGGGCGTACCCGAACCACCCGCCGTCGGGTCCGCCGCCCACGAAGAACGAGATGGTGAGGAACAACCCGCCGAAGATGAAGATCCAGTAGGAGAGGGCGTTCATCCGGGGGAAGGCGACGTCCCTCGCCCCCAACTGGAGCGGCAGGAAGTAGTTGGTGAAGGCCGCCCCCAGCGGCATCACCACCAGGAACACCATGGTGGTGGCGTGCATGGTGAACAACTGGTTGTAGGCGTCGGCCGAGAGGATCTCGCCGTTGGGCAACGCCAACTGGCTGCGGATCAGCAGGGCCTCGATCCCCCCCACCAGGAAGAAGAAGATGGAGGTCACCCCGTAGAGGATCCCGATCCGCTTGTGGTCGGTGGTGGTCACCCACGACCAGATGCCCTTGCCGGTGGCGGGGGGGGCGGCGGTCGTCGTGGTCACTGCCATCCCTCCAGCAGGGCGATCAGTTCTTCGATCTGCTCGTCGGTGAGTTCGAAGTTGGGCATGCCGAGGATGCGGCCCGCCGCGATGTCGTTTTGGTCGGGCCGCATCGGCTTGAGGTCCGACGGGTTGGCCAGCCAGGTCCGCAGATGCTCCACGGTCTGTTCGAGGGTGGAGCCGGCGAAGGTGGTGCGGCTGCCGAAGTGGGTGAGGTTGGGCGCCAGGGCGGCGTCGAAGGTGAACTCCTCACCGGCCTCGGTGGCGACGATCTGGCGGGAGACCGGGGTGCCGGTGCCGTCGGAGTTGTGGCAGGCGGTGCAGAGGATCTGGAAGGTCTCCCATCCGGCGGCGGCCGCCCCCGCGGTGGGGATCTCGGCGGGCTTCTGCTGGTCGGCTACCCACACGGCGAAGTCGGCCTCGCTGTCGGCGTAGACCCGATGGCGCATGTCGGCGTGGGACAACCCGCAAAACTCGGCGCACTGGCCCAGGTACAACCCCGGTTCGTCGGCCGTGATGGTGAGGTGGTTGAGGCGGCTGGGGACCGCATCCCGCTTCCCGTTGAGTTGCGGCACCCAGAAGGAGTGGATGACGTCGGCCGACGTGATGTTGAGGTAGACGGTGCGGCCGACGGGGATGTGCATCTCGTTGGCGGTCTCGAACCCGTACTCGGGGTACTCGAACTCCCACCACCACTGGTGGCCGATCACATTGACGACCAGGGCGTTCTCGCCGGGGTCGGGGGCCCTGCGGAGGTCGAAGATCGTCGAGACGGTGGGGACCGCGATGGCGGCCAGGATCACCACGGGGATCATCGTCCAGATCATCTCGAGCCGGATGTTGCCGTGGACCTGCTCGACCTCACGCGCGTCGTTGCGCCGGCGCCGGAAACGGAGCGAGGTGAAGATGAGGGCGCCCTCGACGAGGATGAAGATGGCCGCCGCGATCCAAAAGACCAGCCAGAAGAGGCCGTCGATCTTGCGGGCTTCGGGACCGGCCGGGTTGAGCGAGTTCTGGGGCAACTCGGTGCCGCACCCGGCTGCCACGAGTGCCACCAGCACCACCAGCAGCACGAGCATGCGGCGTTTGCCCGACCGGGATTGGGTGTGGACCGACGTCACGCTGTCAGGTCTTCCTTACAAATCGTGTTTGGCGGAGTGGACCTTAGCGCCCCACCATGCGTGGGGCGAATCTTTTCTTCGGTCGGCCCGTGCCCCGCATCTCCTTGCCCAAGCCGGGCGGCGTAGGCTTGATGCCATCACATGTCCGGGGAGGACGAGATGCAGGGACGGCACCTTCTCGCAGGGATGTTGGCACTGGCGTTGGTGATGGCGGCGTGTGGCGACGACGACGGCGGGACCACTGCTCCCGCCGCCAGCGGACCGACCACCACGGCGGTGACCACCGTTCCGACCGACACCACGATCGAACCGGAGAGACCGTGCGTCCTCTGGTACACCGACTTCTCGAACGGGACACTCACCAAGTACGACCTGTGTGCCGCCGAGTGCATGGGCACCACCCAGATCGGCGCATCGGCGACCTTGGTCGACATCGCATTCGGCTCGGTCTGGGTCGTCGAATGCCTCCATTCGCAACTGGTGCGCGTCGACGTGAACACCAACGAGGTCACCGGGCGGGTCAACATCCCGGGATGTCCTTCGGACATGCTGCTGGCCGACTCCTCGATCTGGCTGGCCCTGCCCGACCTGCCGGGCTTGATGGAGATCGACCCCTACACCGGCGAGACCATCAGCACGATCCTGACGGACGACCCGCCCCTCAGCCTGCACATCGGGTCGCTGTGGATCGGTTTCCCCAGCATGTTGGCCTGGACCACCAAGGCGGTGCAGGGCGTCGGTGATGCCACGCTCGACTCCTTCGACACCCAATCGATCCCCACCGCGGGACCGGTCAGGAGCATCGACGGCGACCCCATCTACGTGGAGGGGATCCCCGCAGCCGAGGGGGGCGACGAGATGAGCCGCATCAACTCGATCGACGACGCCGGCAGCGTGGCCCATTTGGCGGAGTTGCCCGGCGAGTACAAGAGCGCGCTGCTCCTCGACGACTACTTCATCGCAATCGCCCCATATGCCAACAATGTCCACGTCGGGATGGCCGATGGCTCCGCTGGCACCGACATACCGGTCCACGAGCCCTATGCCATGGAGAAGGGGCGCGACGGAGGCAGCGACGACCCGCCCGGCAGCCCGCCCGGAGTCCGACCCCCGATTGGGCCCGCAGGGGGACCCGGGCAGCCGGTGGTGGTGGCGAACAAGGCGTGCGACGTTTGGTTCTGGCCGGGTGCGTCCCACGACGAGTTGGCATCCCAGGGGAACTGCCAGTGCGAGTGGGTGCATGGGTCGGCCCTCACCGACATTACGGCGGCCACCTACTCCCGGGTCGCGGCCGAGATCGCCTTTGCGGCCACACTGGATGCCGCCGGCTTCCCCATGGCCGAGCCGGAGGCCCAGCCCGGGCAAGCGGCGGGTGGCCCCCGCTGCAGTTCGGTGGGGTACCGCCTCCAGGACGACGGGCGAACCATCGTCGACCCCTTCTCGGTGTGGGAGGAGGACGGAGTGCCCGTCGACCGCCTCGAGGTGGAGCTGTTCCTGTCGTTCGGTGACTGGCACTACCCGTTGTACTCGGCGCTCACCGGTGAGGACGGCAAGGTCACCTTCGCGGGCGAGTACAACCTGGACGAGATCGAAGGAGCGCCCCCGCCGGGCTCGACGTTGACCATCGGCCAGGCACCAGTCATCGACGGCGTGGTCCGCCAGGACATCGCCTGCGAGTCGGACGCAGACGTGTGAGACCCCCGATCACACCACCCGGTTGATCCAGTCGCCGTCCCCGCGGTAGGCCGCCAGGTTGCGCACGAACAAGTCCGCCAGGCGATCGCCGTAGTGCGGAGAGGCCCCGGCGACGTGGGGGGTCATCACCAGATTCGGCAGATCCCATAGCGGCGACGACCCGGGGAGCGGTTCGGTCTCGAACACGTCGAGGCCGGCCCCCTGCAGCACGCCGCCGGCAAGAGCGGCGGCGAGGGCCGCCTCGTCGATCACCGAGCCCCGCCCGACGTTGATCAGCCACCCGCCGGCGAGCGCCTCCATCTGGGCGGCGCCGACGATGCCCCGGGTGGCCGCGCCGCCCGGCAGGGTGATCACCACCACGTCGGCCTCGGCGAACACCTCGTCCATCGATTCGGCCGGGACCACCCGGTCGGCGGCCCCGCGGTAGCCGGTGATGTCCCGTTTGGTGCCGACCACCCGCATACCGAGCGCCTTGGCTCGCTCGGCCACCGCCTCGCCGATGACACCGAGGCCGATCACACCCATGGTCATCCCGCCGATCTCGGTGACCGGGGGCGACTTCCACACCCGGTCCCTTCGGTCGAGGGCCGCCCGTCCCACGCCCCTGGTCATCGCCAGCAGCAAGGCGAGGGCATGCTCGGCCACCTGCGGCCCGTGGATGCCGCGGGCCGACGTCAGTGCCACCCCGGCCTCCCGCAATCTCTCGGCCGGGAACTGCTCGGTCCCCGCCGACACCGACTGCACCCATCGCAGCGACGGCGTCAGGAACTCATCCCGCCACGGATAGGAAACCAGGATCTCCGCTCCGTCGAGGGCAGCGGCGACCGCATCGACGGAGGGAGTGTCGAGGACGATGCCACCCAGCGCCCCGAAGGCGATCTCGATGGTGCGGCCCTGGGCGGGGTGCAGCACCACCCGGGGGTCAGACCTCGAGGACATCGCCCCGCACCGGCAGCAGGATCTCGGCATCGAAGCGGACCCGGAACGCCTCGGCGAGGGCCGCCCGCCCCTCGTCCTCGCCGTGGATGAGGGCGATCCGCTCCGGCACCGCTTCGCCGACCCAGCGGATCAACTCGTCCTGGTCGGCGTGGGCCGAGAGCGCTTCGAGGCGGACCACGTCGGCGACCACCTCGATCTCCTCCCCGTGGATGCGGACCCTGTCGGCGCCGTCCACCAGCAGGCGGCCGAGGGTGCCCTCGGCCTGGTAGCCGACGAAGGCCACCATGTTCTCGGGATACGGAAGGCGCCGCTTCAGGTGATGGGGCACCCTCCCCCCGGTCGCCATCCCCGATGCGGAGATCACCACCATCGCCTCCCGGCGCCGGTTGATGGCCTTGGACTCCTCGACGGTGTGGGAGAACTGCAGGCGGGCCGGCCGCAGCGGGTTGGTCCCCTCCGCCTCCAATGCCTTGATCTCCAGATCGTGCTCCTCGTGATGGCGGGCGTACTGCTCGGTGGCGTCGATGGCCATCGGACTGTCGAGGAACACCGGCAGTTCGGGGATTCTGCCGGCGTCCTCCAGCGCTCTGATCCGGAAGAGGATCTCCTGGGTCCTGCCGATCGAGAAGGCCGGGATCACCAGCACCCCGTCCCGCCCGGCCACCCGATTGACCGCCTCGGCGATGCCGGTGTCGGGGTCGGTGTCCTCCTTGTGATGGCGGCCGCCGTAGGTGGACTCGATCAGGAGCAGATCGGCCCCGGGGGGCGGTTCGGGGTCCTTGAGCACCGGGATGTCCCACCGCCCGACATCGCCGGAGAACACCATCCGGCGCCCCTCCGACTCCAGGGCGATGTGGGCCGAGCCGAGGATGTGGCCCGCGAACGAGAACCTCGCCCTGCCGCCGGCGGTCTCGACCCACTCGTGGTAGCCGGCCGGTTGGATCAGGGCCAGGGTGCGCTCGACGTCGGCCTCGGTGTACAGCGGGAGGGCCGGCCGGTGGCGGCTGTACCCCTTCTTGTTGGCGTAGGCAGCCTCCTCCTGCTGGAGCCGCGCCGAGTCGGGCAGCATGATCCCGAGCAGGTCGGCGGTCGCCGAAGTGCAGCGGATCGGGCCATCGAACCCGTGGGTCCCCACCAGGCGGGGCAGCCACCCGGTGTGATCCATGTGGGCGTGGGTGATCAGCACCTCGTCGGGGAGGGGCGCTTCGGTGAAGAAGGGATCGTCCCAGTTGAGGTCCCGCACCTCGCGGGGTCCTTGGAACATGCCGCAGTCCACCAGCACCGGGCCCCGGCCGCCCTCCACCAGGAACTTGGAGCCGGTAACCGTGTCGGTGCCGCCGAGGAATCGAATGGTCGTCACGCCGCCCGACGGTAGCGGATGCGGGGGATCAGCCGCTCAGGATGAGGCCAACCACCTCGGGTGCCGGCAGCGAGTCCTCACCGCCCTTGAGGAGGTCCAGGATCGACCGGAGGCCGTCGCCCAGCGAACCCATCGCCCACCACAACAACCCCGCCAGGATCACCAGAGCCACGATGGTCCCGATCATCCTGAAGACGTAGGTGAGCCGATCCCGCTGGGCCGACGTCTCGCCCACCCCCTCGTAGGTGACCCGTTCGCTTCCCTTCTTGGTGTCGGGAACCGGGAAGACCGACCCGGTGTTGGCGGCTCCCGCCGGTGGCGGAGCCGATCGGTCGGCCTGCGGTGGCATCCACAGCGGCCCGCGCCGGGCCGCCAAGGAAGCCTCCGCCTGATGATGCCGAGTGTCGGCGACGGCCTGGGCCCGCTCGACGCGGTGGGAGGCCAGCATCTGGCGTCGGAGTCGACGTTCGTCGCCTCGGGCCTGACGCCGCAAGAGACGCTCGATGGTGGCGTCCGGAGCCGCAGTGGTGACGGGGACCACCGCCGTCGTCGACACGCGCCCACCCCCGTGGCCATTCCCCTTGCCGATCAGGGCGGCCCGGTCGAGGCGAGGCGGGGCGATCCGCTTCTCGGGAGGTGCCGACCACGGATCGCCTTCGTCGCCCGACTCCATGATCACCAACGGGGGCGCCAATGGTTCGCCGACGATCTCGATCGAGAGGACCTGGGCTTCGGCGGCGGCCAGCCACGACTGAACGGTGTCGGGCCCGAGTTCGAGGGCGTCGGCCAGGGCGCGCACCCGGGAGGGGTCCGGGATGCCTTCACCCCGCTCCCATCGTCCCACCTGCAGCGGGGACACTCCGACCGCATCGGCGACCCGCGATTGGGACATGCCCAACTCGAGTCTGCGACGACGCACGGTGCGCCCCAATTCGGAGCCGCGAGTCATACTCCTATTCCTAACAACCCGATCGCCACGATACAACCCGGCACCTATCGTCGCCACCCAGAGTCGTGCTGACGTGACGCTATGTGGTCTCCGGCTCTTCCGACCGACGGCCGCTCCCGACCGTCTAGCCTGTCGTGCGGAGGCGTCCGAGCGCCTGGTGGGCTCCCCGGTCTTCAAAACCGGTGGGGGGTCGAGAGGCCCCCGGCGGGTTCGATTCCCGTCCGCCTCCGCCAGTCTCGGACTCGACGCGCCCTTGCCGGGGGTCACCAGTGCCCCCAGGCGGCGGGTTCGATTCCCGTCCGCCTCCGCCAATCGAGGTTGAAGCGTGCCCCGGTCCCGGTCGACGCCAACCGCCGGTCAAGCCGGGTGGGCCCGGGCCGACCCTTGCTGCGGGGGTCTTCCCCCTAGTACCCTGTGGTTCCCCTAGAGCGCCCAAAGTCGGCGCATCAACCTTGTACGTCGGCCTGGCCTTTGTCGTAGTTCTCATCCTCTTGAACGCGTTCTTCGTCGCGGCCGAGTTCGGCATCACGGCCGTGGACCGGAGTCAGGTCGAACGAAGGGCCCAAGAGGGCGACTTGGCCGCCCAGCGGATCCTCATCTCGCTGCGCAATCTGTCCTTCGAACTGTCCGGTGCCCAACTCGGGATCACCGCGACCTCGCTGGTGGTGGGCGCCATCGCCGAACCGGCGATCGCACGACTGATCGATCCCTTGGTCGGCCGGATGCCGTGGGTCTCGACGGGATCATCGCTGGCGGTTTCGGTGACCCTGGCGCTGGCGCTGGCGACCGGAGCTCAGATGGTGTTCGGCGAACTGGTGCCCAAGAACCTGGCCATCGCTCTCCCGTACCGCTCCGCGGTCCTCTTCGGAATCCCCATGCAGATGGTGAACCGCCTGCTGCGCCCACTGATTCTGTTCCTCAACCGGTCCGCCAACTGGACCGTCCGCCTGCTCGGGATCCAACCCCGAGAGGAACTGGCCGGGGTGCGTTCGATGGAGGAGTTGGAGTTGATGATTCGGTCCTCCGCCAGCCAGGGGCAACTCGACGACGAGGAGGGGCGCCTGCTGAGCCGGACCATCGACTTCACCGAGATGGTGGCAGCGGATGCCATGGTGCCGCGCGTTTCCGTGGTGGGGATAGGCCGCCTCGAGTCGGTCGCCCGGTTGCAGCGTCTGGCAAGACGGACCGGCCACTCTCGGTTCCCGGTCTACGACGATGACCTGGACGACATCGACGGGATCGTGCACGTCAAAGACACCATCAGCGTCCCCGCCGACCGTCGCCCGGTCATGCCCGTGGACCAGATCAGACAGCCGGTGCTGAAAGTACCGGAATCCCGTCCCCTCGATCAGTTGCTCGCCGACCTCCAGGGCCGCGGCGTCCGCATGGCGGTGGTGATCGACGAGTACGGGGGCACCGCCGGGATCATCACCCTCGAGGACTTGATCGAGGAGATCCTCGGTGAGATCGAGGACGAGTACGACGTCGAACTGCCCGGTGATCTGCCCAAGGACGAGGGCGAGATCTTGTCCGGTTTCCTCAATTGGCACCAGGTGGAGGAATCGACCGGGTTCGGGTGGCCGGAGGGCCGCTACACGACGCTCGGAGGATTCTTGGTCGCCCGTCTCGGCCGGTTCCCCGATGCCGGCGAGGTGGTTCGGGTCGACGATTGGGCGTTCGAGGTGCTGCAGATGGATGGACACCGGATCGATCGGGTGCGGGTGCTCCGCCCCCGACTGGATCCACCGGGCGAGCCGGACAGATGAACGTATCCGCCCTTCTCTGGATGGTCGTCCTACTGGTGGCGAACGGGTTCTTCGTCGCCGCTGAGTTCGCCTACCTGATGGCCCGCCGCAACGTCCTCGAACAGCGCGACACCAGGCCGACCCGGGCCGCCCTGCGACTGACACGGGATTTGTCGTTGAGCCTAGCGGCTGCCCAACTGGGGATCACCATGGCGTCGCTGCTGCTCGGTTTCGTAGCCGAGCCGGCGGTGGCGGCCATCCTGGAGAAGGTCCTCGGCTTCCTGGCACTGTCCGACAGGGTGCTCCACCCCATTGCCCTCACCATCGCCCTGCTGATCGTGGTGTTCCTCCACATGGTGGTAGGTGAGATGGCGCCCAAGAACATCGCCATCGCCGCCCCGGAGCGGGCCGCCCTGGCGATGGCCGTTCCGTTCCGAGCCTTCACCATCGTCTTTCGTCCGGTCATCGCCCTGATGAACGGCATCGCCAACGGGGTGCTCCGGCTGATGCGGATCGAACCCGTCCAGCGACTCGACATCGCCCACTCGGCAGAGGATCTGGCCACCATCATCGCGGCCGGCCGCCGGGAGGGCGTGATCGATGCCTTCGCCCATCGGCTGCTCACCGGCGCCATTCTGTTCAGGGACCGGGATGCCTCCGAGGTCATGATCGGCCGCCCCGACGTGACGGCCGCCACGATCGGCACCACCATCGGTGAGATCGAGCAGTTGTTCGAGCGGTCCGGCTACTCACGGCTTCCCATCCACACCGGCGACCTCGACGATGTGCTCGGGTTCGTCCACGTCAAGGACCTGCTGGGGCGGGATCGCGAGACACCCGACCTCCCCCTCGACCCCTCGCTGATTCGCCCGTTGCTGATCGTGCCGGAGGTGGCGCCACTCAGGACCGTGCTCGCCAATATGCGCCGCAGCCACAACCAGATGGCGCTCGTCGTCGACGAGCACGGGGGCGCCGCCGGGATCATCACCCTCCAGGACATCGTCACGGAACTCGTCGGAGACTTGCGGGATGGCCACCTGGGGACCGAGCGAATGGGCGCATTCCTCGAGGGTGACAAGGTGGTCATCACCGGGAGCGCCCGCGCCGACGACCTGGCGGAGATGGGCATCGAGTTTCCCCAAGGGGAGTACGAGACGGTCGGCGGTCTGGTCATGCAGAGACTGGGCCGGATCCCGCGCCGGGGGGACCAGGTGGAAGCAGGCGGGTGGCTCATCCGGGTCGGCCGGATGGACGGGCGGAGAGTGGCAGAGGTCGAGATCAGCCGGGTCGAACAGGATCGTTGAGTCCAGGACGCAGAGCCGGTCTTTCGAGCAGGGAAGCGATCCGTGGGCGTCGGCCTGCCGACACGAACGCCCGGTCACCTGGTCAGGATCGGCGAAACTGGACCGGATGATCTCCCTCCTGCAAGCGTCCCACTTCCGGCCCACCCTGATGGTGACGGCCATTGCCACCATGCTCGCTGTATCTGCGGGACGGGGCCCCGGATCGGTCTGGGTTGCTTTGGCGGTGCTGGCGGGCCAACTCTCGGTTGGCTGGAGCAACGACTACCTGGACCGCGACCGCGATCGCCTAGCGGGGCGCGCCGACAAGCCGATCGTCGCCGGTCGGGTAGCCGCCAAGACCGTGGGTATCGGTGCCGTGGTCGCCGCTCTCGTCTGTGTGCCGCTGTCGATGATGTCGGGGTGGTGTGCCGGCTTGGTCCACCTGGCAGCAGTGGCCGTTGCATGGACCTACAACGGGTGGCTGCAGAGCACGGTCGCCAGCGCGGTGCCCTACACCGTTGCCTTCGGTCTGCTCCCCTCCTTCGTCACCCTTGGCCTGCCCGAACATCCGCGGCCCCCGGCTTGGGCGACCATCGCTGCCGCGCTGATGGGCACCGGCGCCCACTTCGTCAACACCCTGCCCGACTTCGCAGGTGACGCCGCGACCGGAGTCCGGGGCCTAACGCAAAGGGTCGGTCCCGGCGTGTCGCTGTTCTCGGCGGCGCTTCTCATGGCAGCGGCCACCGTCGTGATCGCGGTGATGCCGTCGGGTGAGCCGGGATTGCTGGGCTCGGCACTGGTGGCCGGTGTCTCGGTGGCCATCGTCGCCGTCGTCGTAGCCGGACTCACCGATCACCCGCGGGCCGCCTGGACACTGACGCTGTGCGTTGCGCTGCTGAACGTGATGGTCATCGTCGCCCGCGGTGGATGGCTGGTCGCCTGACCACCGCTAGTGAACTGCGAGGCCCCGCAGGCTCGCCGATAGTGGGGTGCCGTTCCAACGGTCATCCCACGACGCTAGGTGTCGCCGGCCGAACGGTCGCAGGTGCCGATGGGCGGATTGTCGGGCGGCCCGCCGTCGGGACAGATCGATCCCTCCCAGACGGTGACGGTCGTGAGGTCGATCGTGGCCGGGTCGAGCCTGCTGAGGTCGACGCCCTTGAAGGTGGTGCCGTCGTGCTTACATCGCACCCATGATCTCGATCCGCCGCGCCGCCCCCGAGGACGCCCCAGTGCTCGGCGGCATCATCTCGCGGTTCTTCGCCGAGGAGGGCTTCCCCGGCACCCCCGACGAACTCCTCGCCAAGGCGGGCATGTTCCTGGCCGAATCCGCCAACGCCGCCTTCCTGGCCACCGAAGAAGACTCCGTGGTCGGGGTGGCCACCGTCACCACCACCTTCGGGTTCGAGGTGGGGCGCTACGCAGAGCTCGAGGATCTCTACGTGGCGCCCGGCCACCGGAGCGCCGGCGTCGCCTCCTCACTGATCGAAGCGGCCGCCGCCTGGTGCCGCTCCCAGGGCTGCGGGATCATCGAGGTGGTGGTCACTCCCGAAGGCGACCAGCGGCATCACCTGACGTCCTGGTACCTGCGGCGAGGGTTCTCCGACGAGGGCCGCCACATCCTGTGGCGCAGCCTGGGGGACGACTGAGCACCCGCCAGGCGCGGGCCTGTGGTTGGATGGCACCGTGACCGACGCTCACCTGCAACGCGGACGCCGCAGGCTCACCGCCACCGTCACCGATCTCGAGGTGGCGCGGCAACGCGCCCTGCTGGTCGGACTCGCCTTCGGACCGCGCACCGTCGCCGACGTCGAGGCCGGTCTCGAGGAGTTGGCGCTGCTCACCGAGACGGCCGGCTCGGAACCCGTCGACCGGGTGATGCAGCAACGCGACCCCGACTCGGCCACCTACTTCGGCAAGGGCAAGACATCGGAACTGGCCACGCTGGCCAAGGCGCTCGACATCGACGTGGTGGTCGTCGACGGGTCGCTGACCCCGGTGCAGCAGCGCAACCTGCAGCAGGCCTTCGGCTGCGACGTGGTGGACCGCACCGCCCTGATCCTCGACATCTTCGCCCAGCACGCCCACAGCCGCGAGGGGATGGCCCAGGTGGAACTGGCCCTGCTCCGCTACCGGCTCCCCCGGCTGCGGGGCAAGGGCACCGAGTTGAGCCGCCTCGGAGGCGGGATCGGGACCCGGGGCCCCGGCGAGACCCAGTTGGAGACCGACCGCCGCCGGGTGATGGGGCGGATCTCGACCCTGGAGCGCCAACTCAAGCTGATGCAGACCGGCCGGGACACCCGCAGCAAGGCGCGCCGCCGCAGCGGCATCCCCACCGTGGCGCTGGTCGGCTACACCAATGCCGGCAAGTCGAGCCTCCTCAACCGTCTCACCGACGCCGGGGTGCTGGTCGAGGACCAGCTGTTCTCGACGCTCGACGCCACCACCAGGCGCCTCGACCTCCCCGGCGGCAGGGCGGCGCTGATCTCCGACACCGTCGGATTCGTGCGCGACCTGCCCCACGAACTGGTCGAGGCGTTCCGGACCACGCTGGAGGAAGCGGTCGAGACCGACCTGGTGGCGCATGTGGTCGATGCCTCCAATCCCCATGCCGAGGCACAGATCACCGCGGTGCGGGCCACCCTCGCCGACATCGGGGCCGCCGCGGTGCCCGAGGTGATGGTGCTCAACAAGAGCGACCGGGCCTCCCCGGGGCACCTCGCCCGGCTCACCGGGCGGTACAGCGACGCCCTGGTGGCCTCGGCGGCCACCGGCGAGGGGATGACCGCCCTGCTGGCGGCGCTCGAGGAGCGACTGGCCCCCATCACCGTGGAACTGGATCTGCTGATCCCCTACGAGCGCGGCGATCTCGTCGCCGAGGCCCACCGGATCGGTGAGGTCCTCTCCGAATCGCACGAGGAGAGCGGCACCCGCATCACGGCCCGAATCCCCACCGCCGAGGCAGGCCCGTTCCGCTCGCTATCTGGCTGAACTCAGGCGGGCAGCGCCCGGTCGACGATCGCAGCCGCATCCACCCCGCCCGGGAGGACCCCGTACACCGGAGCCGGCTCGACGATCCGGGAGGCGATGAAAGCCTCGGCGACGAACTCGGGGGCGTGCCGGAGCATCAGCGACGCCTCCAGCAGCACCGCCATCCGCCCGGCCAGCCTCCTGGCGTCGGGTTCGGCGGCCGCCTCCAGCATCTCGATCAGCCCGGCCAGGGCCGCGTCGTAGCGGGCATCGGAGCCGGCCGCCGCCTGGAGTTCCTCGACGAACCCGTCCACCGACTCCGGGGTGCGCTGCATCGCCCGCAGCATGTCGAGGGCGATGACGTTGCCGCTGCCCTCCCACACCCCGTTGAGGGGGCTCTGGCGGAACAACCGCGGCATCACCGACTCCTCGACGTAGCCGCTGCCGCCCAGGCACTCGAGGGCTTCGGCCACCATCCCCGGCTGCCGCTTGCACACCCAGAACTTGACCACCGGAGTGCCGATGCGGGCAAACGCCTCGTCACGGTCGTAGGCGCCGGCGAGACGCATCGCCGCCAGCGTGGCGGCCTCGCTCTCCAGCGCCAGGTCGGCGAGCACCCCCAGCATCACCGGCTGATCCGACAGCCGGGCGCCGAAGGCGTCGCGGTGCCGGGCGTTGTGGATCGCCTCGGCGAGCGCCTGCCGCATCCCGGCCGCCGAGCCCAGTGAGCAGTCGAGTCGGGTGCGGTTGATCATCTCGACGATCGTCCGCACCCCCCGGCCCTCCTCACCCACCATCCAGGCGAGGGACCCATCCAACTCCACCTCGGACGAGGCGTTGGCCTTGTCGCCCATCTTGTCCTTGAGGCGCTGCACGGCAAAGGGGTTGCGGGTGCCGTCGGGGAGCCAGCGGGGCAGCAGGAAGCAGGAGAGGCCGCCGGGCGCATTGGCGAGCACCAGGAACACATCCGACATCGGCGCCGACACGAACCACTTGTGCCCGGTCAACGAATAGGCGCCTGCGCCGTCGGGGACCGCCACCGTGGTGTTGGCCCGCACGTCGGAGCCGCCCTGCTTCTCGGTCAGCGCCATGCCGGCGGTCAGGCCGGTCTTCTCGAGCGAGGGGGCATAGGCCGGGTCGTAGCTGCGCACCGTCAGACCCGGTTCCCACACGGCCGCAAGGTCGGGCTGATGGCGGAGGGCGGCCACCACCGAGTAGGTCATCGAGATCGGGCAGATGTGCCCGGTCTCCGCCTGGCTCCACACGATCATCTTCGCCGCCCTGGCGACGTGGGAGCCGGGGATCGCCTCCGCCCACGGGTAGCCGTGCATCCCCGCCGCCACCGCGGTGGCCATCAGCCGGTGGTAGGCGGGGTGGTAGTCGATGCGATCCAACCGGTGCCCGAACCGGTCGTGGGTCAGCAGCACCGGTTGGTTCTCGTTGGCGAGCCGGCCCCACTCGAGGGCCTCTTCGGTCCCCGCCAGTGCCCCCAGTTCGGTCAGGTCGCCCGCCGCCCACCCGGCCCCCTCCCGGGCGACGGCAGCCGGCAGCGCCGGATCCCCGGTGAACACGTTGTAGCCCATCCGGGGCGGGGGTTGGTTGACGACCTCGTGGGTGGCGTACGGCATAGGGACCCTCCGATTCGAAGTTCGCCGTCAGCGTACGCCTCGGCGAACCCCCGGTCCCTCGCTCGTGAAACCATTCACATGTGCGATTGTGAATTGGGCGCTATGGTGCACGCCTTGGAGGGGGTGTGCGCCGACACGGCGTTACGAGAGGCGGCCGCGGAGGTCGCCTCTCGCGCGTCCCGGGTGCCGGCAGGCGGGGCCTGCTCAGCCCAGCAGCGCCGCGATCAGGTCGATCCCGTACCAGAGGTTCGCCACCTTGAGGTTCTCATCGGGGGCGTGCTGGTGGTTGTCGTGGTTGGCGATCGGCACGATCACCGCGGCGGGTGCCAGGCGCTCGAAGTGGTGCAGTGGCACCGAACTCCCGAACGACGGGACGATGATCGGAGGCTCGCCGGCGGCCGCCTCGACGGCGGCGAGGATGCCGGCCGCAGCGGGGTGATCGGGGGGCGTGAGCACTCCCGGGTAGGAGGGGCGGCCCGAGACCATGGCGATGCGCCGGTGACGCCGCCGGGTCTCGGCATCGGGCGGCTCCCCCACCAGATGGAATCCCCGAGCGGCGACATGGCGCTCGATGGCCTCGATGACCGCAACCGGGTCCTGACCGGCCACCAGGCGCAGGTCGAGTGAGGCGACCGCCGAACCGGGCACCACGTTGCGAGCGGCCTCGCCCACATCCCCGGCCCGCAATCCCCTGATGTTCAACAAGGGGCGCAGGTTGCGCTCCCACAGCGAGGGACCCTCCGGAGCGGGGAACCCCAGGTCGCCGGGATCGGGGACCAGGGCGGCCGCCGTCATCGCAGCCTCGGAAGGCTCTGGGATCTCCAGGCCGTCGACGGTGGGCACCCCGTGCTGATCGCGCATCCCGGTCACCAGGTCGGAGAGCAGGACGGCGGGGTTGGGGGCCCAGTTGCCGTAGTGGCCGCTGTGGAGGTCGGCGGCGGGGCCGAACACCGTGATCTCGACGTCGGCGATGCCGCGGACGCCGAACACCACCTGGGGGCGGCCGCTCTGGTGGACGGGGCCATCGCACAGCATCCAGATGTCGGCGGCGAGGCGGCCTGCCAGCAGGCCGACGTACTCGCCGAGATGGGGCGACCCCTGCTCCTCCTCACCCTCCAACAGGAACACCAGTGAGGCCTGCGGCACCCGGCCCTGCCTGGCATCGAGGGCACCCAGCAGGGCGGCGACGGCCCCGCGATCGTCGGCGCTGCCCCTGGCGTAGATCCGCCATTCCGGGTCGACCGGTTGCCCGGGACCGGGCCAGTCGACGACCCGCCCCCCGTCCTCCAGTCGCCCGTCGCGCAGCGTCGGGGTGAACGGGGGGTCGGTCCAGGCGAGGCCGTCGGCCGGTTGGCCGTCGAAGTGGGCGTAGAACCCGATCGTCGGGCCGCCCGGTGCGCCATCCACCCTTCCGAACACCAGCGGAGCCGCCCCGGGGATCTGGGTGACGGCGGCCCGGACTCCTCGCCGCATCAACTCGTCGCGGATCCAAATCGCATTGCGGTCGATGCCACCCGGCGTCCCCGCCACGTTCGGGATGGACAGCAGTTCGGCGAACGAGGCCAGGATGGCCGGTCCCACCGACTCCCGGTATCTGCGGGCTTCATCGAGAGCTTGCATCGATTCCAGGCTAGGCAGGCCCGGGCAATGAGCGGCTGCTACCCGGCCTCGACCCGGGCCAGCGACTCGAGGATCAGGTCGTGGACGATGCCGTTGGTGGCCAGCACTCCCCGGTTGTCGACGAGTTTGGGGCCCTTCGAGAAGTCGAGTGGCTTGCCGTCGAGATCGGTGACCCGTCCACCGGCCTCGGTGACCACGGCCACCCCTGCTGCGTGATCCCAGATGTTCTCCCGGTAGTCGGGTCGGGAGCGGGGCCGGATGTAGACCTCGGCGAGGCCGGCGGCCACCGCCCCGTATTTGACCTGGCTGTCGATGCGGACCATCCCACCTCCCAGGCCGGCGTCGGCGATGATCGCTTTCACCAGTGCCGGGTCGCCGTGGGCCGATTCGACGCTGCCGAGCACCCTGACCCCGGAGGGGTCGGCGACCTCGCTCACCGACACCCGGATCGGGTCGCCACCCGCCAGCGGTTCCATGAAGGCTCCCCCTCCGGCGACGGCGGTGAAGACGACGCCCCGGCCCGCCGAGGGGTCGTCCGGATCGACATCGAAGTGCGGGCAACCGAGCACGCCGGCATAGACCTCGAGATCGCGGAGGACGCCGACTGCCACCGCAAACTGCTGGCGGCGCAGGAACCCCTTGGTCCCATCGATCGGGTCGATCACCCAGGTGTAGGCCGAGGGGCCGCCGTGGTGATCGATCCACCCGGCCACCTCCTCCAGGGTGGTGGGCCGGCCGATCACAGCGCCGACAATCTCGACGATCCGGCGGGCACCATCGTCGCCAGCTTCGGCCAGGAGGTGGGCGGCGCCTTCCTCGGCGACCACGGCGTGATCGGGGAAGCAGGCGGCGACCTCGGCGAGAATCACCGCCTGCGACCCGTAGTCGGCGATGGTCACCGGTTCCTTGCCGACCTTGGCCATCGCCTCGGGGGTGCCCGGCGCGGAGGCGAGCACCGCCAGGCACACATCACAGGCTCGGAAGGCGGCGCGCCTGGCTACGGAGAGGATGTCTGAAGTCACGCCCTCGATTGTAGGGGGCCACCGGGCACGCCCGACCAGGGAGGGCGTCGGGCGCACCGCGGATGGCTAGGCGACTCTGTCAGCGTTCCTGTTCCAGGATCGCCACCCGGAATCGACGGCATCGACCGTATCGCCGAAATCGACCCAGACCACCGGTTCGGGGGGAAGAACCGGGCGGGCGGATCGGCTGTTCGAGCGAGGGCGCACCAGATCGGAGTCCGCCAGGACCCCGGATCGCTGCGTGAGGTAGATAGTCCGTTTCATCTCGCTACCTACTCTACCGGGGTCCGTTTCATAAGGCAACCCTCTGGCGGGAGTGCACGACTCGGCCCCACG
>JAHJML010000041.1 GCA_018821365.1 Actinomycetota bacterium | reverse complement strand
TGCCCTGCGGGCATCTCCCCCGCTACGCGGGAGAGAGGAAGACCCGTGTGATTTGCTCGCGGGCGGGCTCTCCTTCTCTCCCGCCCTGGGGCGGGGGAAATGCCCCGGAGGGGCAGAGGGGGTGGGGGAGAAACGCACCGCCCTGCGGTGGCTTTGGCCTCCCGCCCTCGGGGCGGGGGAGATGCCCCAGAGGGGGCAGAGGGGGTGGGGGAGAGCGTCGCCACCCCAGGGTGATGGGGCCTCAGGCGAAGCTTGCTGGGCCGATGTAGTCCACCAGCACCCGGTCGTCCTCGTCGTCGTCCATCGACCAGAGGATGGCCCAGGCTTCCCCCGAAGCATCGAAGGTGACACACCACAACGGCGGGCTCCGGAATCGGTGAGCGCGCAACCATGCTCGGCCGGGATCCTCCTCGAGGGCATCGAGGATCTCGTCCACTCGCTCGAGCGCCTTCCGGCGGCCGGGGTCTTCTCTCAGCCCCTCGTACTGTGGGAGAGCGATCTCCGGGCTCAAGAAGACCTCAGCCATGTCCCGATACTACCATGGTGCCCAATTGCCCCACTACCCGATTGCCAAGTTGACAACTGTGGGGTAGAGTGACCGCGAGAGAAGGAGACCCCCCGCCGATGTCACCCGAAGCCGTATTGGTTGAACTCGATCAGCGACGCCGGGTCAGTCTTGGCAAGATCGGCCATGAAGGTCACAGGCGCTACTTGGCGAGTGTCGAATCCGACGGGACCATCGTCTTGACACCCGCGGTCGTCATGACGGCGCTCGAGGCATCCTTCCTCAACGATCCTGAACTGGTTGAGTCGATCCGCCGGCAACGGAAGGATCCCAGCGCCTACGTCAAGCGCCCGAGGTAGGCGTCACCACCGCTCCCTGGTGGGTGGGGCTTGCGCCCCGCCGGTCTGAACATCTCCCTAGCAGCCGGTTGCGTCCCGAAGAGTCCGGCACGCCTCAGCCATGCGGGCCGGCCCAAGCCGGCCGACGAACCGGCGGAACGATTCCCGCGGGAGCGTGTGCAGGTTGTCGAAGTTGACGACGCAGGCGCTGGGCACCCCGTCGGCCTCCGGGGTCAACTGCAACTCCGAGACGACCCCACGGTTGACCCGGGTCACGGCGGCGACCACGACGGAGCCGATCCGATCGGCTACTGCATCCCGAGTGAGGATCAGGACGGGCCGATCGCCGCCCGGCGTGGCGGCGAACCAGATCTCACCTCGTTGCATCGGCCCAATCCGCCCAATCCTCGGCCGGGCCCCAGTCGGCGACCGCAGCGAACGCCGACTCGTCGTCGGTGAGAGGCGTGGTGGTCCAGGCCTCGACATCGCTCTCGGCGCGGAGTCTGACGAGATGGCGGTGGAGAGCCTCCCGGAGGAGTTCGGAGCGATGGACTCCGAGCCGGTCCGCCCATCGTTGGACGTCGGCGGCCTCTACGGCGTCGACGCGGAAGCTGAGCATTGTCATACGATCATCATATGTTGTATGACGCAATGGGTCAATCCCCCCGGTCGCAGTAGCCTGCGTACCGAGGGTTGACCACCCTTCCAGGGCCACGACCGGGGGATGGCGCCCGCTACCCCCACCACCTCACGAACAGCGGGGCCAGCACGATCGCCGGGAGCATGTTGGCCACCCGGACCTTCTTGAGGTCCAACAGGCGCAGGGCGATGCCGAGCAGCAGGATCCCCCCGGCGGTGCCCAGCGCCGCCAGCATCGGTTCGGTGAGGACGCCCTCCAGAGCGCCGGCCCCCAGGGCGATGCCCCCCTGCAGCAAGATGATCGGGATCACCGAGGCGGCCACCCCCCAGCCGTAGACCGAGGCGAAGGCAATCGAGGCGAACCCGTCGAGGGCGGCCTTCACCAGCAGCAGGTCGGGGTTGCCGAGGCCGTCCTCGATGCTGCCGACGATCAGGAGGGGCCCGACGCAGAACACCAGCGAGGCGATCACGAACCCCTCGGCGAAACCGGCCCGCCCCCGCACCGGAACCGCCGTCTCGGGGGCGTCGACGTCGATGTGGATCCCATCGCCCGGGGTGAAGCGGCGTTGCAGCATCGCCCCGAACGATTCCAACCCTGCTTCGATGCGGAGGGCCTCGCCGAGCACGGTCCCCAGCAGCACCGCTCCCAGGACCAGGGGGAACTCGTCGGAGGCCAAGGTCTCCCGGATCCCGATGGTCATCGTCACCAGTCCGAGGGCGGCCATGATCGTCTCTCGGAACCGGTCGGGGAACCGGCTTCCGGCAGCCGCGCCGATGGCGCTCCCGGCGAGGACGGCGCCGACGTTGGTGAGCGTGCCGATCATGGTCCGGTGATGGTAGGGCCGCCTACTCGCCCTCGATCTCCCGGAGGGCGGCGATCGCCTCGAAGCGGACCCGGAACTCCTCGTCGACGGCGGCGAACATCAGCGGCTCCCGACTGGCTGCGGCGCCCAACTCGGCGATCGCCCGGACCGCCCGCCACCGGGTCCACGGGTCGGGGTCGCTGATGGCGGCCTCGAACAGCGGGCGGTAGGTCTCGTCCTCCAGGTCGGCGGCGGCATCCAGCGCCGTGCGCCGCACCATCAGCGCCGGATCGTGGTACCCGGTCAGCAGGGCGGCCGTCGCCACCGGACGTTCGCTCGACATCGACAGGGTGGCCACCGCCGCCCGCCGCGCCCGGGGGTCGGCAGAGCCCAGCGCCTCCACCAGCGTGTCGCGGTGGCCCGGGTCGTCGGAGTCGAGCAGGTGGAGGTCCTCGGGGCGGGCTCCCTCGACACGGGTGCTCATCCCCTCCTGTACCAGCGCTTCCCTGGTTCGGGCGGCTGCCGACCCGGCGGGGCGGGCGTCGTCCCAGAACAACTCGGTGACCCTCGCCAACACGTCGTCGAGGCGGTCCTCCCACCGCTCGCTGCGGTGCAGGCCGATGGTGACGAAGTCGCCGGCCACCATCACGTCGGTGACGGTGGGGTCCTCCAGCATCGCCGCTGCCGCCGGGTGGTCGACCTCCTCGCCCCGGCGATACCAGCGCCCGGGAGCGGGGGCGCCGCCCACGGTGAACTTCACCTTGCGGGGATGAGGGGTCTGCACCGGCCGGACCGGGCCGCCGAACGCCCGGTCGAAGACGGTCGGCTCGGGCGGAGGCCCGCCGGTCGCCCAGATCACATAGCGGCCGTCGCGGATGCCGTGGCCCAGTCGGACGCCCGCTCCCAGGTCGTGCTCGAACCACCCCGACCGTAGGTGGGGGGTCACCAGAGCATCCAGGGCGTGGTCGTCGGCATCGCCCCAATCCTCGGTGGAGAAGAACCGCTTGACGGCGGTCTTGTAGGCGGTCAGTGCTTCGAACGGCAGGTGCATCGCCACCTCGGCGGTCAGGTGCGTCGAGGCGTCGGCCACCAGACCGAGCCTGGCCACCGCCGAGCGGGCCACATGGAGATCGTCGGGCCTTTCCACAGGCCCATCGTGCCACGCTCCGCGCCCCACCTCCGCCGCGTAGGCTTCGAGGTCCTGCGAGAGGGAGGTGACGATGAGTGAATCCAAGATCCGGTTGCCGGCACCCAACACCGATTCCGGTGTGGCCATCGAGAAGGTGATGCAGGAGCGCCGTTCCCATCGCACGTTCGCCATGACCCCGCTCGAACCCGCCGAACTGGGCCAACTGCTGTGGGCCGCTCAGGGAGTCACCGAGACCTCCGGCAAGCGGACCGCTCCTTCAGCCGGCGCCCTGGGACCGCTCGAGGTGTTCGTGGTGACCGCCGAGGGAGTGACCCACTACCTGCCGGATGAGCATGGACTCGAGACCAGAGCCACCGGCGACCGCCGCAACGCCCTGTCGTCGGCGGCTGCCGATCAGGAGATGGTTGCCAAGGCGCCGGCGGTGCTGGTGATCACCGGCATCCTGTCGCGGACCGCCTGGAAGTACGGCGGCGACCGCGCCTGGCGGTACGTCAACCTGGAGGCCGGCCATGCCTCCCAGAACGTCCTGCTGATGGCCACCGCCATGGGCCTGGCTGGGGTCCCGGTGGGCGCCTTCGACGACAACGCGGTGATGGACGTGCTCGGCCTCCCCGCCGACCACCGTCCACTGCTCCTGCTCCCGCTGGGCAGGCCCGCCTAGCGGCACGCCACCGGCCTAGAACAACCCCTGGACCCGCCCGGTCTCGACGTCGACGTCGATGCGGCGGTAGGCGGGGTCGGATGCGGTGCCGGGCATCAACTTGACGTTCCCCGACACCGGGACCGCCAGGCCGGCTCCCCGGTAGACCAGGATGTCGCGGATCGGCAGGGTCCATCCCCGCGGCCGCCCCTTGCGATGCGGCTCATGGCTCAGGCTCAGGTGGGTCTTGACCATGCAGACATCCAGGCCCGCCAGAGCCGGATCGCCCTCGATGACACTCGCCGCCGCGGCCGCCGCATCGGTGTAGGTGACGCCGTCGGCGCCGTAGATCTCGGTGGCGATCACCTCGATCCGGTCGCGCAGCGAGCGGCCGGCCTCGTAGAGGTAGCGGAACTCCTGGGGCTCTTCGCATGCCTCGATCACCGCTTCGGCCAGATCGATCGCCCCCTCGCCGCCCCGCTCCCAATGGTGCGACACGGCCACCCCGGCCCCGTGCTGGGCGGCGATACGGCGGACCACCCTCTCCTCGGCGGGGGTGTCGGTGGTGAAGGCGTTGAGGCACACCACCGGCCTCACCCCACTGCGGCGCACCGTCTCGATGTGGGCGACGAGGTTCTCGCAGCCTCGTTCGAGGAGGCCCAGGTCCTCGGTGGCATAGGCGGGGTCGAGGGCGGTGCCCGGCTTCACCGGAGGGCCGCCCCCGTGCATCTTCAGGGCCCGCACGGTCGCCACGATCACCACCGCGTCGGGTTGCAGGCCCGAGATGCGGCACTTGAGGTTCCAGAACTTCTCGAATCCGATGTCGGCTCCGAACCCGCTCTCGGTGACGTGGTAGTCGGCGAGGGAGGTGCCGAGGCGGTCGGCGATGATCGAGGACTGCCCGATGGCAATGTTGGCGAAGGGCCCGGCGTGCACGAACACCGGTTGCCCCTCCAGCGTTTGGAGCAGGGTCGGGTCGAGGGCGTCGACCATCCAGGCGGTCATCGCCCCATCCACCTCCAGGTCGGCGGTGGTGACCGGCACCCCCGTCCGGTCGTAGGCGACGACGATCTCCCCGATGCGGCGCCGCAGGTCGGCCAGGCCGGTGGTGACGGCCAGGATCGCCATCAACTCGCTGGCGACGGCGATCTGGAACCCCGATGCCATCCGGTAGCCATCGTGGCTCCCGCCTCTGCCGATCTCGATGTTGCGGAGCGACTGGGCGCAGAGGTCCATCACCCACGACATCTCCAAACGATCGGGGTCGATGTCGAGGCGGCGCAGGCCCCGGGAGGCAAGGGCCGCGTCGTCGTAGTTGCGCTCGTGCTGCATGCGGGCCGTCAGCGCCACCATCCCGAGGTTGTGCGCGTTGGTGACCTTGTCGATGTCGCCGGTCAGGCCCAGGCTGAAGGGGGCCAGCGGAATGCACTGGGAGAGGCCGCCCCCGGCGGCGGATCCCTTGATGTTGAAGGTGGGGCCTCCGCTCGGCTGCCGAATCGCCCCGGTCGCCTGCTTGCCGAGCACCCCGAGGCCCTGGATGAGGCCGATGGTGGTGGTGGTCTTGCCTTCGCCGAAGGGGGTGGGGGTGATGGCGGTCACATCGATGTAGCGGGCCCGGGGCGCTCCCCCCAGGCGGTCGAGCACCTTGCGGTGGTCGACCCGGCCCAGCCACCTGCCGTGGGGGATCATCTCGCCGTCGGTCAACCCGAGGTGCTCGCCGAGGGCCGCAAAGGGCAGCATCGACTCCTCGGCGGCCTCGGCGATCTGCCAATCCGCCATCGTCCTGGGGTCGAGCCGGCGGCTCACGGGGTCCTCACGGGTCGGTGTCGGCCTCATCTTGGTACGGTGCCGGGGCTCCGGGGTGGACTGCTAGCCTCCCCTCATGCAGACGTACCGCAGGTGGTGGCACCGGGAGCGATAGGCCCCGCCGCGACCAGTTGTCGACGCCGGTGCCGGGACACCGGCGTTTCCTCGTTTGGAGGCAATCCGTGACACGAAAGACCGTCTTCTCAGGGCTCCAACCCACCGGCAACATCCATCTGGGCAACTACCTCGGCGCCCTTCGCAACTGGGTGGCGCTGCAGGATGAGTACGACTGCATCTACTGCGTCGTCGATCTCCATGCGATCACGGTTCCCCAGGATCCCGGCGAGTTCCGGGCCGACCGTCACGAGGCGGCCAAGGTGCTGATGGCCGTGGGGGTCGATCCGGAGCGCTCACTGTTCTACTTCCAGAGCCAGGTTCCCCACCACACGGAACTCGCCTGGATCCTCGGCACCATCACCGGCACCGGCCAGCTCAACCGGATGACCCAGTGGAAGGACAAGGCCGATGTCGCCGGGTCCAATCTCGGCCTGTACTCGTACCCGGTGCTGATGGCCGCCGACATCCTGCTGTTCCGCGCCGAGGCGGTGCCGGTCGGGGAGGACCAGAAGCAGCACCTGGAGTTGGCCCGCGACCTGGCGCAGCGCTTCAACGCCCGCTTCGGCGACGAGTTCCCCGTCCCGGATCCGATCATCCCCAAGCGGGGCGCTCGGGTGATGTCGCTGCAGGACCCGGCCTCCAAGATGTCGAAGTCCGACCCAGACGAGGGGAGCCGGATCCTGGTGCTCGACGATCCCGACACCATCCGCAGGCGCCTCAAGCGGGCCGTCACCGATTCGGGGCGCGACGTGCGCTACGACTGGGAGCAGAAGCCGGGGATATCCAACCTCATCGAGATCCTGTCGCTGTTCACCGGCAAGGACATCCCGTCCATCGAGGCCGAATACGGCGAGGCCGGCTACGGCACCTTCAAGGACGTGGTGGCCGAGGCGGTGGTCGAGGGCCTGGCCCCGATCCGCCGGGCCTACCGGGACCTCGACGATGCCGAGGGGGCCCGGCTCATGCAGCGGGGCACCCTCGATGCGAGGACCAGGGCCGAGGGCTACCAGCAGAAGGTGCGGGAACTGGTCGGTCTGGCGGATTGACCCGCTCCGACCGCCAGAATCGGCGGTAGGCCTCGCTGGTACGCTGCGGTCTTCACCGGGAGGTCGCGTGGATATCCAGATCGGGATGGGGAAGCAGGGCCGCCGGGCCTGGGGTTTCGATGACATCGCCATCGTCCCCAGCCGGAGAACCCGCGACCCCGACGACATCGACATCTCGTGGCAGATCGACGCCTACCGGTTCGATCTCCCGCTGATGGCCTCGGCGATGGATTCGGCGGTCTCCCCGGCCACCGCGGTAGCGATCGGCAGGCTCGGCGGCCTCGCCGTCCTCAACCTCGAAGGGCTGTGGACCCGCTACGAGGATCCGGCGCCGATGTTCGCAGAGATCGCCGAACTGGGGGCCGACTCGGCCACCCGCCGCATGCAGGAGATCTACGCCCAGCCGGTCCAACCCGACCTGATCGGGCAGCGGATCGCCGAGATGAAGCAGGCGGGCATCGTCACCGCCGGCAGCCTCACCCCGCAGCGAGTGCGCGACTACGCCGCCCTCACCGTCAAGGCCGGCCTCGACATCCTGGTGGTACAGGGGACGGTCGTCTCGGCCGAGCACGTCTCTACCCGCACCGAACCGCTCGACCTGAAGGCGTTCATCTCCGGTTTCGACCTGCCGGTCATCGTCGGAGGGGTCGCCTCGTTCAGCACCACCCTGCACCTGATGCGCACCGGCGCCATCGGAGTGCTGGTGGGGGTGGGGCCCGGCACCGCCTGCACCACCCGGGGCGTGCTCGGGATCGGTGTGCCGCAGGCCACCGCCATCGCCGACGCCGCCGGCGCCCGCACCAGGTACCTGGAGGAGAGCGGCCGCTACGTCCACGTGATCGCCGACGGTGGGATGCGCACCGGGGGTGACATCGCCAAGGCGATCGCCTGCGGCGCCGATGCCGTGATGCTCGGGTCGCCACTGGCGGCGGCCGAGGAGGCGCCCGCCGGGGGGATGCACTGGGGAATGGCCACCTTCCATCCCACGCTGCCCCGCGGCACCCGTGTCGAAGTGGGCCGACTCGGCACCCTCGAGGAGATCCTGCTGGGGCCTGCTTTCGACAACGACGGCACCCGCAACCTGTTCGGGGCGCTTCGCACCTCGATGGCCACCACCGGCTACGCCGACGTCAAGGAGTTCCAGAAGGCGGAGGTGATGGTGGCGCCGTCCCTGCAGAGCGAGGGGAAGGCCCTCCAGAAGTCCCAGAACGTCGGCATGGGCAAGTAGTGGAACCCGGGTCGGATCGCGACCGGGTCCTCGTCGTCGACTTCGGGGCCCAGTACGCCCAACTGATCGCCCGCCGGGTCCGCGAGGCCCATGTGTTCAGCGAGATCGTCTCGCGCGACATCACCGCCGACGAGGTCCGCGACAAGGCTCCGATCGGCATCATCCTCAGCGGCGGCCCTGCCTCGGTGTACGCCGAGGACGCCTACCTGATCGACCCCGGGATCCTGCGACTGGGGATCCCGGTGCTCGGCATCTGCTACGGGCACCAGGTGATCGCCCATGCGCTGGGGGGCGAGGTGGCCCGCACCGGCAAGGCCGAGTTCGGCAAGACCGACCTGTCGGTGCAACGGCCCGCCCTTCTGTTCGATGACCTCCCCGATCACCAAATGGTCTGGATGAGCCACCGCGATGCGGTGACGGCGGCCCCGCCCGGCTTCCGGGTGACCGCCTCGACGGGCGACTCCCCGGTGGCTGCCATGGAGGACCCCGATCGGGGCCTGTGCGGGGTGCAGTTCCATCCCGAGGTCATCCACACACCGTCCGGTCAGGCGATCCTCACCCGGTTCCTGACCCGGGTGTGCGGGGCGGATCCCACCTGGACCAACGCCTCGATCATCGAGGAGTCGGTGGCCGCCATCCGCAGCCGGATCGGCGATGCCCGAGCGATCTGCGGGCTGTCGGGAGGCGTCGACTCCGGGGTGGCCGCCGCCCTGGTCCACCGCGCCATCGGCGAACGGCTGACCTGCGTGTTCATCGACCACGGCCTGCTCCGTTGCGGTGAGGCCGAGCAGGTGGAGGCGACCTTCCGGGCCAACTTCCACATCGACCTCATCCACGTCGAAGCCGCCGACCGGTTCCTGGGGGCGCTCGCCGGGGTGTCCGATCCCGAGCAGAAGCGGATGATCATCGGTGAGACCTTCATCAGGGTCTTCGAGGAAGTCGCCGCCGCCCACCGCGACGCTCGGTTCCTGGTGCAGGGAACCCTCTACCCCGACGTGATCGAATCCGGCACCCGCGACGCCGCCAGGATCAAGAGCCACCACAACGTCGGCGGCCTGCCCGAGGAGATGGCCTTCGATTTGGTGGAACCGCTGCGAGACCTGTTCAAGGACGAGGTGAGGGCGGTGGGGGAGGAACTCGGCCTGCCGGAGGACCTGGTGTGGCGCCAGCCGTTCCCCGGCCCGGGACTGGCGGTTCGCATCATCGGCGAGGTCACCCGGGAGCGCCTCGAACTGCTGAGGGGGGCCGATGCGATCATCCTGGAGGAGATCCGCCGCGCCGGCCTCTACCGGGAGATATGGCAGGCGTTCGGGGTGCTGCCCGCCATCCGATCGGTCGGTGTCCAGGGCGACGAGCGCACCTATGCCTATCCGCTGGTGGTGCGGGCGGTGACCAGTGAGGACGCCATGACGGCCGATTGGGCCCGACTGCCCTACGAGGTGCTGGAGCGCATCTCCACCAGGATCATCAACGAGGTGGCCGGCATCAACCGGGTCGCTTACGACATCTCGTCCAAACCGCCCTCCACCATCGAGTGGGAGTGATCGGGCGAGCCTCAAGCCGGTCTCCGGGTCGGTCGATACAGCATCGGGACATCGGCGAGCCGAGGAGCCTGTGTGTCCGTGATGAACGATCCCGAGATGCGAGAGTTGTTCTCGACCGAGTTGGCGGAGCGCTCCGCACGCCTGGTGGAGGCCGCTCAACTGGCGCGCTCGGGCACGGCCACCGACGGCGACCTCGATCTGCTCCGCCGGGAGGCCCACACCATCAAGGGTACCGGGCGGATGATGGGCTTCTCCGCCATCGGCGATGCCGGGTTGGCCGTCGAACAGGCGATGCCCCGCATCGACGATCCCCGGGTGGCAGACGCCGTCGAACGGGTGGGCGAGGTGCTCCCCGCCGCCGTCCATGCCGACCCCGCCGCCGGCACACCTGAGTTGTCGGCGGCGCTGGCGGCACTCACCGCCGCCGTGGAAGGCCAACCCGAGCCCGATCCGCCCTCATCTGCCCCCGCCTCCCCAGAGGACGATCACCACTTCTTTCCAATGGGTGCCCCCGGCTTTCCCGAGGGACTGATCCCCGGCACCGATTCCAACGACCTCGGCGGCCTGCTGTCGACCCTCGACAGTTGGGCCTTCGGCGAGACGGTCCGGGTCAACGCGGCCAGTCTGTTCCGTCTCATCAACGCCATCTGTTCGCTACGGGTGGACACCGAGGTGCTGGAGACCCTGGTGCTCGCCGCCACCAACGGGGAGGCGGCCGACCCCGATCTGATGTCCCGCCTGAGGGCCGAGGTGGTGCGGGCGGGCCGGGACGCCGGCGATGTCCAGCAACAGGCCATCGAACTCGCCTCGGCTCCCGTCTCGGAGATCACCTCCACCTTCTCCCAGTTACTCCGCTACCTCGGCAGGAAGACCAACAAGGAGCTCCGGTTCGAGCTGGTGGGTGACGAACTGGTCGGCGACCGCCAGATCCTCGAACGGATGGCAGATCCGCTCCGGCAACTGCTGGTCAATGCGGTCCATCACGGCCTGGAGACTCCCGAGGAGCGACTGGCGGCCGGCAAGCCGCGAACGGGACTGGTCGCCCTGCGGGTCCGCCTCAAGGAGAGCACGCTGGAGTTCGTCGTCGAGGACGACGGGCGCGGCATCGATTGGACGGCGGTGCATCGGGTCGGTGTCGAACGGGGTCTGATCCGTCCGGGTGATTCCCTCGATCCCGACAGGCTCCGCTCGCTGCTGTTCACCGAGGGTTTCGGGACGGCCGGGTCGTCCGACCTGGTCGCCGGTGATGGGAGCGGCCTCGCCTCCGTCGCCGAGGCGGTGGAGTCCCTGTACGGGACGCTCACCTTCGAGACCAACCCGGGCCGGGGCACCCGGGTGGTGCTGACCGTGCCGGTCTCCCGGGCGCTGCAGGACGTCATCCTGATCCGCTCCGCCGGCCAGCAGTGGGGGATCCCCGAGATCGCCGTGCTCGACAGGCTCCGCATCGCAGACATCTCACCGGACGGATCGGTGCCCCGCACTCTCCCATGGCAGGGCGGGGACATCCCGGTCTACTCGTTTGCCGAGGTGGCCGGCCTCACCGGCGCCGACCCTCCCTCCAGCATCCTGGTGGTCTCGAGCCCCGGCGGGCCGGTCGGATTCGCCTTCGATCGGGTGATCGGCGCCAGGCAGATTGCGGTCCGAGAACTGGGCCCGCTGCTGTCTTCGGTGCCGCATCTCACCGGCGCCGCCCTTCTCGGAGGAGGCGACTTCGTGCTGCTGGTCGATCCGGCCCGCCTCGCCGAGCGCGCCGTCCGGCGCGACGTCGAGAACGCAATCGGGGATGGGCACCGGCACCGGGTGCTGGTGGTCGACGACTCGCAGGGGGTCCGCCAGGTGGTGGGCAGCGCGCTCGGCTCGGCCGGCTTCGAGGTGTCGCTGGCGGCCGGCGCTACGGAGGCGCTCGGGTACCTGGATCGGGGCGAGGTCGATGCGATCGTGCTCGACTACGTGCTCCCCGAGATGGATGGCGCCACCCTGGTGCGAACCGTTCGCTCCCGCGGCATCACGGCCCCCATCGTGGTGCTGTCGGGTCTGGCCACTCCCCGCGATCAAGCACTGGCGCTGGAGGCGGGCGCCGACCTCTACTTCGGCAAGGACGATGTCCGCAAGGGTGCCCTCGCCGAGGCGCTTCGCCGTCTGATCGGCTCGCGGGCCTCCGTCGGCTGAGCGAACGGTGGATGGGTCGAGGGTCAGGAACCCGGGTTGAGTGGCTGGTTGGCGGCGACCAACTCGACGATCTGCAGGCTCTCCCGGAATCCGACGAATCCCGAACCCGGCCTCTCAGGGGACCAGCGGCCGCAGCAGGGGCAGGGCCACCATCAGCACGAGGAAGATCGCCGCGGTGAGGGGAGCGCCGACCCGAGTGTAGTCGAAGAACTTGTAGCCGCCGGGGCCGAACACCAGCACGTTGGCCTGGTGCCCGACCGGAGTCAGGAAGCTGGTCGAGGCGCCGATCACGGCGGCGAGCACGAAGGGCTCGGCATTGGCGCCCAGCGCCAGGGCGGCGTCGATGGCGATGGGGACGATCAGGACCACCGCCGCCGCATTCGACATTGGT
>JAHJML010000261.1 GCA_018821365.1 Actinomycetota bacterium | reverse complement strand
TGTAAATGGTTTTGAGCTTCTTTCTTTCCTTCACCAGTTTTGCGGCTTGATCTTTGTCAGAGCCCTCGAACTCCAAGCTCTCGAGATCAACAGCCAACTCGAGGAAGTCGTCCCTGTCGAAGGCGCCCGGCTTCTCGTCGTGGAAGGCCGGCAGGACCAGGCGCACGGTTTCCTTCACGAGCCACTCGTCGATCGGAACGGTCGACTTCTCTTCGGCATCCTCGGCCAGGAGCGCGGCGGCGGGAATCATCAGGCAGAGCGCCGGGACGGCGACAGCGAATCTCATGGGTTCCTCCAGGCAGGGTTTGTTCGGCACCGGAAGGGCCATTCTGCCACGACTTTCCGTCCCGGGCAACCGTCCCGCCGCGCGCGACGCGGAAAGATGGACGCCGCCCCGCTGCAGGATGTTGCTTTTTCCCCGTTCGCCCGTCATTCTATGCCGGACATGGACTACCGGAGAAAACTGACGCGAGCGGGCCTCTTCCTGCGCAGGCTGCAACGGGAGATCGGCTACGACGACTGCATGGGCATGGCGGCGCAGATCGCCTACTTCATGATGCTCGCGGTGTTCCCCTTCCTGCTGTTCTTGCTGAGCCTGATCAGCTACCTGCCCATCCTGGAGCCGGACCAGGTGCTGAACAGCCTGCGCGAGACCCTACCCGGGCCGGCCTACGACCTGGTGGCCGGCACGGTGCATACGGTGCTGAGCGAGCGCGAGGGCAGCATCCTGGGCTTCGGTCTGCTGGCGGCGCTGTGGTCGGGGTCGATGGGCGTGGGCGTGCTGATCACCACCATCAACCGCGTCTACAACATCCATCCCAAGCGCAACATCGCGTACCAGAAGCTGATCTCGATCCTGCTGACGCTGGTGCTGAGCGGCTTCGTGATCCTTTCGACCCTGCTGGTGCTGCTCGGACCGTCGCTGTCGCACAAGTTCTTCCAGTTCCTCGGGCTCGCGGGCGACAGCTACAACTTCTGGTCCACACTGCGGCTGCCGCTGGTCCTGCTGCTGAACCTGCTGGCCGTGTCCATCCTCTACCATTTCGCCTCGGAGGCGAAGCAGCGCTACGTGTGGATCCTACCCGGCACGGTGGCCGCCACGGTGCTGTGGTTCCTGGCGTCGTCGCTGTTCCGCCTCTTCCTGCGCAACTTCGGCGCCTACAACGTGACGTACGGCTCCATCGCCGCGGTGATCATCCTGATGGTCTGGCTGTGGCTGTCGGGGTTCATCTTCCTGCTCGGCGCCGAGATCAACGCGCTGATGCGCCGGATGGATCACTACGAGGACCTGCCGCGCCTGCGGGGCCGCATCCGCCACCGCGTGCACAGGCGCGATTGAGGACGCTCCGGAGGACTGCAGTCATGACCGAGCACGTCGTCACCTGGGAGGGCAAACGCCGCTTCACCGGCCGCACGCCCGATGGGCGCACCGGCGCCTTCGACATCCCCGTCGAGAAAGGCGGCGACGGCTCCGCCCCGAGCCCCATGGAGGCGGTCCTGCACGCGCTGGCCGCCTGCGGCGCCCTGGACGTGGTGGCCATCCTGGAGAAGATGCGCTGCCCGCCCGAGAGCCTGCGCGTGGAGATCGGGGCCGAGCGCGCCGAGGACCACCCCAGGGTCTACACCGCGATCCGGCTGAAGTACGTCGTGACCGGCGACGTGCCCGAACAGAAGCTGGCGCGTGCGATCAAGCTCTCGTCCGGGACCTTCTGCTCGGTGGGGGCGATGCTGGGCAAGACGGCGGAGATCTCCTACGCCCACGAGGTCTCATGAATCTCACCCGGCGCGCGACGCCCGGAATCCCCGGCGCCGCGCCGGTCGTCACGGCCGTTCGCGCGAGGCGCTGAGGACGGGGGCCGCGCCGCCATGGAGACGTTCGCATCCCGGCTGTCGAACTGCATCTGCTGCCCCCGCGCCTGCGGGGTCGACCGGCTCGCCGGCGAGCTCGGGGTCTGCGGGATCGGCCGTGACGCCCTGGTCGCCCACGCCGGACCGCACTTCGGCGAGGAGCCGCCCATCTCGGGCACGCGCGGTTCGGGCACCATCTTCTTCGCCGGCTGCAACCTGCGCTGCGTATTCTGCCAGAATCACCAGATCAGCCAGGATTTCGGGCGGCGCGACGCCCGCGGCCTGACCGCCGCCGGGCTCGCCGACGAGATGCTGCGCCTGCAGGACCGTGGCGCCCACAACGTCAACTTCGTCTCGCCGTCCCACGTGGCGGCGCAGATGGCCGACGCCGTCGTCGCCGCCAGGGGCCGGGGACTCGCGGTGCCCGTCGTCTACAACTCCAACGGCTACGACGCGGTGGACATGCTCCGCGACCTCCGCGGCCTGGTCGATGTCTACCTGCCCGACCTCAAGTACCTGGACGCCGGGCTCGCCGCGCGGTATTCGGGAGCGGAGGATTACCCGGAGGTCGTCCCCGGGGTGTTGGAGGAGATGCTGGACCAGGTGGGTCATCTGCGGGTGGACGATGACGGCGTCGCGACGCGGGGCCTGCTGGTGCGCCATCTGGTCCTGCCGGGCCACCTCGAGAACAGCCGCCGCTGCCTGGGCCTGCTGGCGGAGCTGTCGCCGGATGTCTTCGTCAGCGTCATGTCGCAGTACTCTCCGCAGCACAAGGCGTGCGACCACCCGGGCATCGACCGGCACCTGACCGCGGCGGAATACCGGGAGATCGTCGACTGCGCGCTGGAGCTCGGTCTCGAGAACGCCTTCCTGCAGGAGCTGGCGA
>JAHJML010000040.1 GCA_018821365.1 Actinomycetota bacterium | reverse complement strand
GGGACGACCGCCCGCCGGGCCTCCTCGATGACCTGCGGTGCCGCCGGCTCTACCCGGACGCAGGGCAGCAGGACGGGCGTCAGGCCGGCTCCCGCGAAGGCGGCGGCGATGGTCTCGCCGCGGTCGGCGGCGGTGGTGACGGCGACCCGGGTCACAGCCGAAGCTCCTTGCGGGCGGCGGCGACCACCTCGTGCGGCGAATGCCCGGTGACCGCGGCGCGGCGGGGACCCCACTCGTCCTCCACGAATGCCTCGAGACGGATCGCTCCGTCGATCCGGGTGGCGAGCACCCCCAGGGCCGCTCGGCAACCGGCGCCGGTCTCGGCGAGCAGGAGGCGCTCGGCCTCGGCCAGCACCCGCAACTCCGGATCGTCGATCGCCGCCAGCAGTCCGGCGGCGGGGCCGTCCTCGCGTGACTCCACGACGATGACTCCCTGCCCGGGAGCGGGGATCATCGTGTCGATCCCGAAGACCTCGTCGATGTTCTCGGCGCGGCCGAGCCGCTGCAGGCCGGCGGCGGCGAGCACAGCGGCCGCCACCTCGCCGGCGCGGACCATGCGAAGCCGGGTGTCGACGTTGCCGCGAATCTCGGCGGTCCGCAGGTCGGGCCGCCGGACCCGGAGCTGGGCCACCCGGCGGGGGCTGCCGGTTCCCACGGTGGCGCCGTCGGGGAGTGCGTCGAGCGTTGACCCGACCAGGACGTCCCAGGGCTCTGCCCGCTCGGGAAAGGCAATCGGCACCAGGCCGGGCAGCGAGGCGGTGGGGAGATCCTTGAGGGAGTGGACGGCGGCGTCGGCCCGCCCCTCGAGCACCGCGGCCTGCACCGACCGGACGAAGGCCCCCATCTCGGTGAGGGCCGCCACCGGTGAGGTTCGGTCGAGGTCGCCGGTGGAATCGATCTCGACGAGGTCCACGCGGATGCCGGGGTGAACCGCCTCGAGGCGGCGGGCCACCGATTGCGTCTGCACCATTGCCAGGGGGGACCGGCGGGTCGCAAGGCGCAGGTCAGCGGTCACCGTTCACCCCGAACACCTCGGCCAGGATCGGGGCCGCCTCGGCTCCCCTCCCGGCGGAGCCCAGGTAGGAGAGGGGCCGGTGGAGGACGCGGTGAGCGATGGTCTGGGCGAGTTGGTTGATGACCGCCAGGTCGCCGGGGCCGCCTTCGAGGCGGCCGGCGAACCGGGCGACTTCTTCGCGGACCGCCCGGTCGGCTTCGCCGAGGATGGCGGCGATGACCGGGCCCACGTCGTGATGGTTGGAGAGCTTGGCCCAGGCCTCGGCGGCGGCCCGTCGCACCTCCTCCTCTATGGCCGCCGCCCCGCCGTTGTGGCGAGCATGGATCGCCACGTCGTCGACGTTGAGGTAGCGGAGGTGCCCGTTGGCACCGACGGGCGTGAAGTCGGGCGGCATGGCCAGGTCGATGAGCAGCAGCGGATCGGTTCGGCCCTGCAGGGCGCCGACGAGGACCTCCGGGGCGAACAACTCCCGCTTGGCGCCGGTGGCGCTGATCACGACCGCCGCTGTCGCCAGTGCGGCGGGGGCCTCTTCCATCGGCAGTACCTCGTCGTTGGGGATCGAGACGGCGTCCGGGCGGCGGGCGTAGACGGTGATCTTGGGTGGTGTTTGAGACCGTCGCAGGGCCCCGGCGGCGGCGCGAGCCATGGCTCCCGCCCCGAAAACGGCGACATGGTCGGCCGACCCCACCAGTTCGGCGGCGGCAACCGCCACCGAACCCCGGCCGACGTGTTGCATGCGGCGCCTGGCCGCCTTCCCGGTGGCGATGGCCGATTGGAGGGTCTTTTCGAAGAGGCCGCCGACCGATCCGGCCCGTTGGGCGGCGTCGAGAGCAGCGCGGAACTGCCCGAGCACCTCCGGTTCGCCGACGATCGGCGAGTCCAGGCCGGTGGCGACCCGATAGAGGTGTCGGACCGAGTCCCGGTCCCGGCGGAGCACACCGTCGCGCAGTGGATCGACATCGGGATAGAGCAGGCGGAGGACCCGACCGAGCGCCTGCTCACAACCGGAGGCGGCGACCTCGGTCCGCAGGCAGGTGGAGAGCACGAAGACGTCGACGCCCTCCGCATGGACCCGTTGCAGGGCCTCGGTGAGCCGGTCGCCGGTCAGGGCGAGCGCGGCGCGGTCCTCGACCGCCACCTCCGGGTGGGCGAACGTGATCGAGGAGAGCCGAAACGTCGTCATGCGTGCATGCTGCGGTCGGCAGCGGCATCGCAAGCGATGAGCCACATGTGGGGTGCCCCTCGGTCGAGCGTCACCGTCTGTTTCGGAGTCCGGGGCGGGGCCGGGGTCCCGCAAGAGACCCCGGTGGGCCCGCAGAGGTCCCCAACCGGAACCTATAGATAGCCCGAGAGAGCCCCGACGTCATGTCGGGTTCGAGCCGACGTGACGTCGCTAAAACCCCATGCGCGGTAAGCAATTCGGGACCAGGATGAAGCGAAGGACGCACCTCGCGTTCGGTTCGGCATTCCGGCTGCTTCCGGCTACGTTTCCGGTTCCGTGACACACTACGAGCCGCCCACCGGCGTCCTGCTGATCCAACTCGGTACACCCGACTCGACGAAGACCTCCGACGTTCGCCGCTACCTCCGCGAGTTCCTCGGCGACCCGCGGGTGCTCGACCTCTCGGCCCCGGCCCGGGCACTGCTGCTCAACGCGGTGATCCTCCCGTTCCGCCCCCGGCGCTCGGCCGAGGCCTACCAGAAGATCTGGACCGAAGAGGGCTCGCCATTGATCCGTCATACCGAGGCGCTGGCGGCGAAGATGCAGGAACTCCTCGGGGATGGCTTCCGGGTTGCCTATGGGATGCGCTACCAGAACCCCCCACTGCACGATGCGATCGAGCACCTCGTCGCCGCCGGGTGCGCTCGGATCGTGCTCTTGCCGCTCTTCCCTCAGTACGCATCGGCATCGACCGGTTCGGCGGTCCAGCACGCTCTTGAACTGATCGGACGTCGACACGCTGTTCCCGACGTCACCACCATCAATCGGTTCTACGACGCTCCGGGGTTCATCGACGCGGCCGCCGGTATCGCAAAGCGGGCCTTCGAAGCATTCCGACCCGACCATGTGCTGTTCAGCTATCACGGGCTCCCCGAGAAGCAGATCCGCAAGGCCGATCCCTCGGGTGGGTGGTGCCTGCAGGCCGAAGGCTGTTGTGAGCGAATCACGCCGGCCAACCGGTCTTGCTACCGGGCGCAGAGCTTTTCGACCACCAGGAAGCTTGCCGAGGCGCTGGGGTTGGAGGAGGGCTCCTACTCAACGGCCTTCCAGTCGCGCCTGGCCGGGCAGAAGTGGATCGAGCCGTACACCGACAAGGAACTCCCGAAGCTCCACGACCTGGGGGTGCGGCGGCTGGCAGTGCTGACACCGTCGTTCGCCGCCGACTGCCTGGAGACCCTCGAGGAGATCGGCATCCGGGCTCGCTGCCAGTGGGCCAAACTCGGAGGCGAGGACATGCTGCTGGTGCCCTGTGTCAACGCAGATTCGGCCTGGGCGGCGGCTGCAGCGGACATGATCCGAGCCGCCCTCTAGGCCCCCCATGGATCGGTCGACCATCGAGGCGGGCTACCGGTCGCTCCAGGATCAGTTCTGCGCCGCCATCGAGGGAGTCGACGGGACTGCACCATTTCGGCGTGACCACTGGGAGCGGCCGGGCGGCGGAGGGGGCGAGACGCGGGTGCTCGAAGGGCACGGAACGATCGAGAAGGCGGCGGTCAACGTCTCGGCGGTATGGGGCGACATGCCGTCGCAGGTCGCCGGCCGGATGGCGGCGGCCGGCGACCGGTTCTTCGCCACCGGGATCTCGATCATCGTGCATCCGGCCAACCCGCACGCACCGGCCTTCCACGCCAATCTGCGCTACTTCGAGTTGGACGGCGACACCGCCTGGTTCGGGGGCGGGTCCGACCTGACACCGTGCTATCTCTACGAGGAGGACGCCCGGCATTTCCACGGCACCCTCCAGGCGGCATGCGATCGGCACGACGTTGCCGACTACGCGGCCTGGAAGCGATGGTGCGATGAGTACTTCTTCCTCCCGCACAGGGGGGAGGCTCGCGGCATCGGTGGGGTGTTCTTCGATCACCTGATCGAGCGGCTGCCGGAGGTGTGGGTGTTCCAGCAGGATCTCGGGAGCCATCTCTCCGACGCGTACATCCCGATCCTCGAACGGCGGAGCGCCGCGGGTTTCAGTGGGGAGCAGCGCTCCTGGCAGGAATTGCGGCGGGGCCGGTACGCCGAGTTCAACCTGGTCTGGGACCGGGGCACCCGATTCGGCCTGGAGACGGGCGGGAGGGTCGAGTCGATCCTCGCCTCGCTGCCCCCTCGGGCTCGCTGGGCCTACGATGCCGAGCCGGCGGAAGGCACACCGGAGGCGGCACTCCTGGAACTGGTCCGGGGACCGGCGCGGTCGTGGGCATGAGACGCTCTCTCGCCGTCAATCTCGACGGAACGTCGGAGGGTCGGGGCAGTATCGTCGGGCGCCCCCCATGTCGCGTCCACCCGATCATCCTGGAAACGCCGCCACACTCCTCGGACGCCACCGGGGGGCGACGATGAGGGAGCGGACGCCGACGCCGCCCGGTTTCTGGACGGTGTGGACCGCGGTGGCCGTGGATTTGCTCGGCTTCGGGATCATCTTGCCGCTGCTGCCCCTCTACGCCGAGCGGTTCGGCGCCGGTCCGCTGGCCATCGGCCTCCTCTTCGCCTCGTACTCGCTGGCTCAAATGGTGTTCGCCCCGCTGTGGGGCCGGATCTCAGACCGGGTGGGGCGCCGGCCCGTCCTCCTCGTCGCCATCGCCGGCTCCGCCGTGGGGAGTCTGGTCCTCGGGTTGGCCGGCTCGCTGGCCGTGCTGTTCGTGGGCCGGATCATCGACGGCGCCTCGGGTGCCACGGTGGCCGTCGCCCGGGCGACGGTTGCCGACGCAGCGTCCCCGACGCAGCGTCCCCGGTTGATGGGGCTGCTCGGTGCCGCGTTCGGGCTCGGCTTCGTGGCCGGACCGGCGCTGGGAGCGGCGGCCACGCTGGCCGGGCCGTCGGTCCCCTTCTTCGCCGCCGCCGCGATCTCGCTACTCAACCTGGCGGCGGCGCTGGCGCGGCTCCCGGAGACCCGCACCGCCGCTGCGACGATGGAGCGCAGTAGCGCCGGCTGGCGTGATATGTCCGGTCCCGTCCTCAGGTTCGTGCTCATCACCTTCTTGGCGCTGACCGGCTTCAGCGCCTTCGAGGCGACGCTGGCCCTGTTCGGCTCCGACCGCTTCGAGATGTCCGAGTCGGTGGTGGCGCTGGTCTTCGCCGGTCTCGGCGTCGTGTTCGTCGGGGTGCAGGGCTTGGCAGTCGGGCCGGTGACGGGTCGGATCGGGGAGGCGGGCGCGTTACGCCTGGGCGTCACCCTGGGCATCGTCGGGTACCTTGGCATCGCCGCCGCCGGATCGTGGCCGCTGCTGGCGGGCGGGCTGGGCCTCCTGGCCGTCGGCCAGGGACTGCTCACCCCCGCCCTGTCCTCGGCGGTCGCCGCCGCCGCCCCATACGACCGGGCGGGAGCCGCTCTCGGGCTCCAGCACGCCGCCGGCGGCTTCGCCCGCTTGGTCGGCCCGGTGCTCGGTGGCGGCCTGTTCACCATTGCCGGCTCGCTGCCGTTTGTCGCCGGTGCCTGCCTGGCGATCGTCGCCCTCTTCCTCATCGTTCCGATGACCCGTCGTGATGCCGTTCCCTCCCGGGTGGCGGTTTCGTGAAGATCCCCCTGTTCGCCGCAGCCCGCCAGCCGCTGATCGGGTCGGTGGTGATCACCTGGCTGCGCGCCCTGCTCGGGGCGGGGGCGGTGCTCGCCATCGCCCGGATCATCGACCGGGCGGCCGCCGGCGGCGGCATCTCGGGCCCGGTGGTGCTGCTGGCGGTCTTCCTCGGGATCCGGGCGCTCCTGGCCGGCGGGGCGCCGGTGCTGGCCGCCGCCACCGCCGGGGCGGTCGAATCGGACCTGCGCCGCCGCGTCCTTCATGCGGTGCTCACCATCGGGGTGCCTTCGCTGCGCCGCACCGGCGAGGTGGTCGGCCGAGCCACCGAGGGTATCGACGCGGTGGGTGGCTTGGCCGCCACGTTCCTGCCGCAACTGATCGCCGGCATGTCGATCCCGCTGATCCTCGGGATCGTGGTGGCGACCATCGATCCGCTCAGCGGGCTGGTTCTGCTCCTGCTTCTCCCGGTGAGCCCGCTGCTGCTGCGAGTGATGGAGAAGCGGTTCACCTCGGTGAGCGCCCGGTACCGGGCCACGGCCGATCGGCTGGCCGCCCGCTTCCTCGACGGGATCCAGGGCATGCGCACGCTCAAGACCCTCAACCGCTCCCGGGACTACGCGGAGGAGATTGCCGCCGAGGCGGAGGTCTTGCGGGTCGAGACCATGGGCTTGCTGCGGGTCAATCAACTGGCGTTGTTCGCTGTCGACTCCCTGTTCACGCTCGGCACGGTGGTGGCCGCCGCCGCCATGGCGGCCTTCCGGGTAGATGCCGGAGCCGTGACGGTCGGGGAGGCCGTGGCCATCGTCCTGCTCGGGGTGATGCTCATCGAGCCACTCACCCTCATAGGTCGCTTCTTCTACGTCGGGGCCATCGGCCGCGCTGCCGCCACACAGGTGCGTGATCTGCTCGGACTGGCCGCAGCCGGGGGGCGTCCGTTGGGGGTGGGGGACGCCCCGGAGGGGGTGGTCGAGTTCGAGGGCGTGACATTCGGCTACGGCGATGGTGCCCGCGCCGTCGAGGCGGTCTCGTTCCGGATCGAACCTGGTCAGCGGGTGGCGCTGGTCGGTCCCTCCGGGGCCGGGAAGACCACGGTGGCACATCTGGCACTCGGCCTGCTGTGGCCCGACGAGGGCACCGTGCGGGTTGGGGGGCAGGCGGTGCTCGTCCCCCAGCGGCCCTTCCTGTTCCACGGCTCGGTCGCCGACAACCTGCGGCTGGCGAGGCCACACGCCACCGACGACGAGGTCTGGTCGGTGCTGGAAGCCGCCGAGCTGGCCGAGGTGGTCCGGTCCCGGGCCGGTGGCCTCGATGTCGCTGTCGGGGAGCGGGGGCTGCAGTTGAGCGGGGGTGAGGCGCAGCGGCTCGCCATCGCCCGGGCGCTGCTCGTCGATGCCCCGATCGTCATTCTCGACGAGCCCACTTCGAACGTCGACCTCGACACCGAGGCCCGCATCAAGAACGCTCTCGATCATCTCGTGGCGGGCCGCACCGTGATCGTGATCGCCCACCGCCGCTCCACCATCGCTGGAGTGGACCGCATCCTGATGATGCGCGACGGCGGTCTGGTCGGGACCGCCGCGCCGGGGGACGCCGATGGCATGGCGATCCTCTCCGACATGTCGCACCGGGAGGCGGCGGAATGAGGCGGGGCAACGTCGTCCGCCGTCTCCTCGGACTGCTGCGGCCCCAGGCCGGATTGATGGCGGTCTCGAGCGCCTGCCGGATCGCCAATCAAACCCTCGGTGTGGCGATCCCGGCGGTGGCCGCGGTGGCGGTGGCCGGGATCGCCATCGGGCAGACGTCCGGGGTGTGGGTGATGGTCGGGTGGCTGGTCTTGATGGCGGTGGTGAAGGGGGCGTTCCGGTACCTGGAGCAGTACACCGGGCACGCGGTGGCCTTCAGCCTGCTGGCGGACCTGCGGGCCGACACCTACCGGCGGATCGAGCCGCTGGCCCCGGCCGGTCTGGAGGACGAGCGCAGCGGCGACCTGGTCGCCCGTGTGGTGGGCGACGTCGACCGGGTGGAGCCGTTCTACGCCCACACCATCGCTCCGCTCATCGGTTCGGTCTTCGTGCCGCTGCTCTCGATCGGCGGGCTCGCGATCTTCGGGGATGCGGTTACGACGCTGGCGCTTGCGCCCTTCCCGTTGGCGATCGTCATCGTGCCCCCGTGGCTGCATGCCCGCCGGGTGGCCGCGTTGTCATCCGACCTGCGGACCCTGAGCGGCGAGGCGGCGGCGATGCTCACCGATGCCGTGCAGGGGTCCCGGGAGATCGCCGTTCTCGCAGCTGAGCCGTTGATTGCCGATCGGATCGAGGGCCGGTCCCTTGCCTCGCAGGGGGTGCGCAGCCGGCTCGCCGGCTTGGGCTCGGTGCGGTCCGGGCTCAGCGACCTGCTCGCCGGTGGTGCGGTCATCGTCACCACCCTGGTGGCAGCCGTCCGATTCGATCAGGGGGCGATCTCGCTTCCGGTTCTGGCCGCCGCGGTGGCGGTCGCCTGGGTGGTCACCGGGCCGGCGAGGGCCCTGGAGGAGATCGTGCCCGATCTGGAGCAGGCGCTCGCTTCCGCCGCCCGGCTCTTCGAGCTCTCAGATCGGCGGCCACCAGTGACCGAGCCGGATGGGGACCTCGCCCACCCCGCCGATGGCTCGATCCGCTACGAAGCCGTGTCGGTGAGGCTGGGCGGCGAGGGGACGGTCGCCCTCGACGATGTGGACTTGGAGATTCCCGATGGTGGAGTCGTGGCCATTGTCGGGCCGTCCGGTTCCGGCAAGTCGACCCTCGTCGAGCTGCTGGTCCGTTTCCGGGATCCCGACGAGGGGCGGGTGCTGGTCGGAGGCAGCGACGTCCGGCGCATTCCTCTCTCCGAACTGCGTTCCCAAGTCGCCCTCGTCTCGCAGCGGCCTGAGCTGTTCTTTGGGACGGTGAGGGACAACTTGCTACTGGCCAAGCCCGATGCCACCGACCCGGAGCTGCTCGAGGCGCTCGAGAAGGCCGCCCTGGGGGACTGGGCGGCGTCGCTCTCCAACGCTCTGGACACCGCCATCGGCGAGCTCGGCGACACGCTCTCGGGGGGTCAGCGGCAGCGGCTGGCGCTGACCCGGGGACTGCTGCGGGACGCCCGGATCATGGTCCTCGACGAGGCGACATCGGAGCTGGACGCCGAGGCGGCCCGGCGGGTGCAGGACACCATCGAGGCGGAGCGGGGGCGCCGCACCATCGTCATCGTCGCCCACCGGCTGGAGACGGTGACGGACGCCGACCTTCTTGTTGTCCTCGATCGGGGCCGGCTTGTGGAGACGGGGACACACCATGAGTTGGTCACCGCCGGCGGCATGTACGCCGGGCTGTGGCAGCGCCACCTCGACATGATCGAGGAGTAGAGAGACTCGAGTGTCGGCGGCGCCGACGGTTGTGCCATCCCTGGTGAACTCGGGGCGGGGAGTCCTGGCGCCACGTCGAGGACGGGAGTGGCGGTGGTCGAGGAGACCCTGCTCAGTAACTGAGCGGAGAACTCACGCCTGCAGGTTCGCCGCGTAGAGGTCGACCTGGTTGCCGTCGGGGTCGGCGACCGTGGCGTACCGCTGGCCCCAGAACGCATCGAAGGGCTCCCGCACCGATGCGTGTCCCGCCGCCGTGATCGCCGCGTAGGCGGCGTCGACCTCTCCGGGGGTGCCGAACTCGACGGCGAGCGTCATGAGGTCGTTGCCCTGCGGGGTAGTGAAGTCCTCCATGAACGACCGGGCGATCTCGTGGCCGTCGAGCATGAGCCTGATCCCGTCCCCCAACTCGGCCGAGTAGTGGCCCGCCTCCGGGTCGAAATCGGAGAACGGCACGCCCACCGCGCGGTAGAAACCGAGCGACGCCTCGAGGTCCGAGCAGAGGATTCCGATTGCGTTGAGTCTCATCGGCAGATCGTACCGCCGGGCGGGGCACCAAACCGGGGCGGCAACCGCCTACACCGTGATGACGATCTTGCCCCGGGCGTGGCCTGCTCCGAGGTATCGGAGCGCCTCGGGCGCCTCGGCGAGGGGGTAGCGGCGGTCGATGACCGGGGTCACCTTGCCTGCCTCCATCAGGGCAGCGACGAACTCCAGATCTGCCGCCCGGTTCTTTGCCAGCATCGTCGCCATCTTCTGACCCCGGAACAGCGAGGCCAGGCGGGGCTTGAGGACTGCGATGAGTGGCCCCACCCAGTTGCCGCCGGTAGCTCCTCCGATGAAGACCAGACGCCCGGCCGGTCCCAACACCCGCCGGTAGTCGGACAGGCGCCGGTCGCCGGCGATCACGAGGATCAGGTCGTGGCGCTCGCCCATGGCCGCCAGGTCCTCCCGGGTGTAGTCGACGACCCGATCGGCTCCGATCAAACGTGCCGCGTCGACGTTGCCGGTGCTGCACACGGCAGTCACCTCCGCTCCGAGCGCCTTGGCGATCTGGACGGCGAAGGTGCCGACGCCGCCCGAGGCACCCACGATCAGGACCTTCTGTCCCGGTTCGACACGTCCATGATCGCGCAGGCCCTGCAGGGCGGTGGTTGCCGCCATCGGCACCGCGGCGGCCTCTTCGAAGGTAATGGTGGGCGGCTTGAGCGCATAGTTGGCCTGCCCGGCGGCGGCATACTCGGCCAGGGCGCCGTTCGACGGCCCGAACACCTCGTCGCCGGGGTGGAGGCGGGTGACGTTGGGGCCGACCGCCTCGATGACCCCGGCGAGGTCGACCCCGGGGACCTGTCGCTTCGGCTTGCGAAGGCCGCCCACCAGGCGGGCGAGGTAGGGCTTGCCGCGCAGCATGTGCCAGTCGTAGGCGTTGAGGGAGGCGGCCCGGATCCGGATCAGCACCTGGTCGTCACCGACCGCCGGCCGCTCGATCTCCTCGAGCGTCAGGCCGTCGGGGGGGCCGTAGCTGCGCTGCACGATGGCTTGCATGAGTTGCTCCTCGCCGTTCTGTGCCGTGTCGGTGGCGATGTGGCGTAGTCCGGGCAGGCCGCGGAGCGTAGCGCGGGTCGGCCGGCCGGCGGGGGCATCGCCGTGCTTTCGAGTTGATGTGGTGTTGATCCCAGTGAGACATCCCATCGACTCCACCCCGGTGGACTACTGGGGAATGCCGAAGAGGAGTTGACGACCATGGCCTGTGGACCCCATCACAGCTGTCGGCCCTGCTGGGACTGGTATCCCCAGCCCCCCTATCCGCCCTCGACGGCTTGGGCACCGCCCCGGCCACCGGTCGGCGAGGAACTCGCCGTCCTCCGCGAGTACCTGATCCGACTGGAAGCCGAGATGGCCCAGGTGCGAGCGAGACTCGACGAGCCGGCTGCGGGAGCGGAGTCACCACCCCCCGCCCGTGGCTAGCCCCGCCCAACCCGAGTGGTCGATCGGGCTTCTGCGACCGGTGGCGGCCGCCATCAGCCGCCGTTTCCGGAGGGTTCCGGCGTTGGGTCGTCCCCGGCCGGGTCGGGCGCGGCCGCCGAACCCACATGAGCGGTGTCGCGCAACGGGATCTCCGGGATGAACAGGACCACCAGGAACCCGATCACGGCGAATGGAACCGCCCACAGGAACACCGACGACACCCCCCGGGAGAAGGCCTCGACCACCGCCGCCTGGACCTCGGGGGCCAGGGCGTGGATCTGGGCCGGGCTGCCCATCAGGGCGGCCGGGTCGATGCCGGACCCGGGCGGGAGCAACTGGGGGAGCAGGTGGTCGAGGCGGGCGGTGAGGATGGCACCGAAGATGGCGGTTCCGAAGGCGCCGCCGAGGGAACGGAAGAAGGCGTTGGTCGAGGTGGCCACCCCCAGGTCGCGGTACTCGACGGCGTTCTGAACGGCGATCACCAGCACCTGCATCACCATTCCGATCCCCAGACCGAGCAGCAGCATGAACACCGACGATTGGAGCCGGGTGGTCGCCGTGTCCATTTGCGAGAGCAGGAACAGCGCCACCGTGGTGAGGGCGGTCCCCATCACCGGGTAGCGCCAGTAGCGGCCGGTGCGGGTGATCAACTGGCCGGTGGTGATCGACATGCTGACGATCCCCACCATCAGCGGAAGGATCAGCAGGCCCGAGTTGGTGGCGGAGGCCCCGGTCACCACTTGCAGGAACAGCGGGAGGAAGACCACCCCGCCGAACATCGAGAGGCCGACGATGAACCCGGCGGCCCCGGTCAGCGTGTACACCCGGTTGCGGAACAACCGCAGTGGCAGGATCGGCTCGGCGGCCCGATGCTCGCGAAGTATGAAGACCCCGGTGAGAACCAGGCCGGCGACGGCCAGGCCGATGATCTCGGGCGATCCCCAGGGGTACTGGCTGCCGCCCCACACGGTGACCAGCAGGATCGCCGACACCGCCGCCACCAGGATGGCGGCACCCGAGTAGTCGACCTTGTGCTGCTGGCGGGCGAAGGGCAGGTTGAGGGCGGTGGTGGTGACGATCAGGGCGGCGATCCCGATGGGGAGGTTGATGAAGAACACCCACCGCCAGGTGAGGTGGTCGGTGAAGAAGCCGCCGATCAGGGGCCCGGCGACGCTGGAGAGGGCGAACACCGACCCGATGTAGCCCTGGTAGCGGCCTCGCTCCCGGGGGGAGAGGATGTCGCCGATGATCGTCAGCGCCATCACCATCAGGCCCCCGGCACCGAGGCCCTGGATGGCCCGGAAGGCGATCAACTGGCCCATCGACTGGGAGATGCCGGAGAGCACCGAGCCGACTAGGAACACCACGATGGCGAACTGGAAGACGATGCGGCGTCCGTAGAGGTCGCTCACCTTGCCGTAGAGGGGGGCCGAGGCGGTCGAGGTGAGCAGGTAGGCGGTCACCACCCACGACAGGTGGTCGAGGCCGCCCAACTCGCCGACGATGGTCGGCAGGGCGGTGGCCACAATGGTCTGGTCGAGGGCGGCGAGGAACATCCCCAGCATGAGTCCGCTGAAGACCACCAGGATCTGGCGGTGGCTGAGCTTGGTCTGGCCGGTCATCGGCGTTCCTTTCGGCCCGACGCGGCGAACCCGGCCGTCAGGCCCGGGTTCATCGCGATCGTAGTCGGGGAGTGCTCAACCGAACCGGGCGATGTCCATGGGTTCGCCTCCCCGTTCGGCGGATTCGACCAGCGCCTCGAGGATGGCGACGTTGCCGAGGCGCTGCTCGTTGGTGAAGCGGTACTCGGTGCGTCCCGCCACCGCATCGGCCCAGTGCTCATAGCCGGCCTTGACGGGACTGGCGGGTTCGAAGTCGATGCGGGTCTGTGCAGCATCGCCGCGCCTGCGTACGTAGAAGTTGGTGGTGCCGCCGGGATCGACGTGCTGGGTCTCGCGGGCCTCGGCCCATGCGTGACTGCCGTACACCGCAAAGCGGGCGTAGTCCGGAGTGCAGGAGAGGGCTGCGATGTACCCGGTGGTGTCGTCGGCGAAGCGGAAGTGCGCCGAGACCACGTCGCCGGTGGGGATGGCGAGGATCCGCTTGGCGACGTGGGCCTGCACGTTGACCGCCCGGCCGGCCAGGCTGAGCATCATGTCGCTGAGGTGGACGCCCATGCCGGTCCATCCGGCCGCCGGCGCCTCCTCCTTGCTGCCCCGCCAATTGTCGGCGGCCATCCCGAGCCAGCGGTCGTGGCTCCAGTGGGCCTCCATGTGGATGATGGTGCCGAACTCGCCGGCGTCGTACATCCGCTTGATCTCTTCCCAGGCGGGTTCGAAGCGGCGTTCGTGCCCGATCCCGAGCACGAGGCCGGCCGCGTCACAGGCCTCGACCATCTTCCGAGCGCTGGCCACGGTCAGCGCCAGTGGCTTCTCGCAGAAGACCTCCTTCCCGGCAGCGGCAGCCTGGAGGACCGCACTCTCATGGAGGCGATGGGGGACCGTGAGGATGACGGCCTCGACGGCGGGATCGTCGAGCGCCTGCTGGTAGTCGGCGTAGACGGGGAGGCCGAAGTCACCGGTGTACTTCTCGGCGATCGGCGCCACCGGATCGACGCCGCAGACGATCTCGATCTTGTCGCTGGACTGCAGGACCCTGGTGACCTGGGCTCCCCACCAGCCGAGCCCGACCTGAGCGGCCTTCAGCATGCTCCGTCTCCCTTCCGGACTCCCGGCGGCCCGATGTGGCCGCCAACAGCAGAGCAGGAAGATTCTACTCACATCCTGGACCGATAATCGATTATCGCTCGACAGGGTGTCGAGTCGAGTCGAGCCGAGTCGGCACCGGGCTAGTTGCGGGCGCCTGCCACGTCGGTCGGGAGGTAGTCCATGACCAGGAGCTTGTCGACATTGGGCCGGCTGAGAGCGATGAAGGCGGCGTGGTCGGGGTGGGGGAGGTAGGCGTCGCGGTCGGCCTCAGACTCCAGGGTCACCACGAAGCAGTGGGTGTAGCCGCGGTCGAAACCCTGGACGCTGACGTCTCTGCCCCACTCGAAGCCCTTGATCTGGGGGATCTTGGCGGGGAGGGCGGCGAACGTCTCCTCGATCTGGCGGATCGTCTCAGGAGGCGTCTCTGGCTTCCACTGGAACAGCACGACGTGGCGGAGCATGGGTACCTTCTTCGGTTGCGGCGTCAGGCTACTGCCGGATCAGGACCCGTCGGCTGCGCCGTCCCCGGCCTCCTCCGGTTCCCACCATCGATCGGCATCGGCCGATCGCACCGGGTCGGCCGATGCGATGACCTCCCTGATCCCGGTGCGAGGTGGGGAGAACATGTCGATGAGACGGCAGGCCTCGTCGAACGTCTTGCCGGCGTGGGGGACATTGGGCGGGAAGATGATCACGTCGCCGGGACGCACCATCCGGGTGGCGTCGGCGATGGTGACCTCCATGTGGCCCTCCCGGACGATGCTCACCTGCTCCTCGGGGTGGACGTGGGAGGGGAAGCCACTGGCGGGGGGGAACGTCACGAAGTTGAGCGAGATGTTCTGGGCGTAGACGGGACGGAAGAACAATCCCTCGGCGATCTCGTACGACGGGTAGTCGTCCATGTGGACGATCGAACCCGCACCTTCGAACCCTTCCTCCGCCTCGGTCACCTCGAAGTAGGGCTGGACGGTTCGGTCCTTCGGGTCTTCGTTTCCTGACATTCGCAATTCCTTCCGGGGTCTGCCGCGGCGATCGCGGCGAGGCTACCCGTTCGGAGGAGGGTCATCGCCGCGGCGGGCGACCCCGTCTGCCCGGGGAACCGTGTCACCGGTTCCCGCCGCTCAGGCGGCCCGGGATCGGCTCCGGAGCGACTGGACGGTCAGCACCGCGAAGAACAGGGCGATGGGCACCACGGCCATGGTGGCCGACCCCGACGTGTTGGCGTGGTAACTGATGATCAGGCCGGAGGCCACCGAGAAGACCCCGATCAGGGCGGCGGTCGCCATGATCAGGGGGACCCGCTTCACCAGCAGGGTGGCGGTGGCGGGCGGCCCCACCAGCAGGCCGAGGACCAACAGCGTGCCGACCGTCTGGAACGACCCCACGATGCTCAGGGTGATCAGCGCCAGCATGACGCCGTGGGCGAGGCGGGGGCGAAGGCCGAGCATCTGCGCCTTCTGCTCGTTGAACGAGAGCACCAGGAACGCCCGGTAGAAGAACAGCGAGGCGGCCAGGGTGATCCCGACGATCACCACCAGCACCACCAGATCGCCGGAGGTGACGCCGAGGGCGTCGCCGAAGAGGATGCTGGTCAGGTCGCCGGTGTAGGAGTCGGTGCGGGAGATGAGGATGACGCCGAGGCCGAGCATCCCGACGAACAGCAGGCCGATGCCGGTGTCCTCCGAGAAGGCTGTCTGCCGGTGGACCAGATTGATGCCGCCGATCATCACCGCGGCGGCGATGGTGGCCCCGAGGAGGACGTTGAAGTCCAACAGCACCGCCAGGGCGATGCCGGGGATGACACCGTGCACCAGGGCGTCTCCCAGGAAGGTCATGCCCCGGATCACCACCCAGGTGCCGACCACCGCCAGGGCGACGGCGGCCAGCGAGCCGCCCAGCAGCGCCCGCTGCTGGAAGCCGAACTCGAAGGGGGTGGTCAGCCAGTCCATCGGCATCCGAAGGTAGTCGTCACGAGAGGGCACCGGCGATTCGCTCGGCGTTGGTGAGGAGCATGTCGATGAGCGTCTCGGCGCCGGAGCCGGCCGCTCCCAGCGAACCCGTGAAGAGCCCGACGACCTCGACGGCACCTCCCGTCTCCGCCGCCAGCGTCTCGGCGAGGATCGCCGACTCGGTGGTCCCGACGAAGATGGCGGAGATTCCCTCGGCATCGATGGTGGCCAGCAACCCGGCCAGCGCCGCCGAGGAGGGCTCCGCCAGGGTGGAGGCGCCCGGCACCACGGTGCCGATCACCTCGAACCCGTAGCGGGCCGCAAAGTAGCCGAAGGCATCGTGCGAGGTGACCAGTTTCCTCCGGTCGGCCGGCACCACATCGAGGATGGTGCGGATCTCCGCATCGGTCTGCAGCAGCGCCGCCCCGTAGGCATCGGCGCGGGCGGCCCAGTCGATCCCCGGTGCGACGGCCTCCAGTTCGACGGCGATCTGGCGGGCCGCTTCGGCCATGCGCAGCGGGTCGAGCCACACATGCGGGTCGAGATCCCCGCCGGAGTCGCCGAAGGGGAGCGGGTTGAGGTGTTCGGCCACCCGGTACACCCGGGCTCCGTCGGCCGCCAGGGTGTCGAGGATGTCATCGAGGCCGGCCTCGAGGTGGAGGCCGTTGGCGACGACGAGGTCGGCACTCCTCATCTCGGCCACCTGGAGGGCCGAGGCCTGATAGTCGTGAGGGTCGGCGCCGAGGGGGAGCAGGACCGTGACGGTGGCGGCGTCGCCGACGATGGCGCCCACCACATCTCCGAGGATGGTGGTGGTCGTCACGATCGTCGGGCCGGTGGGGACCTCTTGCCCGACGGTGCCGGCCGACCCGCACGCCCCGGCCGCCAGGGAGAGGGAGAGGGCCGGGGGGAGCAGTCGGGTCCACCGGCGGGGCCGTCGGGCCGGCGAGGGTGTTCCCGTTGGGGAACGATAATGAGAACTGTTACTATTCATGGCGGGAGCACCGTACCTCGGTGAGATGACCGTGACAAACTCGAAACTGGACAAGGCCGTGGAGGCTTCCCTCGAGGCCGCAGGTCAGCGCTACACGCGGGCACGCCGTGCGGTGGTCGGCACGCTGGCGGGTGCGGACGGCCCCCTCTCGGCCGGGGAGCTCCACGCCAGGATGAGCGGCTCGGTGCCGCTCTCGTCCGTCTACAGGACCGTGGGAGTGCTCGAGGAGGTGGGGATACTGGTTCCCCACTTCGGGGTCAAGGGCCTGACCAGGTACGAGTTGGCCGAGTGGATCTCGGGCCACCATCATCACCTGGTGTGCGTCGAATGTGGGAACGTCGACGACGTCGGCATCCCGGCCGACCTGGAAGCGACGATCCGGGAGGTGGTCGGGGCGATCGCCGCCCGCGCCTCGTTCGATCCGGTCGGCCACGTCCTGGAGATCGAAGGGCGGTGCTCGCGGTGCTCGTGAATGGGAATGCGGTCGTGGCCGACCGTTTGGTGCTCGGCCACGGTGACGTCGTGGCCATCAGCGCGTCGAGTTTCGTGATCCCCGCCGGAGCGGTCACCGCCGTCATCGGACCCAACGGTTCGGGCAAGACGACGCTGCTGAGCGCCATCGCCGGCCTCGCCGAGCCGATGTCAGGGACGCTGCAGGTCCCGTGCCGGAGGCAGGGGTGCGAACGCATCGCCTACGTGTTCCAGTCGACCAAGGTCAACGAGTCGCTCCCGATCTCGGTGCGGGAGGTGGTGGCGATGGGGCGCTACTTCGGGGGACGCTACCGCCGTCTCACCGGCGCCGACCAGCGAGCCATCGACGATGCCATGGAGCGAACCGGTATCACCGGGATCTCGGGCCGCCATCTCCACGACCTCTCGGGAGGCCAGCGCCAGCGGGTCTTCGTGGCCCAGGGTCTCGCTCAGGAGCACGAATTGCTGCTCCTCGACGAACCGCTCACCGGCATCGACCTGCCGACCGCCCATGCCATCGATGCCGTCATCCACGACGAGCGATCGCGCGGCTGCACCATCGTGCTCACCACTCATGACCTCTCCGAGGCACGGGTGGCCGATCACGTGCTCCTGCTCGGCGGCCGGGTGGTCGCCTCGGGGCCGCCCGAGGAGGTGCTGGTGCCCGCCAATCTCGCCGCCGCCTACGGCTCGGCGCTGCTGCACCTCGAGTCGGGGGAGGTCCTCTTCGACGACCCCGCCCATCGGGTCTCGGTGACCGGACCCGAGGAGAACTGATCGGCAGGGTGCCGGAAGTCCTCGGATGTGGGATCGTGGTGGCATGATCCGGATCGCCAGGGCCGCCGCCGCCGCCGTAGCTCTCGCCGCCGTGATGGCGGCCGGGTGCGGGTGGGTCTCCAAGTCGGTCGAGATCCTCGACGTCGCCGCCTCTCCCGACGGCCTCACCCTGGAACTGACCGTCGCCTCCTGCAGCGCCGATCTCAGGGTCGAGATCCAGGAGGACGCCGAGACGGTGGCGGTGTGGGTCAGTTCCCGCAACGGCATGGAGCCCGACTGCGCCGGGGAACTGACGGTGCTGCTGGAGGCGCCCATCGGCGGCCGCAGGTTCGTCGACGGCCACGACTTCACCGAGGTCGACGTTCGAACGGGTGATTCCTGACCCAACGCGGTCCGGCCTCCCCGGAGGGGGAGGCCGGACGGATGGAGGGCATCGGCTGATCAGGATCGGGAGATGGTGCCCTCCCAGGTCCCGACCTTGTCGCCGGCCAGATCCTGTGCGTTGTACCAGTAGCTGGTCACTGCCTTGGTCTCGGTGAAGAACGCCACCCCGTCGCGCCCCATGACGTGCAGGTCCCCGAAGAAGCTGTCCTTGTGCCCGCTGAAGGGGAACACCGAGATCGGCACCGGGATGCCGACGTTGACGCCGACCATGCCGGCGTCGATGCGGCGGGCGAACTCCCTGGCGTGGTAGCCCGACTGGGTGAAGACCGACGACCCGTTGGCGAACTCGCTGCGGTTGATCAACTCGACGCCCTCGTCGAAGTCCTTGACCCGCTTGACGTACAGCACCGGGCCGAACACCTCGTCGCGCCCGCAGGCCATGTCCTCGGTGACGTGGTCGAAGATGGTCGGGCCGACGAAGTAGCCGCCCTCGCAACCGGCCACTATCGGGTGGCGGCCGTCGAGCACCGGGGTGGCGCCCTCCTCGATCGACGTCTCGATCCAGGCCTCCACGAATTCCTTGTGACCCTGGTTGACCAGCGGCCCCATCTCGGTCGAGGTCTCCCAGGCCGGTCCGAGCTTGAGGGTCTGGGCGAGTTCCTTGATCGCCGCCACCAACTCGTCGGCGATCTGCTCCTCGGCCACGATGACGGGGAGCGCCATGCAGCGTTCCCCGGCGCATCCGAACGCCGAGTTGATGATCCGCTGGGCGGCCGCCTTGATGGGAGCGTCCCGCAGCACCAGGGCGTGGTTCTTGGCCTCGGTCAGCGCCTGCACCCGCTTGCCGGCGGCGGTGGCGGTCCGGTAGACGTGCAGCCCGACCTCCCTGGACCCCACGAAGCTGACGCCCCGCACGTCGGGGTGGGTCAGCAGGCGCTCCGCCTCGTGGCGGGAGCAGGTGACCACGTTGAGGACTCCGGCCGGCAGTCCACACTCGTCGGCCAGTTCGGCGATCCGCATGGCGGTCTGCGGCACATAGGAGGCCGCCTTCAGCACGAAGGTGTTCCCGGTGGTGACGGCGAGGGGCATCATCCAACCCATCGGGATCATCGCCGGGAAGTTCCAGGGGGCGATCCCGACGAACACCCCGAGCGGCTCGCGGTAGGTCACCGTGTCGAATCCGGTCGAGACGTTCATCAGCGAGTCGCCCTGCATGGTCACCGGGAGTGCACATGCCAACTCGACCACCTCGATGACCTTGAGGACGTCGCCTCTGGCTTCGTTGTAGGTCTTGCCCATCTCGGTAGCCAGCAGGGTCGAGAGATCGCTGAGGTGCTCGTCCAGTTTGGCCTTGAGGCGGAACATCACCTGGACACGCTGGGGGAGGGGAGTGTCGCGCCAGGCCGGGAAGGCGGCCACCGCGGCGGCCACCGCCGCGTCGACCTCCCCGGTCGTGCAGCGGGGCGCCTCGGCTATCACCTCGCCGGTGCTGCTGTTGGTGATCTCATACCACTCGTCCGTCTCGGACATGCGCCACTCGCCACCTACGAAGTACTTGAGTCGGTTCGTCATCGTGGTTCCCTTGGGTCTCGGTTCTCGGTTCTCAATGCTCCGTCGTCACGCCATGGCCAGTACGGCCCGGACGACTTGTTGGGCGTCGGGGATCGCCAGATCCTCCAACTCGGCTGCCGCCGGAAGGGGGATGTGGGGCGTGGTCACCCTGACGATGGGGCCGTCGAGGTCCCAGATGCATTCCTCGGCTGCGATCGAGGCGATCTCGGCTCCCCATCCGCAGAGGCGGGGGTTCTCCTCCACGGTGACCAGGCGCCCCGTCTTGGCGACCGACCCCAGGAAGGCGGCCGTGTCCAGGGGCACCAGGCTGCGGAGGTCGATCACCTCGGCGGAGACGCCCTGGGCGGCCAGCAGTCCCGCTGCCTCGATCGCCACCGGCACCATGGCGGCCAGCGCCACGATGGTGACGTCGTCGCCCATGGTGCGGAAGGCGGCCTCTCCCAGACGGTCGACGATCTCGCCGTCGGGCACGTCCTCCTTGGTGGCGAACAGGTTCTTGTGCTCGAAGAAGATCACCGGGTCGGGGTCGCGGACCGAGGCGGCGAGCAGGCCGACCACGTCGCGGGGGGTCGAAGGGGCCACCACCTTGAGGCCCGGGATGGCCATCGCCCAGTTCTCCGCGCTTTGGGAGTGCTGCCCTCCGAATCGGGTGCCGCCGCCGTTGGCGGTCCTGATCACGAGGGGGAGGCTCACCTGGCCGTTGGTCATGTAGCGGGTCTTGGCGATCTGGTTGACGACGATGTCCCAGCAGGTCGCCAGGAAGTCGCTGAACATCAACTCGCCGATGGGCCGGAGGCCGTTCATGGCCGCCCCCATGATCCCGCCGACGATGGCCTCCTCGGAGATCGGCGTGTCGCGCACCCGTACGGGGCCGAACTGCTCGAGGAGGCCCGAGGTGGTCTTGAACACGCCGCCGGCGGCGGCGACGTCCTCCCCGATCAGCACGACCGATGGATCGCGCTCCATCTCCTGGGCGATGCCCCTGGCCACCGCCGCCCGGTAGGTCAGTTCCGCCATTGGGAGCCTCCGTCCGCCCACAGTTGGGTCATCATCGTCTCGGGGGGCGGCGGGGGAGCGTTGCGGATCTCCATGGTGGTCGCGTCGATCTCGGCCAGGCCCGCCTGTTCGATCTCGTCGAGGAGGGTCGGGTCGAAGCCGGCGGCGGTGAGCCGCTCCCGGTACAGGACGATCGGGTCCCTGGCCATCCAGGCCGCCACCTCCTCGTCGGGCCGGTACTTGCCGGGGTCGGCCCGGGAGTGGCCCTTGTGGCGGTAGGTGAGGGCCTCGACGAGGGCCGGGCCGCCCCCGCTCCGGGCCCGCTCGATGGTCCTCGTCGCCATGTCGTACACGACGTCGGCGTCGTTGCCGTCGATGATGATGCTCTCCAGTCCGTAGGATGCCGCCCGGTCCGCCGCCGGGTGCGGCACCGGGATCACCGCCGAGATCGGCGTGTACTCCATGTAGAGGTTGTTCTCGCAGACGAAGACCACCGGCAGCTTCCAGACCGCCGCGAAGTTGACCGCCTCGTGGAAGGCGCCGATGTTGGTGGCGCCGTCGCCGAAGAAGCACACCGACACCTGGCCCGACTGCCGCACCTGGGCTGCCCAGGCGGCGCCGGCTGCGATCGGGAGATGGGCGCCGACGATGGCATACGACCCCATGGCGCCCTTGCTGACATCGGTCAGGTGCATCGACCCGCCCTTGCCGCCGCAGATCCCGACGTCCCGGCCCGCCAACTCGCCCATCAGGGGCGTCATCGGAGCCCCCCGCAGCAGGGTGTGGTTGTGGCCGCGGTAGGTGCAGAAGGTCATGTCGGTGGGGTTCATGGCCTCGGCGAACCCCGCCGCCACCGCCTCCTGGCCGAGCCCGAGATGGGTGGTGCCCTTGACGATCCCCTCCATGAACAGGTCGTAGGCCCGTTGCTCGAAGTAGCGGGCCCTGACCATGCTCCGGTAGAGCGCCAGGCGGGTCGAGGGGTCGATGTCGACCGTGGCCGGTTCGGCCATCAGGTGTCTCCTCTCCGAATCCCAGACGGGTGGCTCGCTCCGGATTCGCGTGTCCCGGCAACGGTCCGAAGCTTTGGGGCCGGTCTCGAAGACGCCGGTCCCAAGCGACTCGGGGTTCTGGGAAGTGCAGTTGACGAGACCATGCCGCATCCGTAGTCTATAGGTGATCGATTATCGAGGATAGTCGTGTATCAGCGTCGAGAGGCAAGCAGACGGCCCACCAACCCGGCCAAGGACCTCACCGTGGGTGCCGACCCCGCCGGCCCGCCTCCGTTGGGCCTACCGGCCCGGTGCGGCTCCGCACCACTCGGGGCACCGGACACCCCGAGATTCGACTTCACCATCGCCCTCCGGTCGCCTCCGGCACGGTGGGCGATGTCGCGCCAGGGATACTCGCATGATTGAAGGGCACAGGTGCGTCGGTTCGGTGGCCAGCGCGACCGCCGTGAGGACAAAGGGGGTTCGGGTGCATCGCCGGCCGTAGGGCCGTGGAAATGTCGTAGGACGAGAGAAGGAGACATGCCGTCATGGCAGACACCAGCAAGGTAATTGCGGAGTTCTTCGGGGACGAGACCTTCCCCGTCGAGTGGGAATCCGAGAAGGAAAAGAATCTGTTCTGGGTCTACGACGACCTGCACTGCCCCCGGCCGGTCTCGCCGATGTATGAGGACATCGCCGGTTGGTGGATGACCTGCGACCACATGTTCCGGCGGTTCGGCACCCCGTTTGCCTCGGACTGGATCGCCAAGGTCGTCAACGGATACCTCTACACCGCCGCCGTTCCCTGTGACCCGGACATGGCCGTCCCCGCCAAGGAATTCGGCAACGTCTACTACCCGCGGGTTCCCGCCGACGATCCCGGCTATGCCGGCAAGATCGGCCCCTATCTGGGCGCCGTGCTCCCGGTGTACGGGGCCAACTTCCCGGACTGGTGGCGCGACCGCCTGGTTCCCGAGATGGCGAGGAACCTCCAGTACCTCGAAGACAAGATCGACAAGTGGGACGAGATCCCTCTGATGGAGTGGGCGGTGATCCTCGAGGACGGCATCGACATCCTCGACCGCCACTGGAAGATCCACTGGATGCTCAACTTCGCACAGCTGTCGGCGACGCTCGCCCTGCGGGGAGCGCTCGAAGCGGCCGCCGGCGAGATCACCCAGAAGCACGAGGAGATCCTGGGCCGGCTGCAGAACTCGGCATCCGACCGCAACTGGGATGCCATCGCTCTGCTGGTCGAGTTGAAGAACGAGGTCAAGGGCGACGACGTGCTCAAGGCGGCCTTCGCCAGCGAGGCCGGCGCCGCGATCCTGGCAGCACTCAAGGGCACCCCGCGGGGTCAGAAGTTCCTCGACGAGGGCCTGAGCCGCTACCAGCGCGAATTCGGCTGGCACGCGGTGTGGAGCCACGAGTTCATCTATCCCTCCCGTTTCGAGACGCCCGAGCCGTGCCTCGACGTGATCAAGGGATACCTCGACTCGGACTACGACTCCAAGCCCATCGTCGCTCACCTCAAGGAGGACATCAAGAAGGCGTCCGTGGAACTGGTCGAGGGCATCCCCGACGGGGAGGCCAAGGACAAGCTGATCGCAGCCAATGCGATCAACCTGAGGATGGCTCCGCTCACCCCGGACCACCACTTCTACATCGACCAGGGCACCCACCAGCACGTCCGGGTCGTCTTGATCTGCATCGGCCGCAAGCTGGTAGAGATGGGGGTCCTCACCGAGCCCGACGACACGGTGTACCTCAAGTACAACGAGTTGCGGTACCTGATGGGTGATCCCGAGAACTTCGATGCCAAGAGCATCGTGGCGGAGCGGCGGGCCGAGCGGGCCAAGAACGAGGCGATCCGGCCTCCGGACTTCATCGGCACGGCCACCGAGAGCCAGCTGCAGTTCCCCTACCTGAACCTGTGGGGCTTCCCCGAGAAGCTGCACTACGACACGGAGACCAAGGGCAGGATCGAGGGCCTCGGGGTCTCCCCGGGTGTCATCGAGGGCATCGCCAAGGTCGTCTCCTCTCCGGCGGAGTTCGACCAGGTCAAGCAGGGCGACATCATGGTCTGCCAGATGACGAACCCGGCGTGGACGCCGTTGTTCGCCATCATCGGCGGGATCGTCTGCGACGCAGGCGGCATGGTGGCGCACCCCGCCGTCATGGCCCGCGAGTTCGGCATCCCCGGTGTCACCGGCACCGGCGTCGCCACCCGCGAGATCAAGACCGGTGACCGCCTGCGGGTCAACGGCACCGACGGAGTGGTCGAGATCCTGTGACCGATACCCTGGAATCCCACCCCCAGCCCGTCGAGAGAGAAGTCCTCTCGGAACTGGTCAAGGATCGGATTCTGACGTGGATTCTCGAAGGGGTCCTGGCACCCGGGTCTCGCATCGTCGAGACCCGGGTCGCCCGCGAGCTCGGGACCAGTCAGGCTCCGGTGCGGGAGGCTCTCCGTGACCTGGCGACGCTGGGTTTCGTGGAGATGCAGCCGTACCGGGGCTCCCGGGTCCGCAAGCCTTCCAAGGACGAACTGATCGATGCCATCGAGGTGCGCGCCGAATTGGAGGCGCTGGCCGGCAAACTGGCCGCCACCCGGCGCACCGACAGATGCCTCGCCGATCTCGACCGTCTCTATGCGGAGATGGACGAGGCGGCCGACCGCAACGATCCCCATGACCACGCGCTCAAGAACACCCTGTTCCACCAGCGCATCGTGGAGGCAGCCCACAACCCGACGTTGACGAGGCTGTGGTCGATGCTCGAGCCCTTCGCGCGCACCTACGTGACGGCGTCGGCCTCCGGGATGGACCTGAAGTGGCTGGGTCACCGCCACGACGGCATTCTCGAAGCGATCCGCGACCGGGACCCCGAGCGAGCGGCGCAGACCATGCGGGAGCACGCCTACGAGGCGGCGAAACTGATCGACCAGATGGACCATCCGGAGTTGGTAGGCGACTGAAGCCGAAATCCGGCCGCCTGCGACGGCGGGCGGCCGGGTCGGCATCGAGGATTGCCGCCGACGGCCGGTACGGTGGAGCGCGGCTCCAACGGCAGCGGCCCCGGCAACTTGTACTTGTAGAGCAACACCGAAACGAAAACGAGGAACAGTCATGGCACAACTCTCCGAGGAGATGTCGGCGGGAACTGCCCGCATTCGAGTCGACGTGATCGGGCCCGACGTCCCCGAGCACGTCCTCCACAACATGGATTTCATGAACTACCGGCTGGCCGACGTGACGCTCCACCCGGAGATCACGCTGGGTGAGCCCGATCTCCTGTGGGACCGCAACGCCGCAGAGAAGGCGGTGAGCTGGGACGGCCGGACGATGCGGTTCACCGGCGACTGGGCCGAGGGCCCGCTCCAGAAGGCCATCGTGACGGTGCTGGCGCTCCGCATGGAGGCCGAAGGGCTGCACCCGTTCCACTCGGCGGCCGTGCGTTACCGGGGCAAGACCGTGCTGCTCCTCGGCGGCGAGTCGAACCACGGAAAGAGCATGAGCCAACTCGAGGCCTGCCGGCGGGGGGCACAACTGATCTCGACGGAGACCACGGTCATCGACGAGGCGGGAGCGGCGGTGATGGGCTCCAAGACCGTGTTCATCAAGACCAGGGCCAAGGGCACCGAGCGTTCCGACAAGGCGGCTCCGGAGCGGGGAGCCCAGATCTTCTTCGGCGAGGAACTGCCCACCTGGGACGAGTACCTGGAGCCCAGCAACGTGGACATCGTCCTCGTCCCGGCCATCGACGGCAACTTCGATCCCTCGCTCAGCGAGATGATCGAGTTCGAGAAGCAGTTCCAGACGTTCCACTCGCTCCAGAACTACTTCCTGACCAACGAACTGCTGGCCCCCGGTCACATCATGCCTTTGACCGACACCGAGGCGCGGCGGGCCGACCGGGCCCGGTTCATCCAGAGCTTCTGTGCGGACCGGCCGTTCTACTTCATCAGAGGCGCCAACCCGCAGGCGTTGATGGACGAAGCGGACAAGGTCGTCTGATCATGAGGGCATTCGGGTACGCCCGTCCGGAATCCCTCGAGGAGGCGATCGGCCTCCTCGAGGAGCACGGCTCCGAGGCGATGCTGCTGGCGGGGGGGACCGATCTGATGCTCGGACTGCGGGGCGGGTGGTCGAAGCCGAGGATCGTCGTCGACCTCAAGCGGGTACGTGAGTTGGCCTCCGGGATCGAGGAGTCCGATGCCGGGCTCACGGTGAGCGCGGCGACGGTGATGACCGACATCACCGAGGATCGGCGCATGCAGCAGCGCTTCCCGGCCCTGGTGGAGGCGGCCGTGGTGGTCGGGTCGGTCCAGATCCGCAACCGGGCGACGCTGGCGGGCAACATCTGCAATTGCTCGCCGGCCGCCGATACCGCTCCACCCTTGATGGTGTACGGAGCCGTCGTGATCGCGGCCGGGCCCGCAGGGACCAGGCGGATCCCGGTGGAGGAGTTCATGGTGGGTCCCGGCAAGACCGCGCTGGCGGCAGCCGAACTGGTGGCCGCCATCGAGGTGCCGTTCCCGCCCGAGCCGTACGGAGCCGCCTACCTGCGCCACACCCGCCGCAAGGGGACCGACCTGGCGTCGGTCACCCTCGCCTGCGGCGTCGACGCCTCCGGCACCACCCGACTGGCGTACGGCAGCATGGGGCCGCGGCCCTTCCTGGAGATCGACGGGACCGGGGTGCTGGCCGACCCCAAGGTGCCCGACGAGGCGAAGGCCCCGCTCTTCGAGACGATCTTCGCAAAGGCGAGCCCATCGCCGACCTCGATGCGCTCCGGCCCCGAGTACCGGTTGGCGATGCTGCGGGTGCTCGGCGCCCGGGCGTTGCGCACCGCCATCGAGCGGTTGGCGGAGGGAGGCAGCAAATGAGCGACATACTCGACATCACCGTGGTGGTGAACGGGATCGAGCGCAACCTCGAAGTGGCCGTGAACCACACCCTGCTGGACGTGCTGCGGGATCAGTTGGGCCTGACCGGCACCAAGGAATGCTGCGTGGAGGGCGAGTGCGGCGCCTGTACCGTCACCATGAACGGCCGCACCATCAACTCCTGCATCACTCTGGCGGTGGAGGCCGACGGGGCCGAGATCGGCACCGTCGAGGGCCTGGCCGACCACGGGCACCTGAGCCCGCTGCAGCAGGCATTCCTCGACACGGCCGCTCCCCAGTGCGGCTTCTGTATCCCCGGCCAATTGGTCTCGGCGCAGGCGCTGCTCGATCGCAACCCCAACCCGACCCTCGAAGAGGTGCAGGAAGCCCTCGGCGGCAACCTGTGCCGATGCGCCGGGTATCGCCAGATCACCGACGCGGTGCTGGCGGCCGCCGCCGGGGAGACGTCATGACCGCCATCGGCGCTTCCCCGAACCGCAGTGGCGGACATGCCAGGGTCACCGGCCATCAGGAGTACCTGGCCGATCTCGCCACGGGCGACGTGCTGCACGTCAAGCTGGTCAAGCTCGACTGCGCACGGGCCCGGATCATCTCGATCGACACCACCGCAGCCGAGGCGGTTCCCGGGGTCGCCTTCGTGATGACGGCGGCCGATCTCCCGCAGCCGGTTCCGCTCTTCGGCCCCCAGTTCAAGGACCGTCCTCCGCTGGCCGTCGGGGAGACCAAGTTCCACGGCGAGCCGGTGGCGGCGGTGGCCGCCGCGACCAGGGAGGCCGCCGAAGAGGCGGCTCGGCTGGTGGTGGTGGAGCACGAGGTCCTCGACGGCGTCTACAGCGTCGCCGATGCCCTCGACCCGGCCAAGCCGCTGGTGCAGGACCCGGCGGTGCGGCCCGGCGACCCGCTCAACGGCAGCAACGTGCGGACCGAGCACCACTTCGGGTGGGGCGACACGGAGGCCGCCGAGGCGGCAGCGCACCTGGTGGTCGACCACAACTACCAGTTCCCGATGGTCACCCACTTCGCCATCGAGCCTCACGGGTTCATGGCGGCGCCCGACGGCGACGGGATCGTCATCTGGAGCACCATCCAGCACCCGTTCTGGCTGCAGAAGATCATGGCCGACCTGCTCGATCTTCCGCTCTCCAAGGTGCGGATCATCGCCCCCGACCTCGGCGGAGGCTTCGGCGGCAAGCAGCAGCCCAAGTACGAGCCGCTGATCGCCTTCATGGCGCTGCGGGCGGGCCGGCCGGTCCGTCTCATCCTGACCCTCGACGAGACGTTCCAGGCGGTACGGCGGGCGGCCATCGACGTCCGGGTCAGGACCGGCTTCCAGGAGGATGGGACCATCCTCTTCGAGGAGTTCGAGTGCAACTTCCTCGTCGGCGCCTACGTGGACATCGCCGACCGGGTGGTCACCAAGAGCAGCTACCTGGCGGCCGGGCCCTACCGGGTCCCCAACGTCAAGATCGTGGCCCGGGCGCTGCTCTCCCACACCACCCCGAGCACCGCCTTCCGCGGGTTCGGCCTGCCCCAGATCTCATGGGGCCGCGAGCTCAACCTCGACGAGGGGGCCAGGGCGCTCGGCATCGATGCGGTGCAGATCAGGCTGCGCAACCTCCCCGAGTACGGGGAGGAGTTCGTCCTCAGCGACCCGCCCGATCGGGCCGACGGACGATGGCGGGAGACCGTGGAGAAGGCTGCCAAACTGATCGGATGGGATACTCCGGTGCCTCCCGGCCGGGGCCGCGGCATCTCGCTCGGCGCCAAGTCGGGTCCCACCACCGGGCTGTCGTACTCGACGGTGCGTCTGCTGGCCGACGGCAGTGCCATCGTGTTCTCGGGCACCTCGGACATGGGCCAGGGGGCGAGGACCGTCTTCGCCCAGATCGCCGCCAACGAGTTGGGGATCCCGGTGTCGGAGGTCACCGTGGTGATGGGCGACACCGCCACCGTGCCCTACGACCAGCAGACCTCGGCGAGTCGCTCGACGGTCATCATGGGCAACGCGGTGCTCAAGGCGGCTCGCGACATCCTCGGCAAGGTCAAGCGGATGGCCGCCGAGCACTACGGCGTCGATGAGTCGGAGATCACCATCGAGGACGGCCTCGTCCGTCTCCCCGACCGCAAGTTCACCGTGGTCGAGGCGGCCCGGGCGGCGCTGGCGCCTCTCGGCGGAGAGGTGATCGGCAACGGTGAGGATCGCTGGGACAAGGTGGCGGGCCATCCCCTCAGCGGGTCGCCGGTGTTCTTCGAGTTCAATGCCACCGCCGTCGAGGTCGAGGTCGACGAGGAGACCGGCGAGATCGTCATCCATCGCTACGTGACGGTGAGCGACGTCGGCAAGGCCCTCAACCCCAACCAGGTCCACGGACAGGACGAAGGGGCGGCGATCCAGGGCCTCGGACACACTCTGATGGAGCACTACATCATGGACGACGCCGGGCGGATCCGGAACCTGGGGGCTCTCGACTACCGGGTGCCGACCAGCAAGGACCTGCC